>JAPLBX010000108.1 GCA_026392535.1 Actinomycetota bacterium
TATAGTGAGTGGTAATAACCAGTGTTACGCCTTGTTCTTTTAACCGAAATAGTCGATCCCACAAAATGTGACGAGCTTGGGGGTCTAATCCTGTTGTCGGCTCATCAAGTAGAAATATTTCTGGTTCATTCATCAAGCCTCGAGCGATGGTCAATCGTCTTTTCATGCCCCCACTGAGAGAATCTGTCTTAGCATTTCGCTTCTCTTGAAGTTGAGCAAAATCCAAAAGTTCTTCAATTTTGTTTTCAATGTATTTTCTACTCAAACCAAAGTACCTGCCATAGATGTACAGGTTCTCGTAAACTTTGAGTTCAGTATCCAGATTGTCCGTCTGTGGCACTACGCCAAGATAAGCACGAATTGTTGGACCGAATTTGTTTGGATCCATGCCTAGTATCTCTAAATCTCCACTGGTTCGCTCGAGCGTGGAAGCAATCATTCGCATCGTTGTTGATTTGCCAGCTCCGTTTGGACCGAGTAAACCAAAGGATTCACCCTTTTTGACTTGGAAATCAATGCCATCAACAGCGGCGAAGTCACCGTACATTTTGGTTAAAGATGAGGCCTTGATAAGAACTTCATCTGTCATAGCTGGAGCTCGCATTCTGTTGAAATTACCTGATAAGGGTAGAACCCGCCTTAAGACGGGTTCTAACGTGTCCGAAAGGGGACTTGAACCCCTAACCCCTTGCGAGGACTAGCACCTCAAGCTAGCGCGTCTGCCTATTCCGCCACCCGGACTCGAGCGGCGAACTTTACCAATGCTTAGGGATAAGCCTTGCCATACTGGCAGACTTGAACCATGACCCCAGATTCTGCAACCACCAACATCGATAACGAAGTAGTAAAAATCACCCAAGAGTTGATTCAGATTGACTCTACTAATTTCGGCGATGACACCGGTCCTGGTGAGGCCGCAGTAGCCGAATATGTTGAATCCAAACTCCAAGAACTCGGTATTGATTGCGAACGTTTTTCAACCACATCAGGTAAACGACAAGGAGTCTTTGCCCAAATTGAAGGATCAGATCCAAGTGCCGAAGCTTTGCTTGTACATGGGCATCTCGATGTTGTTCCTGCGGTCGGGGACTGGCAACACGATCCTTTCGGCGGGGAAATCCACGACGGCATGGTCTGGGGACGCGGCGCGGTAGACATGAAAGATGGCAACGCAATTTTGTTGTCGACAGTAAGAGCTTGGAAGGCTGCTGGGATCAAGCCGCGTAGAACCATCAATTTGCTTTTTCTCCCTGATGAAGAAGCTGGTGGCAAACATGGAGCACATTGGTTAGTTGAAAATCGAAAAGATATGTTCAACAACGTTTCCGAAGCAGTAGGAGAAGTTGGTGGCTTCTCTTTAGAAGTTAATAAAGATTTACGACTGTACTTCATTGAAACCGCAGAAAAAGGCATTCGCTGGATGAAGCTAACTGCAGAAGGTCAAGCCGGACATGGTTCCATGCTTAACAGCAACAATGCTGTAACAGAACTTGCAAGGACTGTCACCCGCATTGGAGAATTCAACTGGCCAGTTCGTTTAACAAAGACCAATGAAGCATTGGTTCGAGAGCTTTCAGAAGCTTTCAGAATTGATTTAGATCCAACTGATGTGCCGAGCATCATCAAGGTTCTGGGCCCGATGGCCCGATTGATTGGCGCGACTTTTCAAAATTCTGCCCAACCAACAATGTTGGATGCCGGATACAAAGTAAACGTAGTACCGCAATTTGCAACGGCGCAAATAGATGGTCGCGTATTACCAGGCTTCGAAGACGAATTCGATGCACAAATAGATGAATTGCTCGGTCCGAACATTACGCGAACCGATTCCATTAGAGATATTGCTATGGAAACACCATTCAACGGTCCAACCGTGGACGCGATGGCAGATGCACTTCGTTTCGAGGATGACAAATCGCATGCGGTGCCATACGTATTGAGTGGTGGTACAGACGCAAAAGCATTTGCAAGATTGGGCATTCGCTGTTACGGATTCATTCCGCTGCAGCTTCCACCATCTTTGGATTTTGCATCGCTATTCCACGGTGTTGATGAACGAGTGCCAGTTGATTCTTTACGTTTTGGTGCGAGAGTAATGGACCGTTTTCTCAAAAACGCTTAATGATTTAAAGAAACTTCATTAAGAGCTGAGTAAATCTGTTCGGGCAGTTCAGAATTCAGAGCATGCAAAATAGTTCGCAATTGAGCTGCGTTACGAGCTCCTGTTATGGCAGACGTTACGCCTGGGTTTTGCAAGACCCATAGAAGAGCTAATTCCAACGACGTGCAGCCAAGTCCGCTAGCAGCGGTAGATAGAGCTTCGACAGTCTTTTGATTGGAGTCGGTGAGCATCGAGCGAACAAATTGGCCTAGGTGCGGAGATGCTGCTCGACTATCTGCTGGAATGCTGTTTCGGTATTTTCCTGTTAGAACTCCACGTCCTAGAGGTGACCAAGCGAAGAATCCCAGATCCAAATAGGCGAGAGCGCCGAACATCTCTGTCTCGGGATCACGTTTTATTAAGGAGTATTCATTCTGGGTGCCAATAAACCGTTGGCTTGATACCTTTTCAGACAAGTATGTGATTTGCCACGCAGAGAAATTAGAAACTGCAACGTATCTAGTTTTTTTAGATTCTAGAAGTTGGGTGATGTTTTCAGCAATTGCATCTAGTGGAGTCTCGACATCGTGAGCATGAAGGAAATAGATATCAACGAAATCGAGATTTAATCGCTCGAGCGATAAATCAAGTGCTTTAGATAAATAGGTATATGTATTGTTAATCGAACGTTCAGCATTGCGAATTCGCCCACCTTTAGTCGCTATAACGAGGTCATGACGATCGATAAGATCATTTTCCGCTATGAATTGCCCGAGTAGTTTTTCAGAATTACCATCCGAGTAAACGTCGGCCGTGTCGATGTAGGTTCCGCCATCTTGAACGAATAAATCAAATTGTTCACGAGCTTCATATTCATCGGTGTCGCGGCCCCAGGTCATGGTTCCTAATCCGATTTCGCTGATTTCTAGACCACAGTTTGCAATCACTCTTGATTTCACGGTCACAGCCTAGAGATGAGAGCGCGATAAGTTAGGTTGGCACCCAAATAATGACTAGATTTGTCTTGTGAGTGAATGGTTTATTGCTGTATTCCTGGGCGTCGTCCAGGGCCTAACTGAATTTCTTCCAATTTCTTCCACCGCACACATCTTCCTGATTTCGGAAATATTTGGCTGGGGAGATCCTGGTGCTGCATTTACGGCTGTTATTCAATTGGGAACTGAAGCGGCTGTATTAATTTATTTTTGGCGAGATATCTCTCATCTACTCGTAACTTTCCTGAAGTCACTGACTAACAAAACTGTTCGACGTACCCAAGACGCAACCTTGGCTTGGGCCTTGGTTCTTGGCAGTATTCCAATAGGTGTTGCAGGGTATCTACTGAAGGATTTCATTGAAAAAGATGTTCGTAACGTTTGGGTAGTTGCGTCAGCTTTGATCGTTTTCGGATTCGTACTTATTTTTGTTGAAAGATTCGCCTTTCCCCGCAAATCAAAAATGACGATTGGTGCAGGACTTTTCATGGGAATTGCCCAAACACTTGCACTGATACCAGGCGTTTCCAGGTCAGGTGCGACTATCTCTGCTGGCATCGCAATTGGTTTAGAACGAAAGACAGCAACCCGCTATGCATTCTTACTCGCAGTACCCGCAGTGTTCGCATCCGGCGTGTATGAACTGCGATCTGCTCTGTCTGAAAGTGTAGTAGCGGACATAAGTTTCAGTTGGTCTCAAATTTTGGTTGCAACAACTGTTTCATTCACAGTTGGTCTTTTCGTTATCGCTGGGCTGATGCGCTTCTTGTCAAAATACACATTCAGTGTTTTTGGTTATTACAGAATTGCATTGGGCGTGATTCTTCTAGCCCTCGCATCATCGGGAGTGATTGTTTAAATGCGTGAAGTATTTGAATTCCACCTTCCAAAAAGATTCGTTGTTGGCACGGTAGGTCCAGTCGATGAACGAGAATTCTTTATCCAGGCAAAAGATGACAAGCGGCTAGTAACAATCGCCCTTGAAGACACTCAGGCCGATGTCTTGTCACAAGGATTAGATCGCATTTTGGATGAACTGCTAAAGATGGGTGTGGACGTACCAATTTCTGATCCACCTGATTTGGATCTTGAAGCTTTGAGTCAGCCAATTGATCTGGAGTTTGGAGCCCAATCTATGGGTTTGGCTTGGAACGAATTAACTCAATTGGTAACGCTAGAAATTAATGGAGAATGGCATTCTGAAGATATCCCCGATGTTGAATCCGATGAGACTGACGGTCCACCTTGCTTGAGAGTGCGGCTTAGTTTGAAACAGGCCAGAGCATTTATTGTTCGCACAAATCGCATACTGGCATTCGGCGCTAAACCCTGCCAATTCTGTCAGTTACCTCTAGAGCCGGCAGGACACATTTGTCCTCGTGCCAACGGCTACCGGCGTTAGATACTCTTACATCATTATGAAATCATGGAGCTCAGTTGCGTTGCCTGAAATATCAGGTGTTGGCCTTGCGCCGTTACTCAACGATGTCGCTTCTGGGAAAAAGTTAAATCCAGTCGTAGACGCTAAAGCGTCAATCTATATTTGTGGGATTACTCCTTACGACTCAACCCATATCGGCCACGCTGCTACATATGTAAATTTTGACCTCTTAAAAAGAGTTTGGCTTGACGCAGGTTTTTCGGTAAATCATGTTCAGAATGTCACCGACATAGATGATCCACTTTTTGAGCGTGCTGCAAAAAGTGGCACGCCGTGGCAAGAGATTGCAAATCGCGAAATGAAACGCTACGCCGACGACATGGTGGCCTTACGCGTATTGCCACCTGATTCTTACGCCACAATCACCGAAGAATTTTCTACTATTGTTACCGCAATCCAAGAATTGCTTGATATGGATGCTGCATATCGTCTAAATGATGATATTTATTTTGACATCTCCCAGTCTGACAAACTTGGATTTGTGTCGCATTTAAAATTCGATGAAATGAAACAACTTTTTGCAGCTCGTGGGGGAGACCCAGAGAGAGCCAATAAAAGGAACGCACTCGATCCATTGCTTTGGAAGCAATTTCTTGGAGATGATGGATTCGAATCGGAATTAGGCAAGGGTCGACCTGGTTGGCATGTGGAATGCGTAGCAATCGCGAACAAATATGCAGCATTGCCAGTGTCTGTGAAGGCTGGTGGTAACGATCTAATATTTCCGCACCACGATATGTGTCAGGTCGAGTGTGATTCCTGGCTGCACGTGGGTCTAGCTAACGCTTACATCTATGCCGGAATGGTGAATTACCAAGGTGAAAAGATGAGTAAATCATTAGGTAATTTGGTGTTTGTAAGTGATTTACTCGCATCTGGTGTTGATCCGATGGCCATCAGGCTAGCGATTCTCACCAATCACTACTCGAAAGAGTGGCACTGGAGTGACGATTTGTTAACTAACGCAAATATCAGATTAGAAAATTGGCGTGAAGCTTTAGCGTTGGAAGTTACAGTTGAGCCAGAGGCATTGCTAGGGGAGATACGCCACTTCCTTGCCGACGACCTTGATACGCCATCGGCAGTATCAGCGATAGATTCTTGGGCGACTAACACTATGCAAGGTAAAGGCAACACTCATGGCGGGGCCGGTCTTGTTGGCAGATCACTGGACAAACTATTCGGAATAGCGCTTTAGGAGACGATGATGAGTTGGAAAAACATTGCTAAACAATCTGAGCGGATGAAAAAGACAAATATCCGCGAACTTTTCGAGAATAATCCTCAAAGACCAACTCAATTCAGTTCTCAAGCTGTCGATTTGTTTTTCGACTTTTCCAAACACATCATTGATGACGAATCTTTGAAAGCTTTACAAGCATTTGCTAAGGAACGCGAGCTCTGCGAAGGCATCAGCAAAATGTTCTCTGGGCAAAAGATAAACGTCACTGAAAATCGCTCTGTTTTGCACACGGCTCTTCGCAAGCCAAAAAGTGAAAGCCTCATAGTTGATGGACAAGATGTTGTAGCTGACGTCCATGCGGTTCTGGCTCGAATGCGTGATTTTTCTGTTGCTTTGAGAAATGGTTCAATAACTGGCGCAAACGGTCAAGTAATCAAACATGTTGTGAATATCGGAATTGGTGGGTCAGATTTAGGTCCTGTGATGGCTTTTGAAGCGTTAAAGCATTACGTGACCAAAGATCTTGATTTTCATTTTGTATCAAACGTAGATGGGGCAGACATACACGAGGTTCTGATAAAGATAGATCCTGCGTCGACATTATTCATTGTCGCAAGTAAAACCTTCACAACGAGTGAAACAATGACTAATGCCAATACTGCCAAAACCTGGTTGGCGGACAATCTAGGTACCTCATTTGATCCAAATAATCATTTCGTCGCGTTGAGTACGAACGCTAAATTGGTATCTAAGTTTGGCATCACTGAAGACCGTACCTTTGGTTTTTGGGATTGGGTTGGAGGCCGCTTTAGCTTGGAGAGCGCAATTGGTCTATCAACCATGATCGCTATCGGTCCAGAAGCCTTTGATGAGATGTTGAGTGGCTTTCATTCAATGGACGAATACTTCGCAAAAACCGACATTGAAAACAACGTTGTAGTAACAATGGCATTGTTAACAATCTGGTACCGCAATTTCTTCGACGCACAATCACACGCAGTTTTGCCTTATGAGAATTATCTAAAACGGTTTCCCGCTTACTTGCAACAACTTCTTATGGAAAGTAACGGCAAGTCTGTCACTGTGGACGGTGAGAAGGTTGAGTATCAAACTAGTCCGATTTATTGGGGTGAACCAGGTACGAATGGCCAGCATTCATTCCATCAGATGTTGCATCAAGGAACAGCGCTAGTACCGGTCGATTTCTTATTCGGCGCTAAACCAGTTACCGAAATTGGTAATCACCACACTCTTTTGCTAGCCAACGTCCTTGCACAATCAAGCGTCCTTGCGTTTGGAAAGACAGCCGAGGAAATTGCGGCCGAGGGAACCAAACCAGAACTCGTTGAACATAAAGTTATGCCAGGTAATAGACCTTCTACCGTCATTATTTATCCAAAGCTCACTGCAAGTGTGTTGGGACAACTCGTTGCTTTATATGAACACATAACGCTTGTCCAAGGAATCCTTTGGAATGTTGGTTCATTCGACCAATGGGGAGTTGAATTAGGAAAAGTAGTTGCCGGTTCTATTACACCAGCTCTAGAAAATGGTGACACGACTTCCTTAGATCCTGCAACAGCTAGTTTGGTTACGAAAATCCGTAACTACTGACCACGTCTGCGCAAGTAACGTTCAAACTCATCAGCGATTGAGTCAGTATCTGCAGAAGGTTCCTGAGTGTCTTCGAGTTGGGAAATGTAGGTTGCGAGTTCTTCATCGTCGGCCGCTAATGCGTCCACTTCCTTTTCCCACTCTGCTGCAGCCTCGGTTAAATCTTCAAGTTCCACCGCAATATCTAGCAGTTCTTCGATTGAAGAAAGCAGCGCCAAAGTTGCCTTAGGGCAATTAGTTCCAGCAACGTAATGTGGGACTTGGGCCCAAAGGGAACCAGCTGGAATTTCATTACGAGAAAATACATCGACAATGACGCCGATGATTCCGGTAGGCCCGGTGTAATCAGATTCCGAAAATACTTTATCCTCTAAAAATTCATTGTCACTAGATGTTGCAATAACCGGAATCGGCCGGTTGTGCGATATTTCGCTTAGTAATGCTCCGATCGCAACGAGTTTTACAACACCTAAATCTTTCGCGATTTGCAAGATCTCTTGAGCGAAACTGCGCCAACGCATATTGGGTTCGATACCGCGAATGATGATGACGTCATTTTCACTTTTCGGTTGGCGCGCGATGTGAATCGTCGTTGATGGCCATTCAATAAAACGTTCGTTGTTTTCCAAAGTTGTCACAAACGGGCGATTAACTTGAAAGTCGTAATAGAGCTCGGGATCTAATTCACTATGTAATGCCGCATCCCAAACATCAGTGAGGTGGTCTAGTGCTGCACTTGCCGAATTGCCGGCATCGTTCCAACCTTCAAAGGCCAACAGTAGAACTGGGTCTTTGAGCGGCCGATCTAGTGGATTTTCCACCTCAGTCCTTTCGACGAACCTATGGCAACCTTAGCCAAGTAAACTTCGACCCATGCGTGAAACCCGTAATGACTTGCGAAAGGCCCTCTCAGAGCGGGTTTTGATAGCCGATCGTCCATAGTGCCTACCTAGAAGTTGGGGTGGATCTAATTGAGACCAATACATTTGGAGCAAACTGGGCAAACTTGATGGAATATGAAATTCCAGAAAGAATTTACGAATACAACTTCGCAGCAGCAAGAATTGCTAAAGAAACGACCAATTCTTTTTCGACTAAAGATCATCCTCGCTTCGTAGTTGGATCGATCGGACCAGGCACAAAATTGCCTTCGCTTGGTCACACTACTTTTGCAAACTTACGAGATAGTTATCAAGAACAAGCTCGCGGACTAATCGACGGTGGAGCAGATGCTTTGCTAATTGAAACTAGCCAAGATCTTTTGCAAACTAAATCCGCTGTCATTGGGGCAATGAGGGCTAAGAAATCTTTGGGTATTGATATTCCAGTTTGGGCACAAGTAACGGTCGAAACAACAGGCACTATGTTGCTTGGTTCTGAAATTGGTGCAGCTCTAACCACGTTAGCCCCACTCGGTATTGAAATTATCGGATTGAATTGCGCAACCGGTCCACTCGAAATGAGTGAACACTTACGGTATTTGTCACAAAACTCGAATATCGCACTATCTGCCATGCCAAACGCTGGCTTACCAGTTCTAACTCGCGATGGTTCGTTTTATCCATTGTCCCCAGAAGAATTAGCTTTGGCGCATGAGCAATTTGTTAATAATTACGGCCTTTCCTTGATTGGAGGTTGTTGCGGGACAACTCCTGAGCATCTCAAGGCTGTCGTTGAAAAATTACATGGACACGCGATTTCAAAGCGTGAGATTAACAACGAACCTAGCTCTTCATCCCTTTATGTTTCAGTGCCGTTCAAACAGGAGAATTCCTACCTTTCAATTGGTGAGCGAACTAATGCAACCGGATCAAAAGCTTTCCGAGACGCTCTACTGGCAAATGATTTTGAAAAATGCGTTGACATTGCCAAAGCCCAAATTCGTGAAGGTGCGCACCTTCTTGATCTGAACATCGATTATGTTGGCCGAGATGGCGTTGCAGACATGCGAGCCTTGTCTGCCTTATTTGCGACTACCAGCACTTTGCCAATCGTGCTCGATTCGACTGAGCCTGGTGTTTTGCAAGCGGGACTTGAAAGCCTAGGTGGTAGGGCAGTTGTCAATAGTGTGAACTACGAAGACGGTGATGGGCCAACTTCACGTTTCCAACGAACTATGGAGCTAGTGAGTGAGCACGGAGCTGCAGTTGTTGCTCTAACTATTGATGAAACGGGCATGGCAAGAACTTGCGACCATAAAGTCGCTGTGGCAACACGTCTAATTCAGGATTTATGTAACAACTGGAACATGCAAGTACCAGACATCATGGTTGATGCTTTGACCTTCCCAATTGTTACTGGACAGGAAGAGACTAGGCGCGACGGACTCGAAACTTTGGATGCGATTGAAAAGATATCTGCTAAGTTTCTAGGCATTCAAACAGTTCTTGGTCTATCGAATGTCTCATTCGGTTTGAATCCTGCTGCTCGACAGGTTCTAAACAGTGTTTTCTTGCTCGAAGCGGTTTCTAGGGGCTTAACGGCAGCGATTGTGCATCCTTCAAAGATCTTGCCGCTTAGCAAAATTCCCAAAGAGCAAATTGACGCTGCTTTGGATTTGATTTACGACAAGCGTGTATTTGTAAACGATATTTGCACATTCGATCCTTTGTCGAACTTCCTGGATTTATTTGAGAATGTAGATGCACAAAACACCTCGAAGAACCGATTGCAGGACTTACTGGCCTTACCTCTTTTTGAAAGACTGTCACAGCGAATCATCGATGGTGAAAAAGAAGGCTTAGAAGAAGACTTA
>JAPLBX010000186.1 GCA_026392535.1 Actinomycetota bacterium
ATCTTGCACATCTAAGGACGATTTTTACCTCTGCGTTAGCTGCAGACTGTCTCGATGAACTGGGATATGGCAAACAAGTTCTTGCTGAAGATATCAAAATGCTCTCGGGTGAAGGCATCATGTTGGGTTACGCGTTTCCGGTGCAGATAGAAGATGTGGATTCATTCCCAGAAGTTCCCTATGTTGGTTTACTCAAAACTATTGATGCAATTCAAAAAGATCAGGTTTATGTAGCCCCAACTGGTCGAACCGGTAAAGCTGCTCTCTGGGGAGAGTTACTTTCGACTGCTTGCAACTTCAAAGAAGTCGCAGGTTTTCTCGGCGATGGACCATCACGCGATCTTGTGCGTACTCGCGCCATGAGATTTAAAATGTTTGGAACAGGTTCGCTTCCGATCAATATCAATGGTCGCTATGAAGTCGTTGCGCATAACGTTCCAGGCGTAATTGATGGAGTGACTATAAATCCCGGTGATCTCATCGTTGGCGATATTGACGGAGTAGTAATCGTTCCAGTTGCAGCAATCGATAAGGTCGTCGAGATGGTAATTGAGAAGAACTCGGGTGAATCCAACTTTCGAAAGGCAGTCCGCGAGGGCATGCCGCCATCAGAAGCTTTTGCGAAATTTGGAGTTCTTTAAAGCAACACTCTGATCGACAAATATTTACTTTAGTCGCTGCTTACTTCTGCGAGCTCTCCATCAAAGTCATCAAGACCAATCATGGGGCGGGGGACGTTAATGAACTTGAGTTTTTTGATGTTTGGAGTAGTCGGACCATCGAGATCCAGCGAGAAGGCTTGACCATAACGTCCGGCAAATCCTGACTTGTATAGCAGCGGAGAGCGGACATGAACAATCACGCACTCATCTAAATCGATCCCTGCAATCTCATATCCAGCAGGATCAAATTATTTGAGGTCTCTACAACTATCCAACGACCTATTGAAACTATCTGTCCGGTCATTGCTGGACCGGTAAGAACTACAGGTGCCTGCCCCTTATTGATTAGTTTTGCGTGAACAGTTGAAGGAGATCCCCATCGTGGGTCGATTGTAAATCCGAGTGGGAGTGAGACCTCATCGCCTATCGTTCGTTCGAAAGCTTTATCAACTGCAGGCGCATCGACGACTGTACAGGCGCTGGGAATATCGCTTCCATAATTCACTAGGGCTGCAACTACGCGGGAATCATCTCCGGTAGAGCCACCAGTGGGAGCATCCGAAGATTGCGCAATCATCTGCATCTTTCCTTGATAGCCCTTGATCGCATGATCGATGGCATCCTCTACGGAATAGAGCTGCGCTTCAAACATTTTATGGATATCCCAGAGTGCTTTTCGGATAACTTCCGCGCATTCGTTTGCACGTTTGATGTTCCCTGCGTGCACGACAGTGATTCCAAAACCAACTTCGCCGACATCGATCCATGGCTGCACTGGGAATAGTGATATGTCCAAGATTTCATCATCGATCAAAGAGTCAGCCAGTTCGCGAATCTGCAGTAAGGGTTGATCGCTGGTGCCCATAGTCTCGGCCGGAATAATCATGTTCAGTTTCTTTAGCATTGTTCCTAGTGTGCGATTGTTTGTAAGTAACTCGTTCATTAAATCCGCAGCGCGTCGACCCGTATCACCCTGATCGATGTGAGGGTAGGTGCGGAATCCAATAAGGCCGTCGGACGCGGCGACAATACGACGTGAAGGATTTCCATGCAGATCATGAGTCACAACGATTGGTACATCGGAGCCAAGAAGTTCACGAGCATATTCAGTGATCTGAGCATCGGTATGATCATCACTTTCGTTAACTAGCGCTCCATGGAGATTAAGAATGAGTCCATTTAACTTGCCGGCAGCAGAAATTTGATCTTTTAGTAGCGATTTCATTTTCGCTAATTCACTATCGAGCAATATGCCACCAGACATAGCCCACGCTCGCATCAACGGAATTGCTTCAAAGTCATGAGCGCGAAGTTGCTCTAAACTTCCAGCAACTTCGATGTTCATCCCTTGCGAATTTGTATCAGCTTCAGCGCCGAGCCAGATTCCTTGAATTTCAAAATCTTGCATGGTGGTGCGATTTGCGGAGAATGTGTTTGTCTCTTGGATAATGCTTGCAACGCCCACTCGCTTGGCCATGTAAGAAAGATACTTCTTACTACCCCCACATGACCATACGTTCAGATACTTCTATTACGTGATCGCTAGGGCTACTATTTATAGGTATTCACAATCCAGGGGAGTGATGATGGCAAGTCCGAAGATGCGCGTAGCTGTTGGCCAACACCCAGGAAATGATAAAGAGTATTTAGATTTCGCTTTGCAATTAGGGTGTGAAGGAGCTTCATTTCAGACACCTGACATTAAAGGTGATGTTAAGTGGGATGCTGCGGAAATAAAGGAATTTCTTGCTCCAGTGCATGCTGCAGGTGTGAAGGTGGAATCCTTTGAAAATGTGCCAAATCACTTCTATGACAAATTGATGCTTGGCCTCCCAGGGCGTGAAGAACAGCTAGAGAATATGAAAAGCACCGTCAGAGCAATGGGCGAAGCAGGTGTTCCAATTCTTGGAATGCACTGGATGCCGCAGATTGTCTGGCGAACCGATATGGGTCACTTCGGTCGCGGCGGTTCATATGTATCCGTTTACGATCATTCAATCGTCATGGACCGATCAAGGGATTCAG
>JAPLBX010000184.1 GCA_026392535.1 Actinomycetota bacterium
CACCATGCTTCAGTTAATGAAGTTGTGCAAGCAAAGGTTGAGCGTATTCGTGCTGCAGTGCGAGAGCGTCTTGATTCTGAAATTCGTTATTGGGATCTCAGAGCTGAAGAACTGAAAGCACAAGAACTTCAAGGAAAGAAGCCTCGCCATAGTTCAGGCCGTGCCCGAACACGCGCTGATGAACTTGAATCGCGAAAAGCTCATCGACTGCGTGAACTTGAGATGGAAAGTGATTTAGTTAATCATGCTCCACTTGTGGTCACTGCAGCATTGATCATTTCTCAAGGAATGCTTGATCGTCTCAATGGAATTGGTGGAGTGGTCATAGACCCAGAAATTGCTAAAGACACTGATCGCCGTGCGGTAGCAGCTGTGCTTTCTGCTGAACGAGCATTGGGTCGAATTCCGGAAGAGCAAGATCACAACAATCCTGGGTTCGATGTACTGAGTACTGATCCAGAAACTCAAACGGTGTATTTCATTGAGGTGAAGGGTCATCGCCCTGCCACAACAGAAATTCATGTCAGTGCTAGTCAAATTCGCAAAGCGAAGATGAACCCGGAGCGTTTCCGCCTTGCCGTGGTTCGAGTGCCGAATGAAGATGACGGCGAATCATTGGTTAGATATTTCGTCAAACCATTTGACGGCTACGAACCTCACTTTGCGCAAACTTACGTACCCCTTAAAGTTGCTGATCTAGCACCTCACGGATTGGACCCGCAATGACCTACAAGAAAAAGCTCATTGAAGTCGCTTTACCGTTAGCCAAAATAAATTTTGAATCTGCACGAGAAAAGTCAATCCGACACGGTCATCCATCAACATTGCATCTTTGGTGGGCTCGTCGCCCTTTGGCCGCAGCACGAGCTGTGTTGTGGTCCTCGTTAGTCGATGATCCTTCGGCGCACCCAGACAAATTTCCAACTGATGAAGATCAGGCAATTGAACGTCGACGCCTTTTCGACATTCTTGAGCGATTAGTCCCATGGGAAGCAACAACTGATGAGAAAGTGCTTCAAGACGCGCGAGCTGAAATTGTGAATTCGTGCGAGGGAGAACTTCCAAAAATTCTTGATCCTTTTGGCGGAGGAGGCGCGATTCCTCTTGAGGCTCTTCGGCTAGGTCTTCCCACGTTCTCTGGGGATTTGAATCCGGTAGCAGTGCTTATTCAACGCGCAATGATCGAGATACCTGCAAAATTCGCTGGCTCTGCGCCAGTATTTGAAGGTTTGAGCGAGTCGAGTGCGTTCTGGGAGGGATCGTCAGGGTTGGCAGCTGATGTTGATGCATATGGAACTTGGCTTTTGGAACGGGCACGGGAGCTGCTCAAGAATGCGTATCCAGACGTGAAGCTCCCTGATGGCTCAAGCGGGAAACCAATTGCTTGGATTTGGGCTCGAACTATTCAGTCCCCCGATCCCTCCTGGCTAGGACATGTCCCCTTGGTGCGATCTTGGGAGTTAGTAAAAAAGCCAGGGAAACCAACAATCTGGGTTAAGGCGCATGTGGATAGCGATACCAGAGAAATTTCTTATGAGGTGGTTACGGGAGGCACGCCTAATGATGGGAATGTGAATCGTCAAGGAGCTACTTGCATTGCAACAGGATCGACAATTCCCTTAAAAATGATCAAAGAGGCTGGTAAGCGCGGCGAATTAGGAGAGCAATTACTTGCAGTTGTTGCGGAAAGCTCCAATGGCCGTGTCTATGTTTCTCCCGGGCAAGACCAGATTCGTGCTGCAGGAGATATATCTGAAGCTTTGTGGCAGCCGACAGGTTCTATGTCGGATCACCCACAGTACATGGGAACTTTCAGATATGGAATTGATGAGTGGTGGAAGATGTTTACCCGTCGCCAATTGGTATCGCTCACTGTATTTTCTGATCTTTTGAAGGTTCTAAATCAAAAAGTTCTTGAAGATGCATTGAAGTCGATGCCAAAGGGCGAACCTTTATCTGATGGTGGGCGTGGGGCGATTGCGTATGCAGGAGCAATTCAGACCTATCTTGCTTTCGCACTTGATCGTTTAGCCGATAGAAACTCGACAAGTTGTTCGTGGGACTCAACTCGAATGCTTGCAAGAAATGTTTTTGCGCGGCAGGCAATTCCAATGACATGGGATTTTGCCGAAAGCAATCCACTCAGCCAATCTGCGGGGAGCTGGTCTAATTGTGTGCGCGGTATAACCAAGGCAATTATTAATCTTCCGATTACAAGCTCCGTTGGAAATACTGCGCAACGTGATGCTCGTAGCCGCGTCACAGAAATAGAACCACATGTGTTGATGACTGATCCGCCCTACTACGACAACGTGCCCTATTCCGATTTGTCTGATTTCTTCTACGTTTGGATGAGAAGAAATCTTCCGAATGTTTGGCCAGATGAGTTATCAACGCTTCTGACTCCCAAAGCTGATGAGTTAGTCGCAAACCATGTACGTCAAGGGTCTCACGACAATGCTAAAACTCATTTCGAGTCGGGAATGACAGAGCTATTTTCGTCCGCAATTGCTACCGCGGATGACCGGTACCCTGCTGCAGTCTTCTATGCATTCAAAGCAACTGAGTCCGAAGGATCTGAATCCACTGGCTGGGAAACATTTTTGAATGCTTTGCTTCAGAGTGGATGGACTATCACTGCGACATGGCCGATGAGAACTGAACTTGGGAACAGAATGCGTGCCGTCGGATCTAACGCGTTGGCAACGTCAATTGTCCTCTCGTGTCGAAAGCGGAATATCGCCGCTGCGATGGCAACCAGAGGAGAATTTATCTCAGCCTTGCGTACTGAAATGGCCCCGGCTGTAAAGATTTTGCAAGTAGAGAATATTGCACCAGTAGACATGGCACAATCTGCAATTGGCCCCGGCATTGGTATTTTCTCCCGTTACTCAAAAGTAGTAGAGGCAGATGGCCAAAATATGACGGTGCGTACAGCGCTCTCATTAATAAATGAAGTGCTTGCAGAAGTATTGTCTGGGGAAGAGTCAGAATTTGATGCTGATACTCGTTTTGCGGTGACTTGGTATGAACAGTTTGGCCATAATCCCGGTGCATTTGGTGATGCGGATACTTTGGCTAAGGCCAAAAACACAACTGTCGGGGGAGTAGTCGAATCTGGAATCGCCGTAAGCAAAGAAGGAAAACTGCGACTTCTTGAGCGAAATGAAATGTCTGACAGTTGGAATCCTAAGAACGACACTCGATTAACAGTGTGGGAAACAACACAATATTTAATCCGCGCTCTCGAACAGTCTGAGTCGATTGCCTCTGACCTAATGAAACAAATAGGGAGTGGTTTTGGAGAACGGGCTCGCCAACTTGCCTATCTGCTTTATGGAATTTGTGACCGTAAAAAGTGGGCGAGCGAAGGCAGTGCTTACAACATGTTGATAGCTGCGTGGCCAGAGATTGAAAAGCTTGCTAGGCAAGAAACAAAAGGCGATTCATCGCCAGAAACTCTGTTTTAGGAAAGGGGTGATTCATGGCTATTCCAAATAGTGAACGTGTACAAAAAGCTTTAGAGGCGGTGCGGGATGGTATTCGTCCTGGATGTGTTGCTGCATGGGAAGCAAAGTTTGGGTCTGATTGGTTGGAGCAAGTTCATAGCCGAGATCGACATGCGGTTGGTGGAGCAGATGATTCTGATTTAGCATGGATTTTGAAGGGTATGACAAATACCTGGCAAGAAGTTTGGTATAACCAATTAGGAATTGCTGAACGCAGTTACGTGTCCGAGATGCGAGACGCGCGTAATAAGTGGGCACATCAGGAGAATTTCTCTACTCGAGACACTTTGCGTGTTTTAGATACTGCAGAGCGTTTGCTTGCCGCATTTAGTGCCGCCGAGCAAATGAAGTACGTACAGGGACAACACCGCGAGCTACAGCGTTTACAAATTGAGGAAGAAACCCGTTTCGAGCGACGCAAAGTTGCTGCGAAGCCGACAGAGGGTCAACCTTTGGCTGGGCTGCGACCATGGCGTGAAGTGGTTACGCCCCACCCAGACGTTGCTACGGGCAGGCTGCAACAAGCCGAGTTTGCTGCTGATCTCTATCAAGTAGCAAACGGATTGGCTGACGAGGAATATTTAGATCCTGAAAAGTTTTATCGCCGTACGTTCTTAACAGTGGGTCTTCAACAACTTCTTATTGGCGCAGCCGAGAGACTCTCAGGCAAAGGTGGCGACCCTGTTATTGACTTACAGACCAACTTCGGTGGAGGCAAAACGCACTCAATGATTGCGTTGTATCACTTGGCGTCAGGCGTTGGTGTCACGAAGCTAATGGGTGTTGAGGCACTTTTGGAAGAGCACAAACTTGAGTTGCCGCCAAAAATGAATCGTGCGGTTGTTGCTGGACAATGGTTGTCACCTTCTATCCCGTCCATGAAGACCGATGGGACAGAAGTATCGACAATCTGGGGCGAGATTGCTTGGCAACTGTGTGGCAAGAAGGGTTATGCACTAGTCGCTAAAGCGGATAAAGAAGGAACTAATCCTGGAAACAAGCTCATAGAAGTGTTTCAAATGGCAGGACCCTCAATTGTCTTAATTGATGAATGGGTTGCATATGCAAGACAATTACCTGCCCGCGAAGGTGAGGCGCATGTCATTGGTGGAGACTTTGAAACGCAATTTACGTTTGCTCAAACACTGACTGAGGCAGCCGCAGCAGTCGACAATGTGGTCGTATTGGTTTCAATTCCGGCATCAGATATTGAAGTAGGCGGCGAAAAGGGTCGCGATGCTCTCAACAGACTTACAAACGTAGTTCGGCGTAAGAGTCGCCAGTGGAAGCCGGCAGATGACGACGAAAGTTTTGAGATAGTTCGGCGACGCCTATTTGAACCAATGACCGTTGAGCAAGAGCGCATTCGAGATGGCGTTATTCGGTCTTTCATGGATTACTACCGTGAGAAGGCCGGAGATTTCGGAAGTCAAGTACAACTTCCGGAATATGAGCGACGCATGCGTAGTTCATATCCAATACATCCGGAACTTTTTGATCGTCTGTATCAAGATTGGTCAACTCTTGATCGCTTCCAACGAACTCGTGGTGTGCTCCGTCTTATGTCGAGTGTGATTTCACAGTTATGGATGCGGGATGATCGCAACTTGCTGATTATGCCCGGAACAGTTCCGTTGGATCAGTCCTCAGTTTCTAGCGAACTCTCTCGTTATCTAGATGACGGATGGGATCCAATCATTCGTTCAGATATTGATGGTGCGAATTCTTTGTCACTTCGTCTTGATGAGGAGAATAAACAATTAGGTCGATACTCGGCAACCCGCCGTGTCGCACGTGCTGTATTCATGGCGACAGCTCCACGAGGTCAAGGAACAAATAGTGGAGTTGATATCAAGACCATCATTCTGGGTGTAGCGCAACCAGGGGAATCTCCAGGAACTTTCACTGATGCCTTGAGGCGTTTGTCCAATGATGCAACCTATTTGTACGTAGACGGTGCGCAATACTGGTTCTCTGCTCGCCCGAATATTATTCGTACAGCAGCCGGATTGGCCGCCTCAAGTTTCCGTGTCGACGATGCAGACATTGAAGTTCGGCGCCGTATTCAAGCAATTCGCCCGTTAGGACCATTCAAAGGTGTGCACGCATTTCCTGATGGTCCGGGAGATGTCTCGGACGATGATGATGGAGTGCGAATTGTTGTGTTGCCGATGGCCTCGCCTCACGTGGCAGGAGAATCGTCCACGGCAGCAATTACAAGCGCCACTGAAATTCTTACCCAGCGAAATGCTGGTCCTCGTTTGAATAGAAATCTTCTCGTGTTCCTGGCTGCGCATGAGGCGCGGATTACTGAGCTACGTGAAGGTGTCTATGTATATCTCGCATGGCAATCAATACTTGAGAAGCGTGATGAAATGAACTTGACACCGAATGATGTCAAGTTGGCGGAAAGCAAGATAAAAGAGTCTTCGGAAACAGTGAATCAAAGAATTATTGAAGCATTTCAATTTGTCCTTGTGCCACAGCAAGAAGCTGGTAGGCGGGAAATCATCTGGCATCAGTCAAAACCCTCCGGTAACGGAAATCTTTTTGAGAGAATCGCTCGCAAACTCGAGAGTGAAGAAAGGTTGATTTCTTCTTACGGTGGAACTCGCGTTCGTATGGAACTTGATCGCATTCCACTTTGGAAAGAGAGAGGTGACATTTCTGTTGCTGACCTTTGGAAGGCATATTGTGAGTTCCCTTATCTCACCCGCATTGCATCCATAGAAGTATTGAATGAAGCAATTGGAACTGGAGTGGCGAATTTAAGTTGGCAAACTGAGACATTTGCGTATGCAGATGGACACGATGGCGAAAAGTGGGTTGGACTCGTTTCAGGTCAATATGTCACTGTTCGTGCTGGTGGATTAGTAGTTCGCCCGGCCCAAGCAACTGCTCAAATAGACATCATTCCAGTGCCTGTTCTTACTCCAAGCGGTGGTGAACCAGGTCCGGTCCCTGGTGGAAACGATCCTCAACCGGGCACGGGAGGCACGACGCCTAAACCAGTGCCATCGAAGACTCGTTATTACGGACAGTTCGATTTGGACTCAGTGCGCGCAATAAAGCAACTGGGTGAGATTCTTGAATCAGTAGTCGAACATTTGAGTAAGTCCGGCGGTAATACGACTTTGACGATTGAGATCAACTCTGAAGCTGCAGGTTTTGATGATCGCACTCAGCGAGTGGTGAAAGAGAATGCTGCGCAACTTGGTGCAAAATCTCAAGAGTTTGAGTAACACCGGTTTATAGTCGTCCGGAGTCCCGCGCCCATCGCTCAACATCGCGCCAATCCCAAAGCAGGATGCCAGTAAGTTCCACAATCGGCTTTGGGAATTCGGGGTAGCGCCGGCGCCAGTCATGGATCAGGTGGGGTCTTTTGACGTTCAAGCGCTGAGCTATTTCAGCTGCGCCCACTAGGTAATCCAAGTCGATTTTCTTCCCCACATTCCCATCTTAGGAAATAGGTGTTGCAAATGTTGCGATAGGTCATACGCACCTCTATGCTTGCGATAGATAATACGCAAACCTTGGAGGTTATATGACAGAAAAATTGGCAGGACTAGTGATTCCAGTATTGGAACCATTGGGTTATCAGCAGGGGTGGGGTATGGCCACCGTTGCTCGTATCCGGCAGGAAATACCAGATGACGTGGGGCGATTGACCCGGCGCCAGCAGAACATCGACGAGGTCATGAATTGCGGAGGGTTATGGCAGGGACGAGAAGTCGCCACTGAGATTCCCGCTCACGTGTTTCTGCTGCGCCGCGACTTGATTGTGCGGGTCGCTAGGGAATACCTCGAAGCAGCGGTCATTGATGAGGCACCTAAGCCCATCGATTTTGTCCGTGGGTTTCTGGGCACGGAAGCAAACTTTGACCCGCTGACAGCAACTTGGCTGTTTTTGCAGAGCGAGTTCGA
>JAPLBX010000197.1 GCA_026392535.1 Actinomycetota bacterium
GGTTTTTATGGCCAAAGTAGAGCCAGGCGCATGGTTTCCAGGGCATTTAGGGTGACTTCACGTGATTTTATTTTTAAAACTTATCAATAAGATCTTGACAATGAAATAAGATCTTATTACTCTTAGTAACATCTTAATTACAGAGAGTAGGGAATGGAAATGAGCACAAATACAGCAAGCCTGACCGGTTACCACAGAGAAGACACATTTTTTGCCAGCCGAAAGTTCATGGGGGGCAGGCCGGTTTATCACCTAGACATGCCTATTTCTCAACTGACTGCGGGCGTAGACGCCCCCCCAGTAGATGAGGTCCAAGAGGACAACCGCATCGTGAAACTTGAACGGGGCAAGGCTTTTGCAGATTATGTAAATGAGAAGAAGGAATGGGCAAGCCCAAGCCTTCTACTTTGGTGCCCGCTTGATATTTTGAAGTTTGAGCCAAGACCAGAAATAAACGAGATGGTAAATGACCCATCTGTAATTTTAGGTGTTTTGTCAGTTCCAAGAAGCTCTAAACAAAGCGTAAAAATCCTAGATGGTCAACACCGAATCTTAGGGTTTCACCTATGGATGCAACAGCTAAACAAAGAGTTACAGGCTGCAAAATTAAACTATTCAGAGGCTAAAAAGCTTAGCGATCCAATTGTCGAAGAAGCAGCCAGAGTGCGAGTGGAAAAAGCTGAAGACAATATGGCGCGCAGCGAGAATGAATCAATTGGAATTGACATTCTGATTTGTTCATCAGCAAAGGAAGCACGGCAGATATTTGCGGACATTGCAAACAATGCAAAGGGCATGGTTAAAGCTTTAGCAATTGGATTTGATCAAACAAAAGTTGTTAATCGAATTACAAGTGTTCTCGCAGATGAGAAAGCGCACCCATTGCTTGCTGACCGTATTGATTTTAATAAAGACAGAGTGAGCGGTGCAAGCGATTATTTGTTATCAGCTAAAACTCTGGCCGATTCAATTCGCTGCATTGCTGTTGGAATAACTGGAAGAATAAGTAAGGCGCAAGAGCGTGATTGGCAAGATGGAACTGAGGGCCAGGGATTGCTCGAGTATAAAACTCGACAGTTCTTTGATGCACTTCAAAATTGCTTTGAAAGAGATTTTGTCATGGAGCCAAAAGATATGAGAGAGAAAAGTTTGCTAGGTAGTGGAACTATTGTCAGAGTATTTGCTGGAGTCTGGTTTGAACTGACTAGTGATATGGATAGTCAGGGCAAAAAAATTAAACCTAGAAAAGCCGTTAAAGAGGCAACAGAGTTTTTTGCAAAGCTTCAGCCCTACATGGCTATTCCAATAAAGTCTGGAAACCCATGGTTAACTACAGGAGTGTTCCCAAGTCCTGAAAGAGGCCAAACAGTTACAGCTCCTGGCTCTAGAAATCAGGAACTTAAGTCTCTTACAGTTGAGATAACAAACTGGGCAATTAACCCTTCAAGCTTCCCATTTGGTAAGTGAGTTAAGACGATTAAACAACGGAGCCTATTATGGCGCTAACTATAGACCAGCTTAAGAAGTACTGGGACACCGCAAATATTCTTCGTAAGAATCTTGATGCCGCGGAGTACAAACACATTGTGTTAGGGCTTGTATTCTTAAAGTATGTATCAGACTCATTTGCCGAAAGACGTGAAGAACTAAAAGCTTCATTCTCTGATCCGAAAAGTGATAGATATAAGCCAGATGCAAAGCGCCTAAAAGCCGCACTTGATGACCGTAACTACTATAAAGAGGTAAATGTTTTTTGGGTGCCGGAATCTTCGCGCTGGGAAGTAATTCAACAAAATGCTAAACAGGCAGATATAGCATCCCAGATCGATAACGCCCTGTATGAGATTGAAAAAGAAAACCCAAAGTTAGAAGGAATTGTTGAACGTCGCTACGCAGATGCAAGGCTTCCAGCCTCTGAATTAGGTGCAGTCGTTGACCTGATTGGTTCAATAAGTTTTGGTAATGGCCGCCATGAGGCATCTGATGTTTTAGGTCAGGTTTATGAATACTTCCTCGGCATGTTCGCATCTGCCGAAGGAAAGCTCGGCGGTCAGTTCTATACGACCCCATCAATTGTTAAAACTTTAGTTGAAATTCTGCAACCAACATCAGGGAGAGTTTATGACCCATGCTGCGGGTCCGGTGGAATGTTTGTGCAGAGCGAAAGATTCCTAGAAGCACACGGCGGAAAGCTTGGTGACATTGCAATCTATGGCCAGGAATCAAACCCAACTACTCGCCGCCTTTGTGCAAGGAACCTTGCCATCCGTGGAATTGATTTCGACCTCGGTAAATCAGATGGCGATACTTTTGCGCAAGACCAGCATGCAGATAAACGTTTTGATTTTATCCTCATGAATCCGCCTTTCGGAAGTAACGCAAGCTATCCAAAAGAACAACTAATTAACGATGTTCGTTGGAAGAAGTACGGCGTCCCACGCGAGCGACCAGCTAACTACGCATGGATGAGCCACGCTGTTCAGCACCTAGCACCCAAGGGCCGTGCAGGAAATGTTATGCCTCGTGGAACTCTTACCTCCTCACAAGGCGGAGATGATGCAATTCGTAAAGCCTTCCTTTCTGACGATGTTATTGAGTGCATCATCGACCTTCCAGGTCAGCTCTTCTTTAATACCCAGATTCCAAGTTCACTCTGGTTCTTCAATAAAGATAAATCCAAGTGGAAGAAGAAGCGCGATAACCAGGTGCTCTTTATCGATGCCCGCAAACTAGGTACTGCGATCTCTCGCACCCAGATTGAATTTAGTGA
>JAPLBX010000124.1 GCA_026392535.1 Actinomycetota bacterium
ATATCTCAGCGTGCTGATTTCTTTGAAGCTCGAGTGGGCCTTGAAACTACAGTTAACCGTCCGATTATCAACACGCGCGACGAACCACACGCGGACCCTAACAAATTCCGTCGGCTACATGTAATTGTTGGCGATGCCAACATGTCACAAACCATGACGTTTCTAAAAATGGGTGCAACTGCTTTGGTGCTCTCAATGATTGAAGATTCAGCGCTTGATTTTGAAATCGATTTAGCCGATCCAGTGCTGGAAATGCAGGCAGTGAGTCGCGACTACAAGTTCGAGCAGCAATTGCAGTTGACTGATGGTACGGCATTGAGTGCAATCGAAATCCAGCGCGAATATTTGGCTGCTTCGGAAAATTACATGGCGAGTAAACCTTTCGATGCAATGACGCAGCAGGTTCTGGTTCTTTGGCGTGATGTGCTCGAGGCTCTGGAATCTGACACTCAGTCTCTAATTGGAACGGTTGACTGGGTAACAAAAAAATCGGTACTTGATTCTTACCGCTTGCGCGATGATCTGGGATGGCAGGACAGCAAACTTAAAGCCATCGATCTGCAGTATTGCGACATAAGAGTCGACAAGGGTTTGTCGTATTTGCTGCAGCGCAATTCCAATTCCTCGGAGATGTTTGATGAGCAGGAAGTAGAGCTCGCTATCGCTAATCCACCTGTTGATACTCGTGCTTATGTTCGTGGAAAAGCGATCCAAAATTTTGGTGCAAATGTGGTCGGGGCTTCATGGGAATCTCTTATATTTCAGATTTCACCAGATCAGCCACTGAAAAGGATCGGACTGCCAGATGCTCGCGGATATCGATCGAATGAAACCGAGCACCTCTTTGCCCAACAATGTGAACCCGCCGAATTCGTCACCAAGTTGGAACAGCTAATCAGCGAACAGCATTAGTGTTGAGTTAGATCTAGGAGCAATCGTGAGCGAACAGAATTTTGAGTCAGTTAAATCCGCACCGACGGATACCGATGACAATGTGAGTACTGGGCAATCAAAACAACCCAAACAGGTAATTGTGCCTGACATCTCGGCAATACTCGATCAGATCGACGCTGTGCTCGAGAAGAACTCTGAAGAATTCGTTAGCGGCTTTGTGCAAAAGGGCGGCCAGTAATTTTGGCAACCACTCTGCCACGCCGGATTTTTGGCATTGAAACTGAATACGGTATTACGTGTGCAATGGAGAGCCATCGTCGGTTAACTCCAGATGAGTTGGCCCGTTATTTATTCAGCGATGTGGTGGATGAGTATCGAAGTAATAATGTATTTTTGCCCAACGGTGGTCGGCTATACCTAGATGTTGGAAGTCATCCTGAATATGCGACGGCCGAATGCGATCAGTTAGAAGATGTCCTGGCTCAAGAAAAAGCGGGGGATGAGATTGTTTCGCAGATGGCACGCGCTGCCGAAGCTAAGTTAGCTAGCGAAGGGATAGAAGGCCGAGTGTTTGTTTTCAAGAACAACACCGACTCGTCTGGTAACTCGTACGGTTGTCATGAGAACTATTTGATCAATCGCAAGCTCGACTACTTACAACATCTTGATGGACTCCTGCCTTTCTTAGTAACTAGGCAACTGTTCGCTGGAGCGGGGAAGTTGTTGAAGACTTCAAATGGCGTCGTTTACGTAATGTCGCAACGAGCTGACCACATGTGGGATGCGGTTTCTAGCGCCACAACAAGATCAAGGCCAATGATTAATACCCGCGATGAACCACACGCAAACTCCGATAAATATCGGCGGCTGCATGTGATTAGTGGCGATAGCAACATGTCAGAGACATCGATGCTGCTCAAAGTTGCCACTATGGATCTGGTTCTTGCCGTAATGGAAGTGGGAGCTATTCCAGCAAATTTACGAGTAGATAATCCAATGAAAGCAATCCGCGATGTCGCCCGTGACTTATCTGGCAAGGCGGGAGTCCTACTTCAAGATGGCAGGACTTTAAGTGCCATTGAAACTCAGCGAATCTATTTTGATCTGGTTTGCGCAAACATTGAGCGTTTCAGTTGGGAACTGTCTGACCTGCATAAACAGGCCTTAAGTCTCTGGGGTCAGATTATTGAAGCCTTCGAAGTTGGCGACTTGTCGGCTTTTGATTCCCTTTTAGATTGGCGAATCAAATTGCAGGTGTTGCAAGCATTCCGGGATGAGCAGGGGTTGGAATTGGATTCTGCCAAGTTGGCTCAAGTGGAACTTATGTACCACGAGCTCTCAGCTGA
>JAPLBX010000152.1 GCA_026392535.1 Actinomycetota bacterium
GCATCTTACTTAGTTTCGCCGCAGATTTCGGAATCATTGCAGTCAACGATAAAGAGTCTTGTTGATCAAGGATTTACAACAGTCTTGATTGCCGCAAGCGATTTCCACGAACCGCTCAGAATTTCAAACGAGTTGGAGAAAAGTGTTTCCGTTATTCGGAAACCGAATTTGGGTTACGATTTTGGGTCGTGGGCAATTGCAAACGCACTGGTGCCAAATGCGAGACATGCAAGTGAAGTTTTGTTGATGAATGACAGTTTGTACTTTAATAACAAAAAATCTTATCAATTTGCAGAGACCGTCCGAAAGGCAAATGATTCTAGTTTTGATGTGACGTCTGTTACTGACAGTTTTCTTCACTCGTACCATTTGCAGAGTTACTTTCTGCATTTCAAGAATGGTGCTTTTGGACTCAAGGAAATTCAGCGCTTCATGAATCGGGTGCGTCCGCAACAGGATAGGGATGCTGTTATTTTTGCGTATGAAATTGGATTTTCGCTTATGGCGCGAAAATACGGGATAACTATAGGGGCTATCTATCCATGGAATTCATTCAAAAGTGACAAAGGAAATGCAAGCATTCACTCTTGGCGTGAACTCATGAACCTTGGCTGGCCATTCAGAGGAAATGGCGATTTCCAGTTCCGACGCAGCAGTGGAAATCCGCATACTGCGCCCGTTTAGGGCGGGAATGCCAAATCTCCGTAACTATTTCAAAGACATACGCACCAGGAAAGAATTTGTCCTCGAACTTTCAAGAGCTGAGCGCGAAGAAGAGCATCTCGATACCGTCTTTGGACAACTTTGGAGTGTCATTAGTCCACTGCTTAGTGCTGGCGTCTACTACTTATTCGTTTTCGTGGTCCAAGGTGGGCATCAGGGTCCCGAGTTCTTTCTCCATTTAGTTGCTGGAATTTTTATTTTCGAATTCATCTCAACGGCGGCAACTCGAGGTGCCAATTCGATTATTCGAGCTGGTGCCCTAATCAACAACACATCATTTCCGAGAGCTTTGCTACCTCTGACTGACGTGCTAACTGCCTTCCGTTTTTTCATACCTGCAATGTTTGTATTTGCAATTTTTCAAATCGCACTTCAAATTCCAACATCATTTGCGGCAATGCAAGCCATCCCTGCTCTAATTCTTATTGTCGTCTTTACATCGGGATTGGCGATGTTTGCAGCTGCTGCTCAAATCTACTTCCGTGACACCCAAGCAATTATGCCTTTCATTTTGCGGCTAACTATGTTCGCCTCTCCGGTACTTTATTTTCCGGAACAAGCCAAGGCACTTTTTGATGGACGTCTAATCACGACCCTAAATCCAATATTTTGTATGGTTCAGATTTTTTCTGGATCACTTGTGCGCGGTGATACTTTTGACCTTTGGACATGGTTGATTGCAATCTTTTGGGCAGTTCTAAGTTTCGTCGGAGGATTTTGGTTCCTTGTAACTCGAGAAGGTGAGTTCGCTGCCAGAATCTAAAGAGTTAACGGTTGCTGTTAGGAATCTAAAGCTTCATTACAAGACGAACATAACGAAGAAGCCAAACTTTAAAGAAGCACTGGTGCATTTCGGTCGTGGCGAGAAGACTGCAATAACAGTTACAGCACTTAAAGGTATTTCGTTTGATGTTTATCGGGGAACTGTTCTTGGTGTGATTGGCGCTAATGGTGCCGGTAAATCTACATTGATGAAAGCAATTGCGGGACTGCTTCCTCCGACCGAAGGCGAGATAGAGTTGCGAGGCAAAGTCAGTGCCATGCTTTCGCTTGGAGTTGGATTTAATCCAAATCTTTCTGGCCGTGAAAACGTACTACTGGGTGGACTTGCTGCGGGGCTTAGTCGTCAAGAAATTGAAGAGAACTTTGCAAAAATTGTTGATTTTGCAGAATTGCACGATCACATAGAGATGCCAATGCGAACCTACTCTGCGGGAATGTATAGCCGCTTAGGTTTTGCGGTAGCCACAACGATCAATCCAGAAATTCTCCTCATTGATGAAGCGCTTTCTACAGGTGATTCATCCTTTAAGGAAAAGAGCGCCCAACGAATTGATGATCTGGCAAAACAGGCTAAAACCCTAATTGTTGTTTCTCATGCACTTGGAACGATCCAAGAGTTGTGTACTGATGTTGTTTGGCTTGACCACGGAAATTTGATCAAAACAGGCAAACCAGAT
>JAPLBX010000130.1 GCA_026392535.1 Actinomycetota bacterium
CAAATCAACATTCCTTCCACATCACAAGGTCAGTCCAAATCATCATCGAGTGCAGCGCAGTCTCGCGAGAATAAGAAAGAACTCGGCCGGGTCGAAAGGCAAATCACCAAAGTGGACGCACAGTTATCTAAAGTCCACGCAGAGATGGCTGAAAAAGCAAGTGATTTTGCGGCTTTAAAAGAATTAGACGCTAAAAATGACAACCTTCAAGAAGAAAAGCACAGACTAGAAGAACTCTGGCTTGAACTTAGTGATGGAGATTAGTTTTCTTCTTTAACTGAATCAGACATTCTGCCAGCATGCGCGGTTGCAGAAGGGTCTTTGCGAACCTTTATCGCACTAGCAACTGTTGCTACCGCCAAAATTATTGCAATCGCAGCCAAGCTGAAAACTATCGAAATCTTTGGAACCAAAATCCCTTGGTCGATTAGCCATGGAGCTTCATGAGCGTAAGTCAAAATCAGTTTTATGCCGATAAAGACCAAGATTGCAGACAATCCAATGGATAGGTAAACAAGTTTGGACAACAAGCTCTGAAGTAAGAAGTAGAGGGCTCGTAAACCCAACAATGCAAATGCATTAGCAGAGAAAACTAAGAATGGCTCTTGAGTCACGCCAAATGTTGCCGGAATCGAATCAAGTGCGAAAAGTAAATCTGTTGATGCAACGGCAACCATCACGAGCATTAGCGGTGTTGCAAAGCGCTTTCCATCAATCTTTACAAATGCCTTTTCGCCATGAAAATCTGTTGTTACCGGAATCATTTTGCGGATTAATGCAACCGACTTGTTTTCAGAAGGATCTGGATCTTCATCCCAATGTTGGAAAAGCTTGACGCCCGTCCAAATCAAGATTGCACCGAAAATTACAAACGTAAAGGCGAATGCCTGCAAAGCAGCCGCACCAACTGCGATGAAAATGCCTCGCATGACCAAAGCCAAAGCAACGCCAAAAAGCAGGACTCTCTGATGCAAAATAGTTGGCACGGCAAATTGCGCCAAAATAATTGCGAATACAAATAGGTTGTCTACCGAAAGTGATTTCTCAACCAAGTAAGCGGCGAAGTACTCAGTACCGAATTGTGAACCGTGACTAACCCAAACCCAAATGCCAAAAGCAATCGCCACTGCAATGTAGAAAATCGACCATCCAGCGGCTTCCTTAAAGCTAACTTCATGTGGTTTTCGAGTAGTGAAGAAATCTAGAAGCAATAAACCAATCAATACAGCAGATAGTGCAATCCAAATGTTTAAGCCAATTTCCATGGCAGGAATTTATCTAGGAACCAAAGACTTTGCATTCTGAAAGTAACAAAAGAGTGGGTCTGTAAGCCGGGTTCTGTCGAAGACGAACATCTATCTAGCGATGCAATTGCTTACACCGTCATGCGGTCTACCTGTGGACTCGAACGAGTCGCCCTCCATACGTCCACACAGAAACACGCTAGGCGTATTTCCTCTTGACCTTGCTCCCAGTGGGGTTTACCTTGGCACATCAGTCACCTGATGTGCGGTGGTCTCTTACACCACCTTTTCACCCTTACCGAACTAGTCGGCGGTTATTTTCTGTGGCACTTTCCCGCGAATCACTCCGGGTGGGCATTACCCACCACTGTGCTCTTTGGAGCCCGGACTTTCCTCAGCCAAAGCTGCGTTCGTCCAACCCACTCTTTTGTTAAACACACTCTAATCTGTTGTTGTAAATCCAACAAAGTCGAAGGTCCGCACTCTAGATTTAGGTGCGGACCTTCTTCTTGCAAAAGAACACGTACCAACAGGTGGGGACCTGGACCGCGACCGAGGCGATCGCTCGTGGAATGAACACTTGGTGCTCTAATTCCACTAAGTGGTGGAAGTTCCTTTTGCAGGTGATTTTCTACTACTGACAAGCGCAATATGCAATAGAAAGTGTGGAAATTCCTGCCATGATAGTTCTGCTACCGCCTAGTGAAACTAAGGAATTTGGCACAAATACGCACAAAATGAACTTGGCCAAACTCAGCTTTCCTACACTGACCGACAATCGCAAGCAACTTGTAGCGGGTTTGATCTTGTTGTCGAAAAACCCTAAAAAGGCGACTTCGGTTCTTGGCATTTCCCAAAAACAGTTCGCAGAGGTTGAAAACAATCAAATACTTCTGACCGCAAAGACTTCGCCAGCAATTGCGATTTATTCAGGAGTCTTATTCGATGCGTTTGATTACAAGTCGCTTGCTAAAGGAGCCAAGAACCGCGCGGACCAAACTGTGGTTATTACTTCTGCATTATTCGGGTTATTGCGATTGCAAGATTCAATTCCACACTACCGACTAAGTGGCGATGCAGTTTTACCAAAGATTGGCAATGTCTCTAAGACTTGGAACTCTCCAACCAAATCGGCCATTGATGAGTTAAATCCTGAATTGATAGTGGATATGCGTTCAGGTATTTATGCAAAGTTTTGGCAACCAAGTTCAGACCTTATCGAAAAGACTGTCGTGATAAAGATAATGAGCAGAGTCGGTAAGGGAAAAAATGCAAAGAAGATTGCAATATCTCATAGCAACAAATTGACCAAAGGTTTATTGGTTCGAGATTTAGTGACTAGCGCGAAGCAGCCAAAGACGTTGGAACAACTGGTAGCACTCTTCACAAATCTTGGTTGGGATTGCGAAATGACAAAAGAATCAAATAAATCTGCAACAATTGAAG
>JAPLBX010000195.1 GCA_026392535.1 Actinomycetota bacterium
GAAAATCCTCTCGGTGATGTTCCACATTTATAGCTATGCTTGCAAAAGTTTTTTCCCAGTTAATCGATATGCCGGGGGTAGAAAGAATTGGATCTTGCACCTCCTCTCTAAGAAAGCAGGTTCGATGATGGTAATCGCGCTTCTTTAAAAAGTAGGTAGTGAATTGAACTTGAGGCAGCGACTCGGCCCACCAAAGTGGGGTTATTGGCTTTCCAAAATCACCAAGTAGTCCTTGCCAAGTCGGCTGTGTCCAGGTATCTCTACTTCGCCTTGAGAGCCGCATTGAATACCTTTATGAACCTGTTTGCCAATTCATGACTTCTGGCAAAGTACTGCGGACCATCAGTGAAATCGATCGGCGACTTTACTGATTGCTGGACCGTAAAGTACTCTCCCAATTCCATGGAAAGTACCTCTACGAGAGCCTGACGTGCTTGGGGCGAATCTTCGTTTGAATACTTCTTATCGCCTTCATCAAACTTTCCAAAAACACCATCGAATGCAGGGTGGTCGGTGTGAACAAGCATCCTCAGAATTCCACCATCTTGCCAAAGGTTTGCACGGGTTGCGCTGTCTTTCCCGCGAACCAACTCAAAATCTAAATCCAAACCACCTGTCGGACCGCCTTCTTGAATCAGCAAGTTTGCTATTGCAACGTCATTGGCTGTATTCGTAGCGGTAATCGTAAGTTCACCGGTAGCAGTGGAAGTCTTTATGTCCACGAATGCGCTAGACCACAATCCCGTGGGAGCAGCCTTCAATATCACTTCACCTGGATATGATGCGATGTCTACACCGGCAACCGATATCTCAACTGCATTGTCGGAATCAGAGATAGGAGCTCTTAATTCGAGTTTTCTATTCCTAGTTGGTGCAATTCTTGCATTTGGCGTTACAAACTCCAGTTTTGTTACTGGCTCAAGTACCACATCTGCTGGGTTTACCACTACGACAGGAACGGAAATTGGCACGCCTCCAACGTTGACGCTAACCACTCCGTTGCCAACGTCACTTCCAGCAATTACTTGTATTGAAGTAACGGAGGCATCTAGGCGCTCATGAGGAGTCCAAACTACTGGTGATGGAACCGTAACTGAGACTAAATCTGGTTTGTCAGAATTTCCTAAGTAACCAGTAACGCTTACTTCCGAACTTCCTTTAACTCTCACGGTTAGCGATGCAACAGAGTCAGGATGAATCTTTAGTTGTGGAGGAATCACCTGAATATCTGGCTGCGTATCATCACCAGTGCCTTTAACTTCCTCTTCTAACTCCTTCATCAATTCGTTTACATCGCTTCGTAGCGCGCGGGCTGCATCTTTAAGTGCGCGAGTTAGGCTTTCTCCTTGACCCTGATAGGTCGCATTTTCTTGTTGAATCTTGCTCAAAATTGGAAGCAAGTGTTCATTTACCGCTTTGGTAAGGGCAATTGTGTAAGGATGCTCTTTGACTAACCCAACACGATCTCTTCGGATCAGACGCCCACCATCAACATCACCTTTTAGGTCATGACGGCGAATCAATGAGTTAATCTCTGGCGAGTAAACATGCCCAGAAATAAAGCCCATGCTCGGATGAGATTCATTGCCAAACGCCACGTTTTTGTAAATAGTTACACCGCTTTTCACCAGGATTCCATGAGGTGAGTAAGGACCTGGCTTGCCTGAGACGTAGCTGTCCAGCCTATTCAGCACGAGCTCTACCTCATGATCATATCCTGGAACCTTTAATTTTTCGTTCAAGATCTGTGTTGAAGGCAACTCTGAATACTCAATAACTAAAGCTGGAGAAGTGGAGCGCTTGTCAGAAAGATAGATCTCGCGTCTCTGAATTAAGTCTCTAAGTTGCTCGTGAGTAGAAAGATTATTACTTAAAATATTGAGGCTTGGCACTTTAATCTTTAGAGCTTTGCATTGAATATGCATTGTTGCAGTGAGCCCATTTTGTCCTTCATTCAAATTCAGGAATTCACGGTGTTCGGCCAAGGCGGGAGTGCCCTCTTCGGCCGTATAACTACCATCACTTTGCAAGGTCAAGCTCGAAAAAACTTCATCCTTAATAGTTGCAAAAGTCACTGAACCAAGGCTTGCAACATCTTTAGCGCCACGACCGAGTAATCCTCGTGGATTATCGCCTTCTTGAAATTGTTCGTTGGCACCACCGAGTACTGTGAATTTTTCGAGCAACATCTGAGGAGATAAGCCTTTTGCATGATCAGCAACAGAAAGATCAATGGCACCGGTGACGGGGTCGGGTTTTGAAATATTAATCATCACTTTGCCAGGTTCGCCGGCGTATGCATCATCTGCATTTGTGATTAGTTCAAGCAAAGCGAGCAGTACATCTCGCTTAATAGCTAGTTCTCCATCTTGTCCGAATGCGTTCGCTGTGTAAATTACTTGGCCACTTATCATTTTTTATCCACTTCTGTTTTAACGAACAACGCAATAGCTTCTGAGAATCTAATCAATTCTTTATCTTGCAATACATTTCCTGCCCTAGAAACTTCTTCCACTCGTGATTTCCAAATAGCTACAGGGCTTCCTGGCGAGCAAGTAAGTGCTTC
>JAPLBX010000196.1 GCA_026392535.1 Actinomycetota bacterium
GAGGCGCTTTCAAATTGGTCATGCATGAATCACGAGTATTAATAGCTTTTTGTTTCGGCTAAGGTCAAGTATTTTCAAACAACAAAGGTCAAAATCAAGGAAAAAAGTGGGCAAATACCTGAAATCCGAATCAATAATTGGCCAACTGCTTACGAGCAGCATCAGCGAGTGCAATCGCTCCTTCTGATACGGCTTCTTGTTCGACCTGAAGCAAAAGGTCTCTAGCTCCTGAAACATCACCATCACAAACCATTGTTTGCGCCTTTAACAACTTCGCTTCGCAAACAAATTGCTGCCAATCAAGGGCCTCAAATATGGTTAGTGCTCGTTCAGCAAGTTCACGTACACCAGGTTCCCCAACTGCAAGGTTCAAACGAGCGATGGCCAACCAAACTTTTGCTTGACCACTTGGGCTACCTGCATTCGTAAACAATGTCTCTGCTGCAGTTAATTCCAATCTCGCCGAATCATATTCCCCAGCTCCAGTTAATGCGCTACCAAGTCTGAAATGTGCTTGCGGTAGGCATAACTTGCAGTCACATGTGAATGCAATGTGCAAAGATTTCTTAGCAAAATCAATTGCATCCTCATATCTGCCCATTTCAAAGTAGACATCACTGATTCTGTCTTGCAGGGTTCCCATTGCAGGTAAGTCATTTCTGCCGATGAGGTAGTCGCATCCTCGAAGATAGGAACAGACTGCATCATCATTTAGACCAAGATAACCCTGCACATCACCAAGTTTTTGAGCACAACGCGCAGAGTCTTCAGACGTTTTAGCAGTTACGTTAATCGCTTCAGCTTGCGCAAATGCTTCAATTGCAAGAAGTGGCTTGCTATTTGAATTGCAGGAATCACCAAGGTATTCCCAGATGGTTGCTAATTCGTTGTCATCAAGAATGGCCTCTGCAGCCTCACAGCAATCACGGTAAATTGCAATAGCTTCATCTAATGCACCAGAAAGTTGGAGGGCATTGGCCATGGCAACCTGTGCGTAGATTGAATCTGAAATCAAACCGAGGTCTTTATAAATAGTTGATGCCTGCTCGGCAAAAGCAAGTGCGTCATGGAAGTCTTCATTGCTCATGGACAGACCGTGCAAGTGGTCAAGTATGTGTGCTTTTTCTCGCCCCTCTGCACTACCAAGGTCTTTCCACAAGTCATCTATAGATTTATCGCTTAAATCTGACACACCACTCCAATCAAGTAAGCCAACTTTAGGAGACACTGACGACTTATTTCAAGACCCCAAAAAATTTCTTTATTAAGGCCTTGTTGTAAAGTTGCGAATTTGCTACGGTTTCATCATGGATGACATGGACGATTACCTTGACGCCCTAGATAGTGCTGATTTTTTCGGCGCCACTGGAAATAAAAACATGCAGGCGTATTATCTCGGTGCAGCTGAGGGCGCAGCCCCTAATAAGCATCTACGCTATTCTGCACGCGCCGAATTTGGGCGCGCCATGGACATGCCAAGATATGAGTCTCACTACCGTCAACGGGCGAGGTTTTCATCTAACTCCGATGATTATTACTACTCCGATGATTATGAAGATTCAGGCGGCGAAAAAGGATTTCTGTTCTGGCTAGGTGCTGGCTTTCTCGTCTTTTGTGTTTACGTCTTCCTGTTTGGATGATTAGAAATTCAAGAATCTTGGTCATTGCTTGCTACTGCATATATTAAACAAACGTTGAGCGCGCACGACACCAGGTTTTCAGAACCTTGCAAGGTGGAGTTAGATACTAAGAGTGACTATCGGACAGGTCCATTTGCGTACGTCATATCTATGTATTCTCCAGTTTTGCGCTGTAAGTAGAACTCAGAAATTTGACGCTCACTTATGTAACGTCGCCTACCTACCTTGTTAGCTTGCATGTAGCCACGCGATATCCACGAATATATGGTTGATTCCGTCACCCCCAACTTTTTGGCAACTTGCTTAGGGGTAAGGCTTGGGATTACTCCATTTGGGAAGTTATCAAAATTGTTCATGATTTAAGGATGACATCAATCTACGATGCTCAAAGGCTGAACTAAATAGAAATAAATCGTTCGGTTTCAAAATCTAAATATCCATACGAGAAGTTTGGTTGGGTTAATCCATCAGTAACTCGTATACCCAATTGCCGCATAATTGCACGAAGGTCACGAATCTGTCGGTCAGGTATTTCAGGAAATTCAAGTTTGTTCTCCTTGCAATACAGGTAGTAAAAGATGTCAGAAGCGTCGCCGAATGAAAGTCCCGAATTCATCATGGAGGCCATAAAGTGCTCATCAGAAAACAGCGGCAGCCCATAGCTTGATTTGTCCCATTGCTTCCTCAAGGCCTCAGTCAGATTCTCCTCCGTGCATGCGGCAAGTGAAAGTAATCCATTTTCACGGACGGGTGTATAGCGCAATGTGGCTTCATAGCGGATGTGCCCAGGACTTGAATTAATGGCAGTTTTATTCCTGCGTTTTTTGCTTTGCTCGTACTTATCGTAAATCTTCATCTGAACGCTTTTACTAGAACTCACATGGGATACCGTATTGATTTTCTTTCCATTTATATGGTTAGTTACTCCTCTTGAATATTCAGGCCTTCGGTACTTGAGCTGGGCAACTTTGAAGCGAGTGTCCGATACGTAGAAATCCTGCGCTAAATCTAATCTTGAGCATGTGACTGACGAAGCCCAGTCAATCGGCCAACTTGTGTGATGCTCACCAGTTTCTTCATCAAACATAAAGTCAGGTTCAGCCTCAGGGTCACCCAGCGCAATCATCATAATAATTGCTTCCTTGCATACGTCAATGAGTTCAGCAAAGGGGCAAGGTGCCAAATTTGATGAAGCACGAAAATGTGATGGATTAAATTCCATTCTGATTTTGTTGCGTATTCGACCATTTGGCATAAGGTCTTGACCCCACCTCACATGTATTGCAGGCAGACCAGGCGCAGTAACTTTCCCGCCTTTGGTTTTTATAGCGTTGGCACTCGAGTACCTAGCTAGATTTGCCAGGAAGTCGTTTATTTGAATGGTTTCGGATAAAAAGCCAACA
>JAPLBX010000157.1 GCA_026392535.1 Actinomycetota bacterium
ACAAACCTTTATTCCAGTGCTCTCGACAATGCTCTTGCTCTGGGTTGGTGGTTCTGATGTTGCACTTGAAAATCGGGGGCCAAAACTTTTTGAACTCGATTTCGTGCAAAAGCTTGGCACTTGGTCTTACTCGATTTATTTGTGGCACTGGCCGTTACTTTTTTTAGCTGTTCGAGCATTCCAACCATCCGCGAAAAGTCCAGAGGAACTTAAACTAACTATCGCTGTTCCAGTGGTAATTCTTTCGGTTGTTCTGGCAGCTGCAACTTATCGTTGGGTTGAGAATCCACTTCGAAATGCGCCTTCCCTGAAAGTTAGTGCGCGCAAGTCTCTTGCTCTGGGACTGGGCCTTTCGATTCTTGTCGCAGGCGCAGCCACAGTTGCATATGCAAATCCGAATAATCGGACATCATCAAAACCAATTAACGATTTGTCTAATTTGAAATCTGCAAAAATTAGCAACCCAGATTGGGTAAGTACCCTGATTGCGGACACCGCGCCGAAATTAACTTCTACTGACGGAATTGTTTTGACTCCGGGTGAAATTAAATCTGCTCGATCAGATTTCCCTCGGACCTATTCAAATGGCTGTCATACAAGTTCTCCAGATCCTGCCTTGCCGAAAGGTTGCGTTTTTGGCAGTTCGCAGAGCGGGCGCCTAATTGGACTGTTTGGCAACTCACATGCGAATCAATATTTTGAGGGGGTGCTCGCGGCAGCGAAAGAAAATGACGCCAAGGCCCTGTCGCTCACTCGAAGTGGCTGTAGTGTCGCCGATGTTGATTTTGTTCTCGGTGCCAAAGCCTGGGACGTTTGTAACAAGTGGCGTAAGAATGCAGTAACTGCAATTATCAAAGCGCAGCCAGCAGTCTTGTTCGTTGCATCAACTCTGAAGACCTCAATCATTGACCCAAAGACGGGCTCAGTTGCAGCGACGAGTGCAAGAGGAAAAGAATTGTATTTGGCTGGATTCAAGAGCATGGTTGCTAACTTCACTAAGGCTGGCATCAAGGTAGTAGTTATTCGAGATAACCCGTTCTTTGACGCAAATGCGCTTGACTGCTTGTCAGCTCGAACTGCCACCGCCTGTACTCAGCCAATCGTTCCATTTTTAACACCTGCTCAATTTAGCTCTGGCGCTGTTTCGGGAATCAAGAACGCAGTTGGTGTTGATCTAACCGAGACTTACTGCACAAACAAAGTTTGCCCAGCGGTTCGGGATGGCCATGTCGTCTGGCGAGATGAGCATCATTTAACAAGCACATATGCCACATTGCTTTCACCTATTTTCTCGGGGATCATCAAGCACGAACTTTCGCTTAACAAGCAATAGCGTGACCTTAATTAACATTGCTAAAGCTAGGAAGTTAGACTTAGGGAAACAGCTTGCTTTGAAGTGGGGAATCATGGCCAAAGTCACCGTAAACGTCTCATTAAAGCCAGAAATTCTAGACCCGCAAGGTCGGGCAGTACTTGGCGCACTTGGTCGTTTGGGCCTAACAG
>JAPLBX010000094.1:0-5641 GCA_026392535.1 Actinomycetota bacterium
GGCCTAAAAGAGCCTCTTTTAACCTGCTACCGTCTTTCAAAATTCGACTTGCATAGTTTCCAATAGACAAGTCGCTCGGAACGACGCGATGGCAAGGCAGAATCAAAGGCACCTTGTTCGTCGCGCAAACTGTTGCGACTGCACGCGCAGCTTTAGGATAACCTGACAATTTCGCTAAGTCGCCGTAAGTCACTACGGAGCCAGGTTCAACCCCGCGCATTTGCCGCAATACTTCTTTCTGAAAATCAGTGCCACTAACTTGCACACTTAATTCATTAAAAGCCTGCAGGCTTCCACTTTCATAATCCCTAAGCGCATAGACAAATTCTTCATACGCTGTTGATTTGAATTTAGTTGGTTTGGCACGTTGCATCATTTCAATTTGCACAATTGCGCCATTCTTCACAGAACCAGTGGAAGTTAAACCTTGGACATTTTCATCACAATAGACACGCAAAATCCCCAAGAAGTCAGATTCAACGAACCAGGATTGCATTGTCAGCGCTTAAGCAGCATTTCAGCCACATGGGCGGTTAAGCCGCGGATCGCAGGCAGTTTCATAACGATTTTCAAGATCAATTTCTGAAAGCCCAGAGACTCCGCCAATGCATTCGGTTACATCGTCACCGGTTAATTCGATGTGTAAACCGCCTGGATGGGTTCCAAGCGCCTTATGCACTTCAAAGAAGCCGAAAACTTCGTCTATCACTTCTTCATATAGGCGAGTCTTGTAACCGTTGGAAGTTTCTTTAGTGTTCCCGTGCATTGGATCACAGCACCAGATAATCGGATGACCGCTTTCAGTTACCGCTTTCACAATTGCAGGTAACACTTCGCGGATTTTGGTGTGTCCCATCCGCGTAATGAAAGTCAAACGTCCAGGAATCTTGTTTGGGTTAAGTTTGTTTGCCAACTCAACTGCCATTTCTGGTGTTGTGCTTGGTCCTAACTTGACGCCAATTGGATTACTAATCCGGCTTGCAAAGTCAATGTGAGCGCCATCGATCTGGCGAGTGCGTTCACCGATCCAAACAAAGTGGCCGGATACTGCATATGGCTTACTGGTTCGCGAATCAATTCGAACCAAAGGTTTTTCGTAGTCCAAAACCAATGCTTCATGAGATGCGAAAAATTCGGTTCGACGAAATTCTTCTGGATCGCGTCCGCATGCATCCATGAATGCCAAAGCTCGATCAATGTCCTGTGCCACACGTTCGTAATGTGCACCAACTGGTGATTTGCCCACGAATGATTGATTCCAGGAATGCACCATTCGCAAGTCCGCGAAACCACCTTGGGTGAATGCCCGAACTAGATTCAAAGTAGAGCAAGATGCATGGTAAGCATCAACTAGTCGCCAAGCATCAACTTTGCGTGATACTTCATTGAATTCGATGTCATTAATGCCATCGCCCTTGTAAGACGGAAGTTCAACACCATTTCGCACTTCTGTAGGATTTGAACGAGGTTTGAAATATTGGCCAGCTAAACGACCAACTTTTACAACAGGAACACTCGCGCCATAGGTAAGAACCACAGCCATTTGTAAAACGGTTTGTAGGCGGGCCTTTATTGAGTCAGCTGTATTGGCAACAAATGTTTCGGCGCAATCGCCGCCCATCAACAAGAAACTCTCACCTAGTGCAACGGATGCTAAACGTTCAGTCAAAATGTCGCATTCACCAGCGAACACCAAAGGCGGCATTGAAGCCAATTTCGCTTTAGCGGCGGCTAGCGCGGTGGCATCAGGCCACTGTGGCTGTTGTGCAGCCGGCAAATCCGACCAATTGAGAGCAGAAGTCATTGCTCAAGCCTACCTGTGAAGAAATACCCCAAAGACCCCACTGAGATTTCTGACTATTACCTTTGCGCCATTGATAGACCGCTGAAAGGTTAAATATGGCTCCGATTCGCAAAGTTGCACTTCTCACTGCAGGCGGCCTTGCTCCTTGCCTATCGTCCGCCGTTGGTGGATTGATCCAGAGGTACACCGAGATTGCGCCAGAGGTCGAAATCATCGCTTACCGTGGCGGATATGCCGGCCTTCTAAAGGGTGACAGCATCCTGGTAACTCCGGAAATTCGTGAGAAGGCTCACCTGCTCCATGGCTTTGGTGGAAGCCCAATTAACAATAGTCGAGTCAAACTAACAAACATTTCCGATTGCGTTAAACGCGGTTTGGTTCAAGACGGCCAAGATCCACAACGAGTTGCGGCAGATCAACTAGTAAAAGATGGTGTGGATGTTTTACACACTATTGGTGGCGACGACACCAACACAGCCGCAGCTGACTTGGCAGCTTTTCTTGCGTCTAATAATTATGGATTGACAGTGGTAGGCCTACCTAAAACTATCGACAATGACATTGTTCCAATTGCGCAAAGTTTGGGCGCTTGGACAGCTGCTGAACAAGGAGCGGTTTTCTTCACCAATGTTGTTTCTGAACATTCTTCAAATCCGCGCATGCTCGTAATTCATGAAGTTATGGGTCGTCACTGCGGCTGGCTGACGGCAGCAACTGCACAGTCATACCGAAACATGCTAGACGAACGCGAATGGTTAGATGCTTTTGGAGTTCCAAGAAGCCGCAGAGATATCCATGCTGTTTATGTTCCAGAGCTTGACATTGATTTGAATTCTGAAGCTGCACGACTTAGCAAAATTATGGATGAACAAGGAAACGTAAACATCTTTCTATCTGAAGGCGCTGGAGTTGACGCAATTGTTGCTGAACTGCAGTCCCGTGGCGAAGAAGTCCCACGCGACGCATTTGGTCACGTGAAAATCGATTTGATCAATCCTGGTGCATGGTTTGGTAAACAATTTGGCCCGATGATTGGCGCAGAAAAGGTATTAGTTCAAAAGAGTGGTTACTTCGCTCGCTCGGCTGCCGCTAACCAAGCGGATCTAAATCTGATTAAAGAATGTGTCGACGTTGCAGTAGATAGTGCAATGGCTATGAAGCCTGGCTTAGTGGGCCATGACGAAGAACGTGGAAACGAACTTCGTGCAATCGAATTCGATCGCATCAAAGGTGGCAAAGCGTTCAATACTGAGCAACCATGGTTCGACGGATTGCTAAAAGGAATTCCATGGTTCGACGGATTGTTAAAAGGAATTGGTCAGCCCAAAGGCGCAAAAGTTCAACACTAGTTTTCTTCAAATTATTTAGAAAAGTTAGTTAATTCTCTTCCGCGTCGGCAGCATTTTCAGCATCAGTGGCGTCAGCTTGCGGATTGGCCAGAATTTCTTTCGCTTTAGTTGCGTAAATATCCACATATTCCTGGCCACCGAGATTCTTTAACGAATCCATTACCAAATTCGTGGCTTCTCTCAACGCCGCTGGGTCTCTTTGCCTTCCCGCATATTGGGACATGTCAATTGGTTCACCAAAAGCTATACCTACTCGCATAATTTTTGGAAACACTTGACCAGTTGGCTGAATATCGTAAGTTCCAATCATTGCAACTGGAATAACTGGCACTCCAGCTTCAATTGCAATACGGGCCAAGCCAGTTCGGCCCCGATACAACTTTCCATCTGGTGAGCGGGTTCCTTCTGGATATATGCCTAGAATCTCGCCGGATTTCAAAATGTTTATTGCGGCATTAACTGCAGCTTCAGATGATCTTCCACCACTTCGATCTATTGGCACTTGGCCAACGCCCTGGAAGAACTTCTTCACAATCCAGCCCTTTAATCCGCGACCTGTGAAATATTCGCTCTTCGCAAGGAATGTAATTCGACGTGGAACTGCCAAAGGAAGAAAAATCGAATCTGAGAAAGACATGTGATTCGATGCCAAAATTGCAGCGCCTTGTTTAGGCAAGTTTTTTCTACCAGTAACTTTCGGACGAAACAATAATAAAAGAATTGGGCCTAAAACTACGCGCTTCAAAATCCAGTAAAGCATCTTCCCTACTTTCGTCGCGCTAAATCAGCCGCACCAATTAGCCCAGCATCGTTGCCCATTTTGGCCAACTTTATTTGCGCAATTGGACGATAGTCGCGAGCAGTTAAATTCTTGGAAAATGATTCAGCTGCTGCGTTAAGGAAATAATCTGAGCCTTGGGAGACGCCACCGCCAATAACAAAAATCTGCGGATCTAAAAGTGCCGCCAAAGACGCCATTCCAGAACCTAAGGACTTGGCCACTTCATTAAATGCACGCAAAGCAATCGGGCAACCTTTTTCAGCAGCTTGTGTGATGTGAATACCTTCTACACCTTCAGGTGTGCGATCGCCCAAACTCAAGAGAATATCTGCCTCGTCACGATATTTCTGGGCTAGTTTGCGAGCAATCCGTAATAGAGCCGATCCGCTTGCATACTGTTCCCAGCATCCTTGCAAACCGCATCCACATTGCAGTCCTTCTTGAATCAGTGTCATATGCCCTACTTCAGCAGCAACGCCAAATGCACCTCTGACTAATTCTCCATTTGTTATCAATCCACCGCCAAGACCTGTGCCGAGGGTCAACATCACTGCGTTCTCGCTACCAACTGCGGCACCGAACTTGTATTCAGCCCAAGCAGCAGCATTGGCGTCATTTTCAATTACAACATTTAAAAACGTTAACTTTTCAAGTTCAGCTTTTAGTTTGACATTGCGCATTGGCAAGTTGGCCGTGAATAGAACTTCAGTTCGTGCAGCATCAACAAATCCTGGAGCTGCCACACATACATCCACCACACTGTGCTTTTGGGCTAGGGACTGAATAGTTTTTGCTAATTCAGAAACTACAGCAGCCGAAGTGTCTTTTGGTGTTGGAACTACAAGTTGATCAATAACTTGACCATTCTCATTTACTACACCGGCAGCAATCTTGGTTCCACCAAGGTCCACACCAATCGCCAAACTCATAAATCCCCTAGCGCTTCATCATCGATTTAATTACAGTTGAAACTACAGATTCGGTCAAGGTGTCCACAGCCTTTGGCCAGATCTCAGTTAGCTTCTCGGCGCTGCTAGTAACGCCTTTCATTGCAGACTCGACTAAGTCGGCCAAATTCTCATCATGTTCGCGCAAAGTTTTCACTCCAACGCATAGTGGGCAAACTCCACAAGTTTCAACATCGTGGGTGGAAGTTTCTTCCTTGCCATTCAATGGTTTCGAAACTGCATCCATAAATGCTGATAACAAACTTAGCCCAGAGTTGATTGCTGCACTTTGAGCTTCACCTGAAATGCCGAAAATAGTTGAATCCGGTTTGGAATCGTTCGATTGACTCTGCGCACTTGGTTTGGTTTTTGGAATTTCAAATTTTGCGGAATCGGACGCAGGTGGTCCGTTTGATACCCACCAAGGTTTATTTGTCTCTGGGCTCATTTGGCAAACTCTTTCAAACCTTCAAGTGCTGATGTAACAATCGTTTTTTCTCCCGCGGACAATATGAAACTCGGCAGAGGCAAATTCACTTCTACTGAGAGTTCGTATGTCACGTCACAGCCATCACCAACAGGTGAAAGGCGGTAAGCGCCATCAAGAGCTGTAATTGCATTTGCATTGATTAAATGCCACTCGACAGAGTCCGAATCCCATTTGTAGCCAAGTTCAACTAAATCTGAAATTGGTCCACCTGCAATTTGAAAAGTGGTGCGCACCGGTCTTCCCTGCGAATCGGTTTCGCAGACCTTCACA
>JAPLBX010000094.1:5651-15672 GCA_026392535.1 Actinomycetota bacterium
TCACATCTGAAATTCCACTTGTCCATTTTGGATAGTTCTCTACATCGCGAATGATTCCCATAACCCGCTCAAGCGGAGCATCGATGTGGATTGTGGAGGATGTTCGAGCCATAGAGCCAAATCTATTCGTATACCTGCTCTTACTACTAGCGGGTAGTGAACTGAAGGCATTTATAAGTGGCTCAAAAGGAGCGTTCACAGTAATTTTTGGCACAGATTCAAGCCCTCAGGAGAGTTCACATGCAGGAATACACAGAGCCAGCCATGGCCCAAGCCGTAATTTCTGGAAGTTTGACCGACGCCTTAATCTCACATGAAACCACTCAACCTGACGTAATATCAATCGTTAACCGTGATGGCCAGAATGTAATTGAGATTACGTCCAAAGAATTTCACCAAATGGTTCGGGCGGCGGCCAAAGGAATTATCTCAGCGGGAATTCAGCCTGGCGATCGCATTGCGTTGATGAGTAGAACTCGTTTTGAATGGACTTTGCTTGACTATGCAATTTGGTACGCAGGTTGCGTTACTGTCCCTATTTACGAAACTTCAAGTGAAGAGCAAGTGCAATGGATGATGCAAGATTCGGGTGCAGTTGCAATTTTTGTCGAATCATACAAACACTTAGAGACTTTGCATTCTGTTCGCACTTCCCTTACAAGTTTGATTCACACTTGGAACATGGAAGACAATGCGATTAGCCATCTTTCAACAGCTGGACTTCATATTCCAGACTCAGAGCTAGATAGCCGTCGCTCACAAGTCACACCTTCACACATTGCAACAATTATTTATACTTCTGGCACAACCGGTAAGCCAAAAGGTTGTGTTCTAACACACGGTAATTTCATGTTCTTGGTGCGCAACGTCATTTTGGCTGTACCTGAAGTTTTCAAAGATAAAACAACTTCAACTTTGCTATTTCTCCCACTAGCGCACGTATTTGGACGAATTATCGAAATTGCAATGGTGGAATCGGGCCTAAAAGTGGCATTTGCCCCAGACATCACAAATCTTGTCGGAGATTTACAAAAATTCACACCTAACTTCTTGTTAGCTGTACCTCGCGTGTTCGAGAAAGTTTTCAACAGTGCACAGCAAAAGGCTACGAACGAAGGTAAAGAAAAAATCTTCAATGCAGCAGCCGCAGTAGCAATCGCCTATTCCCAGGCATTGAGCGCCGGATCGGTTCCGCTTGGCCTGCGCATCAAGCATGGACTCTTCGATAAGTTGGTTTACGCAAAACTTCGAGCTGCTATGGGTGGCAAAGTTAAGTGGTCGGTCTCAGGTGGAGCGGCTCTTGGTGCACGTCTTGGCCATTTCTTCCGTGGAATTGGTTTAACAATTCTTGAGGGCTACGGATTGTCGGAAACTTCATCAGCATCAACAGTGAATCGTCCGACAATGTTGCGAGTTGGTTCCGTTGGTCGAGCAATTCCAGGCGTTACCTTGGGCATTGGGCCAGATGGCGAAGTATTAATTAAAGGTCCACACGTTTTTCAAGGGTATTGGAACAATCCAGCTGCAACCGCTGAAGCAATCGACGTAAACGGCTGGTTCCATTCTGGTGATATTGGCCAGATCGACGAGGATGGCTATCTATTCATCACGGGTCGCAAGAAAGAGTTGATTGTTACTGCTGGTGGTAAAAACGTAGCTCCTGCTGTTATTGAAGATCGACTTCGTTCAAATTGGCTGGTTAGCCAATGCATGGTTGTTGGTGACAACAAACCATTTATCGGATGTCTGATTACCGTGGAACCTGATTCAGTTAAAAATTGGCTGCAGCGAAATTCACTACCTGCAACTACGTCATTTGCACAAATGGCATCAAATGAAGTTTTCAGGTCAGAAATCCAAGCAGCAGTTGATTACGCAAACAAGGCTGTTAGCCAAGCCGAATCAATTCGCAAATGGGTTTTAATTGATTCTGATTGGAGTGAAGCATCAGGACATCTGACACCTTCGCTCAAGTTAAAGCGAAATGTTGTGTCAGAACAATTCAACGCCGAGATTGAAAGCCTTTACGCCTAACCTACTACTCGACCAAAACCTGACAAGTGAGACGCGTAATAACTTTCAGATAGTGATGAAATGATCACACCAGTTCGAGAATTCTCAGCGTGAACAAATCGATTGCCACCGATGTACATCCCAACATGTCGGATTCCATACTTGAAGAAAAAGACTAGATCTCCAACTCGCAAGTTTCCACGACTGACTGGTCTAGTTGCTGAAATTTGAGCGCGCGAATAGTGCGGTAAATAGACACCAGCTTTTCTATATGCGGCCATTGTTAATCCAGAACAATCAAAAACTGTTGGGCCAGCTGCTCCAAAGATATATCGGTGACCAACCATAGAAAGAGCGAATCGGATTGCAATCTTTACGCGTCGGTTTGCCGCCAAATTACCAGCTCGCTTGCGTAATTTCTTAGCCTTTGCTGATTGCTTTTTTTGCTTGGCCTTTATTCGTGCTAAGTATTTGCGACGCTGTTCTGCTTTTAGAGTGTTCAGCAATCTGCTCGCCTCAGCAAGTTTGCTGCGCGCCATTTTCAAATGGCGGTCTGCTTCCTTAACGAGTTGCTTCGACTTAAGTTGCTCTGCCTTCAATAAGGTTTTGGTGTTTTTAAGACTGATTGAAGCCCGCTCAAGATCGCGCATGGCAATAATTTGGCGCGAGCCAACAAAGTCAACGGCACTTAATTGAGCCATGTAATTCTTAGGATTAGAAGAAAATAGTGCTTGCAGCTCAAGGTCAATTGTGCCTTGCTGATAGAGGCCGACAATTAGCTTTGAAAAATCGTTCTGAAGTCGCTTAAATTTGGTTGACGCGCGTTTTGAATTGTTAGTAAGAGTTGAGATTCGGGCATTTACTTTTGCAAGTTTATGTCGAGCCTCATTCCATTGCTCGCCAGCCGCATCCGCTTCAAGTTCAAGGTCGCGGACTTTTTCTTCAACCTGTTTCAAATCCGCCTTCGGTGGACTAGCCACTACGTCTGGGACGGTGGAAACTGAAAGCGCTAATGCGATAACTATCGCTGCAAAGCTGCGGCTAAGGCGCGCTTTACTCAAAGACAACATGGGTGCAAAGTACCAAAACCAAGGCATTCAGCCACCCTCAATGTGCTCAAAATGCCCGATTTGAGCATTTTTCACGATTTCTCACACTCAAAATTTGATGAAAAGATTATTCGCCACTCGCTTTTTGCATACGCAATTTGGGGACTAATCCAACTTGGGCTAGCACATCAAATGCTTCAGATTCACAGGGCTGAAGTTCACCATCTTGGCTTGGCAAGCTTAAAAATAGAGTGACCACGCAGTCTCCACAAGCGAGTGGTTTCTGAGTGCAGGTAGCACAATCGATCTTCATACTGTTCCTCTCAAGTCTGGTTAAATGCGAGCAAAGAGAACCTATGACAAAGGTCTGACGAGGAGAATCCAGTTGGAGGAAAGTCCAGTTAAAGGAAAGCCCAATTAATTGTGGACTCTAGGTATTTGAAAGAAATTGGGTTATTGAAGGAATGTGGGCTGTTTAAAGAACCCGGTTATTTGATGGAATCTGGCTCTGAATCGGCTCCGCCAGCACTTGGCCGAAGAACATGCTCCACCTCATCGGTGGCACCACACCATCTACACGCAATTAGCGAGATTGACTCATCTAGGGTTTCAGGTGATTCCGTTGACGGTTCTCCACTCATATCTACATGCCAGAACTCTTTGACCTTGGTGGTTCGAACTACATCAAACCTAGTTAGGTTGCCACAACGTCCGCAACGCAAACGATGGAGATTATCTGGAAGTGAAAGTGCCATGGGGCAAGCCTATTGACCGGCACTAGATCTCTACGCAGGCACAGCCTGCGCGTATGTTCCCCCATGTGGTTTTAGCAAATGACGGAACATTTGATTCCCTGGGAAGATATTTGTCTCAAACCACATTTGTAGTTGTCGACCTCGAAACAAATGGTGGTACTCCTTCTGAAGGTGGCATCACTGAAATTGGCGCAGTCAAAGTTTGCGGTGGAGAGGTTGTTAGTGAATTTCAAACCTTAGTAAATCCAGGTGCACCGATTCCGCCATTCATCACATTACTAACTGGCATAAACGACGCCATGGTTGAAAATGCGCCAAACATTTCATTTGCACTTCCATCTTTTATTGAGTGGGCTGGTGAATGTGTATTTGTTGCTCACAATGCTCCATTTGATTTGGGCTTTTTACGCGGGAGTGCCAAAATCTTGAATATTGCGTTTCCTGCAGTTGAAGTTCTCGACACATTAACTTTGGCACGCTGCGTTTTACAACCAGATGAAGTGCAAAACAGAAAACTTGGAACATTGGCTGCCTATTTTGGTTCGCCGACTGAACCAGTGCACCGCGCACTCGCAGATGCTCGCGCCACCGCCCATGTATTACACGCATTGTTTGAACGTCTAGGCTCAATCGGAATCACAACTCTTGAAGAAACCCTTGGGATTACATCCGTCATCAAGCCAGCTCAACGCAAAAAACGCACCCTTGCAGCAGATCTACCGCAAGTTCCTGGTGTTTATGCATTTCGAGATGATCAAGATCGAGTTCTGTATATCGGCAAATCCAGAAATATCCGCAAGCGGGCCATGAGTTATTTTACAAAAGCTGAAACTCGTGACCGCATGAATCGCATGCTCGATTTGACCAGTCACATAACAGCAATTCCTTGCCACACAGATTTGGAAGCAAGCATTCGTGAATCTCGCATCATTGCGCAATCAAAACCGCCATTCAATGCGGTTGGGAAAAGAACTGAAAAAACAATCTGGATAAGGATTACCAAAGAACCGTATCCTCGATTGAGTGTGGTTCGTAAAATTACTGAAGATGCTTTACATTTTGGCCCGGTTCGTTCAATGGAACAGGCAACATTGGTAGTCGATGCAATTACAACACTAATAGGTATCCGCACTTGCACTACAAAACTTAGCGTTAAGAAAGCAAGCCCATCTTGCGTTTTGGGCGAGATGGGTAAATGTGCCCTTCCCTGCGAACTGGCAATATCAACTGATGACTACAAACTACTGATCGAACAACTCAAATCGGCAGTTAATGGAGATTCATTTATCGAATCGAATTTGCAGCAAAAAATTTCTCAACTTGCCAGCCAAGAAAGATTTGAAGAGGCTGCCGCCGTCCGAGACAGATTACATGCTTGGCTTTCCGCTGCAATTCGTTTTCATCGGTTAAAAACGATCTCCGGAATCAGCGAAATAATTGCCGTTGCAACTACCGAGACAGGTTTTGATATCCACATCATTCGTTACGGAGCATTAGCGGCTGCTGGTAAGACGACAAATATCAGCAAAATTGGTTCAGAAATATCCGCAATGAAATCGACCGCACAAGAATTTCTACCACCGTTAGCCCCGGCTGGTGCAGGCTCAATCTCAGAGGCCATGATGATCTGTAATTGGTTGGATTCTGCCGAAGTGACACTGATAGAAACCAGTGAGCCACTCTCGCAGCCATGGCCAAACCAATTAAGCGCGCAGGATATATTCGAAGAACTGACTAATGCCCAAAATAAATCTAGCTCGGTATCGCCAACTCGTAGATGGCAGAACTTTTCTGCTCCAAGATAATTATTTTTGCGAAGCAGCAATCCATTGCGCAAGCTTTTTGCTTGCTAAGCCACTAGCGATAATTTCTTTTGCCCGAACAAAATTCCGCGACAAAGACTCAACAACATCCACTTCTCTATCTATTCCCTCAACTGCGGCCATTGCGCAGGCTGCGTTAATTGCGACTGCATCAACTATGCCAGCGATTTTTGCTGATTCATCGTTTGCAAAAACACTATGGACTACATCAGCATTAAACGATGCGTCGCCACCGGCAAGGACATCCACTTCATGAATGCCAATCCCAACTTCTGACGGGGTAACAGTCTTTTTATTGACTTTACCTTGACTTACTAACCAAAGTTGGTTGGGTGCGTGGATCGAAAATTCATCTAATCCATCATCACCTAATATGACAATGGCACTGGTTCCCCGCTCGGCTAATACTTGTGAGATTAAGTCACCAATCTCCGGATTTGGCACACCAACAATTTGCGCCTGAGGTTTTGCAGGATTCGCTAGCGGACCAATAATGTTAAAAAATGTTCTGATGCCAAGCTGTTTTCTAACTGGTCCTGCAAACCTCAGTGCGGGATGAAATTCTGGGGCAAAAAAGAAAGTAATTCCAACTTCGTTAGCAATCTCGCTAACTCGAGCAATTTCAGGATTTAGTTTTACTCCAAGCATTTCCAAAACATCAGCTGATCCACACTTGCTTGAAGCAGCACGATTTCCGTGCTTGACAACTGTGGTTCCGCTTGCAGCAACCACCACGCTTGCCATGGTCGAGATATTTACCGTGTGAAGCCCATCGCCACCTGTGCCGCACGTATCAACTGAAATACCTGCCACGTTCGCTGGGTTTGCAAATTCAAGCATTACCTCAATGAAAGTCTTAATGTCATTTGGAGTTTCACCCTTATTGCGCATTGCAACCAAAAATGCAGAAATATGTGCAGGGTCAGCGTTGCCACTAAGAATTTCGTTCATTGCCCAACGAGCATTTTCTGAAGTTAGATTTTTGTCAACGATAATTTCGTTGAGCACAATCGCCCAGGTAGACATTTAAGAAGAGATAGCTAGGCGACGACGGATTAATGTCGCGACGGTTTGTGCCAAAACAACTGGATCAATTGGATGTGGAACCGCACCTTCGGCGCGTGACCAAGTTGCTAGCCAGCCGTCCGCTGGACGACCGGTTAAAACAATGATTGGTGGACAATTGAAAATCTCATCTTTTAACTGGCGGCAAATTCCCATTCCGCCTGCGGGAGCTGCTTCACCATCCAAAATTGCAAGATCGATAGTTCCGCTATCCATTTGGCGAATAACTGCTGGCTCAGTGGCGCATTCAACAAAATCGATTCTTGGAAGCTCGGGTGCTGGGCGCGAGCCGAGGGCTAGCTTCACGGCTTCACGAACCGAGGCGTCGTCGCTGTAAATAAGGACGTTTAGATTCTTTTCGCTCACAGGATTAACCCTACTCTCCTGCTTGATTTTCATGGTTCGCTGTTCCATGGATTGCTGTACGGGCCTTTGTTCGCGCTTCTTGCCTGTCTAAATCCCTGTCAACTCTGACAGCTTCCCGCTCTGATGCCTTGGACCACTGAATCATTAGCGTTATAAACAGCACTAGGCCAACTAAGTCACCGATTGCCCAGAGTAAACCTCCTGCCATTTGCTGATCTTCCAAGATTGTTGGACCCCAGTCTCGAACGACAGTCTCATAGTAAGAATATGCAATTGGGTTTTGGGAGTTCATCAACGTAACTCCAAGAAAAGCGTGGAAAGGCAAAGTTACAAAAACTGCAAACATTCTGATTGGAAAACCAAGCCGCGGCATTGGGTCAATTCCGATTAACGCCCAAATCCAAATTGATCCAACCATCACGAAATGTAAGTGATTGAAGTTATGCAGCAGTGGATTGGTTAAAGTGTTTTCGTAATAGCTAGTGAAATACAAAAGCCAAGGATTCAATATATAGATTAGCCCTGCTACTAGCGGGAAAGTTATAACTTTTACAAACCAAGACTCCAAAACTCGCATCAAAAGTGACCGCAAAGTTGGTTTGAAAGTTCTGATAGCCAAAGTAACTGGAGCGCCTAGCGCTAAAAAGACTGGTGCAAGCATTGACAAAAGCATGTGTTGAATCATGTGGGTAGTTAGCAATACCGAATCAAGTTTTGCTAGTGGACCTTGGGTGGAAATAAATATCGAACCTAGGCCACCCAAGACGAAGAACAGTGTGCGATTGATCGGCCATTTGTCACCACGTGCAGTTAGCGCCCGGACCGCAGACAGGTACCAAAGCGCGGCAGCAAGGACCCCAACTGCTGGTATTATTTCTAGCGGTAACCAGTCCGTCAGGCTAGGTTGCAAAACTTCTACAACACCTTCCTCGCCATGGAGTGGGATTTGCCCTGTAAAAATCATCTCAAACACATAAAAAGCCTACTTTGCGTTCAAGGTTGGGCTGTGCGTGAATAATGTGACCCAGCCCACCTGAAAAAGAAGCGTTTAGTGGGTCAGCCCACTAAGCCTCATTGTGAGTCATTTGCCACAATAGCCCTGTGAATACCGCCACCCTTACCCCAAGCAATACCCACGTTGATCGGCCGAATCTGGTTTCGGTTGGCACAATTGTTTGGTTGGCAAGCGAGCTCATGTTTTTCGCTGCTCTCTTTGCAATGTACTTCACTCACCGGTCGGTGAACCCAGAGCTTTGGGCGCAATCCACACCGATGCTCAATATTCCTTTTGCTAGTGCAAATACTTTCATTTTGGTTGCTTCATCTGTTACTTGCCAACTTGGGGTTTTCGCGGCTGAACGTGGAGACGCAAAGGGACTTAGAAAGTGGTTCATCCTTACATTCATGATGGGCGCAGTTTTTATTGGTGGTCAGGTATACGAATACGCATCGCTTGTTCGCGAAGGACTCACCCTTTCATCTTCATCATATGGTTCGGTGTTTTATCTAACTACCGGTTTTCACGGTCTTCACGTTACTGGTGGTCTGGTCGCATTTCTTTTTGTACTTGCAAGCTCATACACCGGAAAAGTATTTACTCATTCCAAAGCAACTCGCGCAATCGTTGTCAGTTACTACTGGCACTTCGTTGACGTGGTTTGGATTGGTTTGTTTGCAATGATTTACCTTATTAAGTAAGAAGTTTGGGATAGGAAAAAGCGTGACCCACCTTGCACAATTTCGCAGACATCGTCTAGCAGGATTGTTCGTAATGATTTTGGCATTGGCTATAACTGCCCTTGCCTACACAATCATTACTTCAAATACGCAACGGGTAAGCGCATTAGTTGCTTCTGAAACTACAGTCGAAAGAGGCAAGGCGCTTTTTGCGGAAGGGTGTAGTTCTTGTCACGGCCTTCAAGCAGCCGGCACAACCGACGGACCTTCTTTAATCGGGGTTGGAGCAGCTGCAGTTGATTTCCAAGTTTCATCTGGGCGGATGCCGATGGCTGCACTAGGAATGCAGGCAATGCGAAAAGCACCGATTTACGATGAAGAAGAAACTGCAGCCTTAGCCGCATACGTTGCTAGTTTGGCACCAGGTCCAGCTATTCCAACAGATATGGATTTAGACACTTCAACAGCTGATCTCGCAGTTGGTAATCAATTATTTGCTGTCAACTGTGCTCAGTGCCATAACTTTGCAGGTGAAGGTGGCGCGCTAACCCAAGGTAAATACGCGCCTAACTTGATGGCGGCAAATGATCGTCAAGTTTATGAAGCGATGATTACTGGGCCACAAAACATGCCAGTTTTTAGCACGCTTTCAAGCGATCAGAAAAAAGCGATTTTGAAATACGTTCAGTACCTTCGCAATGCTCCAAATCCCGGTGGTGCAGACCTTGGTCGTTTAGGTCCAGTAACTGAAGGTTTATTTGCATGGACATTTGGTTTCGGTTTGCTGATTGCAGCCGCTATCTGGATTGGGGCTAAAGCTAAATGAGTAATCTCGTACCAAACCAAAGTCGTCCGACTCCTGCTGAAGTAAACCACGCACATCGTCGCGCAGATCATGATCCAAGAATTGCAAAGCGTGTTGAACGTCAAGTCGCAACCATGTTTGGCATGAGCGCAGTACTGGCAATTCTTTTCATAGTTTCTTATGTAGCGATTGATCCATCTGTGGAAATAGGAATCCCAGTAATAGGCACAACTACAGCCTTGAACGTCGCTCTTGGTTTAACTATGGGTAGTTCGATACTTTTAATCGGAACTGGCGCAATTCACTGGGCAAAGAAACTTATGCCAGATGTTGAAGTGGTTGAAGAAAGGCACGAATTTAAAAGCAGCGATGAAGATAAAGCTGCACTAGCCGCAACTTTTGCTATTGGAGCTGAAGAGTCAGGTTTCGTTAAGCGACCGCTGATTCGTCGCACGCTACTTGGGGCAA
>JAPLBX010000004.1 GCA_026392535.1 Actinomycetota bacterium
CCATCAATGAAGTCATAAATGGGTTACTCGATCCGGAAGTAAGTAAACATCCTCAACCACTTCTCGCGCCAATTCCTGGTGGACTTGCAAATGTCTTTCCGCGTTCAATCGGATTTTCTTCAGACGCAGTTCTCGCAACAGGACAAGTAATTGAAGCAATTGAACAAAACCATTCCCAACTAATTCCACTTGGGAAAATGAATGACCGTTGGTTTTCATTTAATGCCGGGCTTGGGCTCGATGCCGGCATAGTTGCAACTATGGAGTCTTTGCGGGCAGAAGGTAAAAAAGCATCACCTTCTACATACTTGCTAGCGAGTTTGAAACACTATTTTCAAGAAGCCGACACAACCAATCCGCATTTAACAGTTGAAAACTTTGATGGTCAAAAAGTAGAAGACGTGTTTATGGTGATCGTGCAAAACGCAGCCCCATGGATATACATCGGATCAGTGGCCATCGATTTTTCACCTGATGCCTCATACAAAAAGCAGCTCGATGCCGTGGCCTTAACCGCCCTGAGCCCAACCAGTATCGCGACCTACATCACCGAAGCTGCGGCTCGAATTCCCACCGAAAAGCGAACCAACTCAGTCTGGCTAAAAGACACAGGCAAGCTGATTGTCACCTCAGACCAGCCCATCGCAGCCCAAGTGGATGGCGACCTCGTGGGAGACCTGCAGGAAGCCGTTTTCACCCACCACCCGGATGCCCTTCGGGTCGCAGTGCCATTGCTCAACTAGGAACTTCGTCACAATTCGTACCTTTTACGCACAAATTAGTCACACCAGTCACACATTTAACTAAATTTATGAGCGTTTACCGTTGCCCTACGCTCAATTTGTTGGGAGAGTACGCCCCTGAAACAAACCGAAAGGCTAGCTTCGAGCGACTTCCCCGCGTGATGACCTCATGTATGGGCGGGCGCAACCCCGTCGGGGTGAAACATCTTGGGCACACTCAGGGTGTTACAACAAGGAGGCACACATGGACTGGCGCCATCAGGCGGCATGTCGGGATGAAGATCCTGAACTGTTTTTCCCTATCGGAAATACTGGTCCAGCCATATTGCAGATTGAAGAAGCTAAGTCTGTTTGCCGCACCTGCCCCGTTATTGAAGATTGCCTAGCTTGGGCATTGGAGTCCGGTCAAGATGCTGGCGTCTGGGGCGGATTGTCTGAAGACGAACGTCGTGCACTTAAGCGCCGCAACCAACGTGCTCGCGCTGCTATGCGTTCCCTTTAATTTAAATTTTAATCATTTATTAAACTTCTAAAGCGTTTCAAACTTCTAAACTAATTGGAATTTCAATTCGCGCAATCACACCTTCATTTTCACGCGCTGAAATATCTAAACTACCGTGCAAGTCTTGCGTGACAATCGTTCGCACAATTTGCAAACCTAAACCTTCAACCAGATCGCCCTTCAAACCAGGGCCATCATCTTCCACTGTCACAACCAAAGTCTCACCACGTTTTGCATTCACCGTTAATGCGCCATCAGTTTCACGCAAACCAATTCCGTGTTCAATTCCATTTGAAACTAATTCTGTCAAGGCCATGGCAAGTGCTGTTGCATGTTCTGATTTCAACATTCCAAATTCACCAGTTAAATTGATTGATCCTTGACGCATACCCCGTGTCATATCTCGCACCATCAAGATCAATCTTTGAGCTACTTCATCAAAGTTAATGACGGTGCCTGGTTCGTGAGCCAAAGTCTCATGCACAGTCGCAATGGCACCAACTCGGCGTTGAGCCTCTTCCAATGCGCTTCGGACTTCCTCAGAATCACTGCCCCGTGCTTGCAGCCGCAATAAAGCTGCCACAGTCTGCAAATTGTTCTTCACTCGATGATGGATTTCACGAATAGTTGCATCTTTTGTTAGCAATGCATTCTCACGTCGGCGCAATTCACTGATATCTCGCAATAAAACCACAGCCCCGCAATGCTTTCCATCTGACACCAATGGAATTGATCTAAGAGATGTATAAGCACTGCCATTCGAGACTTCAGTCTCACCTGCAGCTCTTCCACCTGCCACCAACATCAAACTTTCATCTGCTGGGCCAGGTGATCGAGTCAATCGCATCAAAGTATTTGCAAGATGTTGTCCATCGATACCAAATGCCAATCCCAATCGATGGCAAGCAGAAACTGCATTCGGACTTGCGAACACCACATTTCCATCTAAATCAATTCGCAAGAAACCATCGCCCACCCGTGGTGGTAATGAAGTTTTCCCAACCCCAGCTCCTTGGGGAAACAAAAGCTTTATACTCATCTGCATCAATAAATCGAATACTTCTAAATAATGTCTTTCTAAAGTTCCTTCAGCCCGTCTTTCAATATTTGAAGTTCGTTCCACAATCGCAATTACTCGGCCTTCTCGCAAAATTGGAAACACTTCCGAATCCTGCGGAATCAATGGTCGCAAATCTTGGCGCTTCAAAATCGACTTCATCGAAACCAGGGATTGATCGAGCAAAAGGTTTCGGCCTTTAGCCAAGAACTGCCCCACCACATCGTGTGGTTGCCGGGTTGGCCCAGTCGTAGGGCGAACCTGAGCCCCAGCGATAAAGCCGCCCTCATTCCAAGTCGGCAGCCACATAGTTAGGTCAGAAAACCCCAAATCGGCCAGCAGACTCCACTCAGACACATACGACTGCAGGAAATCCACATCTGCGTCCACCAGGTCGGTGCGCTCACGGGCTAGGTCTGCCAAGGTTGCCATGGCGTGAGCCTAAACGCACCTGCCGTACCCTTTGCCTCCTGTAAACAGAGGAGGGCTCATGAGCAAGCGTGGCCGCAAGAAGAAGGACCGCCGCAAAAAGCGTGCAAATCACGGCAAGCGTCCTAATTCATAAATAGCAAAACTTAAAGCGACCTGAGAGAAATCTCAGGTCGTTTTTGTTTATGCAACAGCTTCAATTAATTCGCGGCCATTGTTGCGACTTGAGTTAACTTGCAAGCTCACTCGATGTGACGAGATTTCATGTTCTTTCATAAACAAAGCACTTGCAGCCTCTGGTGTTCCCTTTAGCCAGGTGGACCAATCTGCTTTTTCAACTAAAACTGGCATGCGATCGTGAATGTGTTCCATCGATTTTGATGCATCGCAGGTGACAACTGCAGCGGTGCGAAGCCACTGCCCAGTTTCAGGATTTTTCCAAGCTTCCAAGATTCCAGCCATCACAGTGAAATCTTGATTCGGTTGAAAAATGAAGTAAGGAATTTTCGATCCATCTTCAGGCCGATTCCATTCATACCAACCAAGGGCTGGAATCAAACAACGCGATTGCACAAAGGGTTCTCTAAAAGAAGGTTTCTCCGCAATTGATTCACTTCTCGCATTGATCAAACTTGCTGCGCGAGACGAATCCTTCGCCCAACGTGGAACTAATCCCCATGCAACATTTCTTACAAGTCGTTCGTCTGTCATCTCATCCACAACATAAATTGTTTGGGTCGGTGAGACGTTGAAGTTTGGTGGCACTGCATCCACAATGCGAGTGCTTGCGTCAAAGAACAAACCCACCCGATCTGGGTCTTCAGGTAACGCATATCTGCCACACATGAGCCGAACTCTGCCATTCGGATAGGCCCAATTTCGCGGGTAACCTGACCCAGTGAGTAATTCAGCAAAAGATGAACTGTGGGCAGCGCCGGTGGCGACTGCTCCGGTGAGCGCAGTTGTGCGGGTTCCTGGCTCTAAGTCTGTGACTAACCGTGCTCTGGTGCTATCCGCCTTGGCTGATGGCCCTTCGGTTATCTCTCACCCTCTTATCGCTCGTGACACCAAGCTCATGGTGGCCGGGCTCACTTCACTTGGCACAAAGTTTGAAGAAGTAACTGATGGCTGGAAAATCACACCAAGCAAACTAACTGGGAACACTGAAATTGATTGTGGTCTTGCTGGCACAGTGATGCGGTTTCTACCACCAGTTGCAGCTTTAGTTTCTGAACCTGTTCGCTTTGATGGCGATCCACGTGCACGAGTCCGTCCGATGCAACCAATTGTTGAAGC
>JAPLBX010000167.1 GCA_026392535.1 Actinomycetota bacterium
AGAAGAATGTGCGAAGGCAAGTAAATCTCAAGGCAATCCAAATAGCACGAGAGACTTTGTGGATTTGATTCTGAAGGTGGCGAAATGAGCCATTCGCTAGGTAGAGTTTTTATTGTTGGTATTGGTGGAGCAGGCATGAGTGGACTTGCCAGAATATTACATGCTCAAGGTGCGAAGGTTTGTGGAAGCGACGCAAAAGATAGCCGCCGGATTCAAACCCTAATTGCTGAAGGTATCGAAGTTCATATTGGCCACGATGCAAAGCATCTAACTGACAGTTCAGGTAATCCAATTTTTGACACCATCGCGGCCTCTACAGCCGTTCCAGCTAGTAATCCAGAATTAGTGCGGGCTAAAGAACTTAAAATCAAAGTTATTAACCGGGCCGAACTTTTGTGTGCATTGACCAACAAATATGTGGTGGCTTCAGTTGCTGGCACTCATGGCAAGACCACCACTACTTCAATGTTGACATTAATGTTGCAATCGGCAGGGCTTGACCCGTCATTTGCTATCGGAAGTGAGTTGAATGAATCAGGTTCAAATGCGCACCTGGGCACTGGCGAAGTTTTCGTGGTTGAAGCCGATGAATCCGATGGCACTTTCTTAGAACTAAACACAAAAATTGCAATTATTACAAACGTTGAACCAGATCACTTAAATTACTGGCAAACATTTGAACGTTTGGAATCTGCCTTTGTTGATTTCACAAATCGTGCTAAGGCAAACCATGGTCTGGCAATTATTTGTATTGATGATATTGGTGGCTTAAAGCTTGCCAATGATGCAAAAGTTAACGGCGTCCAAGTTAAAACCTATGGAGAGTCCGAATCTGCTGACTATCAAGTCAAACTGATAAATCACGAAAAGTTTGGTTGGAAGTTCCAAATTGCAACTGCTGGCAAAACATTATTGACCGCTGAACTTAAAGTCCCAGGCCTGCACAACGTTTTGAATGCAACTGGCGCAGCCGTTGCAGCACTAGAACTAGGCGCTGATGAGCAAAGTGTGGTGCGAGGATTAGAAATGTTCTCCGGCACTAGACGTCGATTTGAATTCAAAGGTGCAGTGAACTCAATTCGTGTCTATGACGACTATGCCCATCATCCAACTGAGATTGCTGCCACACTTAAAGCTGCAAGAGAAGTAGTGGGGCATGGAAGAATTGTGGTGGCATTCCAAGCCCATCACTATTACCGCACGGCACTGTTTTCAAAAGAGTTTGGTGCAAGCCTTGGTCTTGCCGATGAAGTGGTTGTGCTAGAGGTTTTTGCCCCAGGTGAAGAATTCATTCCAGGCTCATCGGGTCAAACTCTCGCCGACAATGTCACACTCGACAAATCTCATGTCATCTTCGAACCGTCATGGTCCAAGGTGGCAGATCATTTAGTGGCAAAAGCAAATCCGGGTGACATCATTATGACTTTAGGTGCTGGTGAAATTGGTCTGCTGTGTCCAGATGTATTAGAAAAATTGGCTGCAAAAATCGATGACTAGTTCTGAATCAAACATTAGATCTTTAGAGCGCCGGCGAAAGCAGAAAAAACGCAATCGAATCCTGGTAGCTTCAACGCTGGGTGTAGTCGGATTGTTCGCAATCTATGCTGTCTATTTCAGTAGTTGGTTAACCGTAAACAAAGTCTCAGTAATCGGAAATACGATTTCTTCAACTTATGAAATTGAATCGGCAGTTAACATTCCAATTGGAACTCAGTTAGCTCGGGTAAATGGTGACGAAGTGAACGCTAGCCTCGCTGGGATTTCATCTATTGATCATGTTGAAGTGCGTCGAGCTTGGCCTAACGAAATTGTCCTAGCGGTGACTGAGCGCATTGCAATTGCTACGATACAAAAGGCTGGCCATTGGGAATTCGTTGACGCTAAAGGTGTTGCCTACGGTAAAACCTTTTCGCAGCCTAAAGAACTGATGGTTTTCAACGTCAATAACAAAGCTGCCCGAATAGAAGTTGCAAATGTTTATTCGCAGATGCCTGGCTGGATTAAAAATCAAGTGAAAACAATCGGAGCAACATCTCGTGACAATGTGCAAGTGGATTTAGGTAAATCTCGCAAAGCGATCATTGGAGATAGCTCAAGATTGGAAAGAAAATTTGCAGTTTTGAAGGTGCTTTTAACTCGTAAAGCCCGGATATATGACGTGAGTGCACCCGATGTGCCAGTGACTCGTAAATAAATAGATAAATTAAGCAGACACGCCCGAAATGTGCGCTGAATCGTGAGTGTTTTCTCTACTCTCGCATTTAAGCAAAACCTGCACTGACTCTAAGTCTTTTCTTTAGGTTTAGGGTTGCAACGAGAGGATTCAAAGTGACATCAGGGCAAAACTACCTGGCAGTTATCAAAGTAGTTGGCATTGGCGGCGGTGGCGGTAAAGCTATCAGTCGAATGATTGATGCCGGCCTAAAAGGTGTTGAGTTCATCGCACTGAATACTGACTTCCAAGATTTAATGTTGGTTGACGCAAACGTCAAACACGATCTTGGTCGTGAGGTCACAAAAGGTTTAGGCGCTGGCGCAAATCCTGAAATGGGACGACTTGCTGCTGAAGCAGATGAAGCAATCATCGAAGACATTTTGCGAGGCGCAGACATGGTCTTCATCACTGCAGGTGAAGGTGGCGGAACCGGAACTGGAGCTGCACCTGTTGTTGCAAGAATTGCTCGCCGATTAGGCGCGCTTACAGTTGGCGTTGTCACAAAACCATTCTCTTTCGAAAATGCACGCCGCATGCAACAAGCTGAACTTGGTCTTGAAGCACTTC
>JAPLBX010000065.1 GCA_026392535.1 Actinomycetota bacterium
CCTGGTGTTGGTGTTGGCGGACACATTTCAAGTTATGCATCTTCGGCAAGTTTGTACGAAGTTGGCTTCAATCATTTCTTCCGTGGTCAAGATCACTCAGGTGGTGGTGATCAAATTTATTTCCAAGGTCACGCAAGCCCTGGAATGTATTCGCGAGGTTTCCTTGAAGGTCGAATTAGCGAAGAACAAATGGATGGGTTTCGTCAAGAACTTTCGCATCCATCTGGTTCCCTACCTTCATACCCACATCCACGTTTGATGCCAACCTTCTGGCAATTCCCAACAGTTTCAATGGGCCTAGGTCCTTTGCATGCGATTTATCAAGCACGTTTCAACCGTTACATGCAAGGTCGCGGAATTAAAGACACTTCAGACCAGCATGTTTGGGCTTTTCTTGGAGACGGTGAAACTGATGAGCCAGAATCACTTGGCCAAATCGCCCTTGCAGCTCGTGAAAATCTCGACAACCTAACATTTGTAATTAACTGCAATTTGCAAAGACTTGATGGGCCGGTTCGAGGTAACGGAAAAATTATTCAAGAACTTGAATCAACATTCCGTGGTGCTGGTTGGAACGTAATCAAAGTTGTTTGGGGTCGCGGTTGGGACGAACTACTTGCCCGCGATGTTGATGGCGCCTTGATTTCATTAATGAACAACACCGTAGACGGTGACTTCCAAACTTTCCGTGCCGAAAGCGGCGCATATGTTCGCGAACATTTCTTCAACCGCGACCCAAGAACAGCAGCTCTTGTTGCAAATATGACCGACGATGAAATCTGGGCACTGCGACGCGGTGGACATGATTACCGCAAACTTTATGCTGCTTATAAATCAGCAGTTGAACACAAAGGCCAACCAACTGTCATTCTTGCAAAGACTGTTAAAGGTTGGAAACTTGGTTCAAGTTTCGAAGGCCGCAACGCAACTCACCAAATGAAGAAAATGAACATCAACGATCTGCGTGAATTCCGCGATCGTTTGCAAATTCCAATTTCTGACGATCAGTTGGATCCTTATCTTCCACCTTATTACCGCCCAGGTGATGATGATCCAGTAATGAAGTATCTTCATGAGCGTCGAAGTTCGCTTGGTGGATACATTCCAGAACGCAGAACCAAAGCTGCGCCACTTCCAATGCCAGAACCAAAGGTTTTTGAAAGTGCCGAGCGCGGTTCAGGCGCTCAGCCGGTTGCCACCACAATGGCGTTTGTTCGTTTGCTTAAAGACTTAGTAAGAGTTGAGGGGTTGGGCTCACGATTTGTGCCAATCATTCCCGATGAAGCTAGAACTTTCGGTATGGATTCTCTATTCCCTACTTTGCGAATCTATTCACCACTTGGTCAGCAATATCTACCAGTTGATCACGACCTGATGCTTTCCTACAAGGAAAGCACTGATGGACAAATCTTGCATGAAGGAATCAATGAAGCAGGTTCAGTTGCATCATTCGTTGCTGCAGGTTCTGCATATTCAACTCACGGCGAAAACATGATTCCAATTTACATTTTCTACTCGATGTTTGGTTTCCAAAGAACTGGTGACCAGTTCTGGTTGGCAATGGATCAGATGACACGTGGATTTGTAGTTGGTGCAACTGCTGGCCGAACTACGCTTAATGGCGAAGGTTTACAACACGAAGATGGCCATTCAATGATGATTGCAGCCACTAACCCAGGTGTGGTCGCATATGACCCAGCTTTCGCATTCGAAATTGGTCAAATTGTTAAAGATGGTTTGCGTCGTATGTATGGCGACAATCCTGAAGACATTTTTTATTATCTAACGGTTTACAACGAGCCATACCCGCAACCAGCTCAACCTGAAAATGTTGATGTTGATGGCATCTTGCGCGGAATGCATTTGTATTCACCTGCAGGTGAAGGTGATGGTCCACGTGCACAAATTTTGGCTTCTGGAGTTTCAGTTACTTGGGCACTTGAAGCGCAACGAATTCTTCGCGAAGACTGGGGAGTTTTTGCAGACGTTTGGTCTGTGACTTCTTGGAATGAATTGCGTCGCGATGGACTTGCATGTGATCGACACAACTTGTTAAATCCTGATGGCGATTCCAAGAAACCGTTTGTCACCCAACAGCTTGAACATCAACCAGGACCTGTCGTTGCAGTGTCTGACTGGATGCGAGCTGTTCAAGACCAAATCAGTGACTGGGTGCCAAATGAATTTGCATCTTTGGGAACTGATGGTTGGGGTCTTTCAGATACCCGCGGAGCACTTCGTCGCCACTTCCTAGTTGACGCACAGGCAATCACAGTGCAAACCCTCACCTTGTTGGCAAAGCGTGGTGAATTCGACTTGTCCAGAGTTTCTGAAGCTGTTTCAAGATACAAACTCCACGATGTCAGCGCTGCGGATGCCGGCAACACTGAAGGCTCTGGCTGAGCAAAATTCCTTCTAAAGTTACTCACCGTTACCTAAATTTGAGAGTGATTTTGGGATTTTCGTCCGCTTCGTCAAATGCTGATTTGGCTCTGCGCCCTCGATAGGCAAGGGTTTGCCCGTGCTCGTAATTGTTGCCCCAGGTCAGGGTTCCCAAACCCCAGGAATGCTAACCCCATGGCTGGCCAATTCGGCTTTCAAATCTGTGATTGAAACCGCATCAGACGCTTGCGGACTTGACCTAATCAAACATGGCACCGTGAGTGACGGCGACACTATTCGGGACACCGCAATTGCCCAACCGCTAATAGTTGCAAGTGGCCTTGCTTCACTCGCTGCAATTTCACAAACCCTTGGTTTTCCAATCAGTTCTGCAAATGCAGTGGCCGGCCATAGTGTTGGTGAGATCACCGCTGCAATTGCAACGGGTGTGCTTTCTCTCCAAGACGGAATGAAACTTGTTGAAGTGCGCGGAAATGAAATGGCAAGAGCCGCCTCAATGGTCGCGACCAGCATGGCCGCTGTTCTTGGTGGAAATCGCGAAGATGTAATCGTCGCTCTTGATGCCCTTGATTTAATTGCTGCAAATGAAAATGGCGCAAACCAAATTGTTGCCGCAGGTAGTATTGAAAAAATTGAAGAACTTATTGCGAATCCTCCAACTGGAACTCGAGTACGTCCACTACAAGTTGCTGGTGCATTCCACACCCACTACATGTCTATGGCCCAAGAAGAAGTGGCCAACGCCGCACAAAAATTAGTTATACATAATCCATCTGTGCAGTTGGTTTCAAACAAAGGTGGAGAAGTCGTAACAGACGGTAAAGATTTCCTAGACCGAATCATTGGACAAGTAACCTCGCCGGTTCGCTGGGATCTTTGCATGGAAACTTTCTCGGCTATGGAAATAACTGGAATGATTGAACTCTTCCCTGGTGGAACTCTTACTGGAATTGCAAAGCGCGCGTTGCCTGGTGTTGAACTCCTTCCAATTTCTACAATTGAAGATGTCGAAAAGGTCGCTGATTTCGCAGCCAAACACAATGACCTCGCAGCCAAACATTTGGGTGATAAATAATGAACATACAAATCAAAGGCCGCACTCACAGATATTCAAAGGTTTCTGGCCTAGGCGTTTACCGTCCTACTCGGATAATTTCAAATGAAGAGATTTGCCAAAACATTGAATCATCAGATGAATGGATTCGCGAGCGCACTGGAATTATCGAGAGACGCTTTGCCGAAGAAAATATCTCAATAATTGATATGGCAGTTGCAGCATGCGAAAAAGCAATTGCCGATGCAAAGCTAAAGCCGAGTGATATCGATGGCGTGATTCTTGCCACTATCTCGCATGCACTACAAACTCCAGCTGCTGCAACCATGGTTGCAGATCGTCTTGGTCTAAATAATCCTGCGGCAAGTGATATTTCTGCTGCTTGTGCCGGTTTTTCTTATGCTCTTGCAATGGCTGATGCTTTAGTTAGCAATTCACAAGCCAATAACGTCTTAGTAATTGGAGTTGAAAAACTTTCCGACTGGACTGACATGCACGATCGCGGAACCGCATTCATTTTTGCTGATGGTGCTGGCGCGGTTGTGGTAAGTCCAAGCGATACTCCACAAATTAGTCCAACCGTTTGGGGTTCGGATGGATCCGAGTTTGATGCGATCATCAGCGAACCAAACTGGTTAGACCTAAGAAACCTTGAACACACAAAAGCTCAAGGACAATGGCCAGTACTTCGAATGCAAGGCCAAAAAGTTTTTCGCTGGGCAGTTGGCCAAATGCCAGATGTTTGCCGACAAATTCTCGATGCGGCTGGATTGTCGCCAAAAGACATCAATTTATTTGTTCCTCACCAAGCAAATCTGCGGATCACAAAGGCCATCATGAAGGCGTTGGATTTCCCAGAATCTGTCAAGGTAGCAACCGACATTGAGACCGCAGGAAACACCTCTGCAGCCTCTATTCCCCTAGCGCTAGACCGGATGAGAGAAGAAGGTGTCGCTAAGAGTGGCGACCTGGCTCTGCTCGTAGGGTTCGGGGCTGGACTTGCGTACGCTGGACAAGTAATTCGCATTCCATAATAAGAAGATTTCGTTCAACACAAATGAGCGAATAAACCACCAAAATTGGTCAGGAAACTTTCCAAATTGGATAGCAGGAGGAAATATGTCAGACCAGGAAATCCTGGACACCTTGCGTGCAATCGTTGCTGAAATCGCAGGTATCGATGAAAGTGCAATTGAACTAGACAAATCATTCGTTGACGACCTAGATATTGATTCACTTTCAATGGTTGAAATCGCAATGGAAATGGATTCCAAACTTGGTGTTGGTATTCCAGACGAAGAACTAAAGAACATCAAAACAGTTGGCGATGCAGTCAACTACGTAAAAGCAAATAAGTAATTTGCAAGCGAACTGAAAAAATAAAGAAAAAAGAAACTTTGGTGGGGTGGCTCTAGGCCACCCCACATCAAAGCTTCAACTAAACCGCAGGGGTTGAAATGACACGCAAAGTTGTAGTCACAGGTCTTGGTGCAACAACTCCAGTTGCAGGAACTGCAAAAGAAACCTGGCAAGGCATTCTTGCTGGTAAGTCAGGCATTCGTTTATTGCCATATGACTGGGCAGCAGATGTTGCAGTTAAGTTTGCCGGAACTGTCGCAGTAGAACCACTTGACCAAGGTTTAGAAAAGGCCAAAGCGCGACGCTTGGACCGTTCGCAACAATTCGCCATTGTCACAGCTCGTGAAGCATGGGCTGATTCAGGACTTGAATTAGATTCGATCGACAAAACTCGCCTTGGGGTTGTTTACGCAACCGGAATCGGCGGCGTTACTTCCCTACTTGCACAAGCCGAAATTTTGCGCACCGAGGGCTCGCACCGGGTTTCACCTATGACTGTTCCAATGTTGATGCCAAATGGTCCAGCTGCTTGGGTTGGTTTGGAATTTGGTGCTCAAGCGGGAGTTCATACTCCGGTTAGCGCATGCGCATCTGGCGCTGAGGCGGTTGCTTGGGCTGCAAAAATGATTCAAGATGGTCGCGCTGACGTTGTAATTGCAGGTGGCACCGAAGCTGCGATTGCAGCCCTAACAATTTCCGCATTTAATTCAATGCGAGCCCTTTCCACCCGTAATGATGATCCCGCGAGCGCATCACGTCCATACGATCAAGATCGCGATGGTTTTGTTATGGGTGAAGGCGCTGGAACTCTTATTCTTGAATCTGAAGAGCATGCGAAAGCTCGCGGTGCACACATTTATGCGCAGTACGGCGGTGCAGGCATGACATCTGACGGCCATGACATCGCGCAACCACATCCTGAAGGTGCTGGCGCAATTCGTGCAATCAAATTTGCACTTGAAGATGCACAACTATCTGCCAAAGACATTAAACACGTAAACGCACATGCTACTTCCACCCCACTCGGAGACAAAGCAGAAGCACTTGCGCTTCGAAGCGCACTTGGTGCACATGCTTCTGACGTTTTGGTAAGTGGCACGAAATCAATGACTGGACATTTGCTCGGCGGCGCTGGAGCTATTGAAAGCGTCTTCTCCGTTTTGGCAATTCAAGACCGGTTAGCACCACCAACAATCAACGTTGACAACATCACCCCAGATCTTGGAATTGATGTTGTGGTCGGTAAAGCTCGCGAATTGCCTAGTGGCGATATTGCAGTTTTAAATAACTCATTTGGTTTTGGTGGCCACGACGTCGCGGTAATCTTTAAAAATTACTAAAAGTTTCATCCGACAATTCGGTGTGCTATTCGAACCACGTCCGAATCCATTGCAACTCTGAATGGTTCAAGTTCAACATCCCATGCTGTTCCCAATAAATCATCAATTGACTTTTGCAATCCTTCAAGATTATTGCGATTAGTTTCCATCAAGTGCCTTAGACGTTGTTCGTTGACGACAACATCTCCGTGAACATTTATATCTGCGCGAAATATTCCTAAGTTGGGGGTGAAGCAAAATCTTTGATTGAAATCTGGGCCAGCAGACATTTGGGTTACTTCAAAGCGAACGTGTGGAATATTTCGAAGGCCCGTGGCAATTTTTGCAGCCATGCCATCTTGTCCGGTCCATTCGTATGAACAACGAACCATTGCAGGTGAAATAGTTTGGGTATACCAATCGAGTTTTACTGGCGTCTTGGCTAAATCTGACAACACCCATTCAATTGGAGCTGTCATAGCTTTTGTCGATGCATGAATGATGAGCGTGCCATGAGCACGCGAAATATCCGCTTGCACGGCTTTGATCGATGAGTTGATCACCATGGCAAATACCTTTCGAAAGTGAACTTCGCCTTCCCCTGCGCGGCTCACTTCGGTGATCTAATCCAACTCTAAGGCCAACTTCCCTAAATGTCACGCTCGAGATGAGCCAACAGGGCTGGTTTGAGCGTGTTCCAGCCTTTATATTCAACATGGTCATCATCCATAGTTTTTAGGGCCTCTAGCATGTTTATAGGCGTTTCAATGGCCTGAAGGAGCTTTCCCAAGGACGTCACATAGGTCCGAATAGTGAAAACTACATCACCAGTTCTAGGCATTTTGCGCAGAGTTTGTCTTTCAACCCGGAAAAACACTTGCTCATTCAAGTCCGCGCCTGCAACTCTTAATTGATTCTCGGGGGATGGTGGGGTCGGCTGGAATCTGGTTGCATCGTCGAGCAGTGTCCAGTTCGCTCGCCACAGACTTCGATCTGGTGTCATTCGGTCGAAGGTGAACTCCACAGCTTCGCCGATTTGCTCCTGATAGCCCGGCACAGGTTTGTGAATACCTTCAAGAGACTTTCCCATTTTGTCAAAGAGTCGCCAACGAGATGGTGCATAAAGAACCGCAGCGGTCAAAACCCAGTCATCACCAATTTTTGTCATTATGCAAACATCTTCTTGCACAACTTTTGAAATTTCAGTTAAGGAACTGAAAGGTTTATTTCTTTCAGGATGGAAATTCTGCAAATTATCCGCGGCTAGTTCCAAAAACTCAGCTGCACCCGCTTCCCCCTCGGGAAGTTGTGCAAAAACTTCAGCATTGGAACTGTCTAGGCGATGTTTCTCAGCGATTTCTTGTTCAAATTCATCGTCAAACTCAAACCAGGTCTTCAAATCTAATGTGCGCAGTCCAACCGTTAACCGATTTCCGCGCGGATCAACCGGGTAATACATCGCTGACTTCTTGCTGCTTCGAAACTACTTCCTGCCAGTTAATTTTTCGAGCGCGATATGTAAACACGAAAATCTTTACCACTTCATCTAATGATCTTGCAATCATAACGCCCATAAATCCCCATCCGACTGGGAATCCGAGAACGATTGCTAACGGAACACCGACAACGAATGCGCCAAGAAGGTCACCCCAAATAATTCCTTTAGGGTCATTTCCGTTTGGCAAAACCATTGCACCTAGCAACATATTTCGGACTTTTACTGGTTGCATTAGTGCATTGATCAAGATACCGATAACAGCGAGGTATCTAACTTCTTCACCTGCTTGTTGATAAAGAAAATTAAGAGCCAAAGTTGTGCTTGCTAGAAGTAATCCAGATGTTATTGCTGCATAGAAACCGATCTTCTTGACGCGTGTTATCCATTCCAAAGCTGAGTTGCTGTCATGCGCACCAACTGCCCGGCCAACTAACACCTGACCTGCACTTGCGAGCCCAACACTGGCAACGATGAAGATACCTTCTAGTGCAGTTGCAATCTGTGCTGCCGCGAGTGGCAGGTTTCCAAGTTTTTGCAACACAATGTTGTAAAGGAAAATGCCAACTGTCCAAACAAACTCAGTAACTCCTAGTGGAATTGCTAATACAAAAAGTGGCTTGATGACATTTATAGTTTCTTTACCAGACTCCGGCATTTCCCAACTCGCTACTTTGTGCAAAAAGTAAGCCTGATAAGCCAGGATAAATAGTTTAAGAAAAGCTGTAATCAAAGTAGCAAGACCAGCACCAGCCACTCCCATTTTGGCGATTGGTCCAAAACCAAAGACGAACATGTAACCCAAGATTGTGTTCAACACAACAGTTGAAACAGTTGCGACCAGCGGACTTCGAGCATGATCAGTGGCGCGCAATAAACCACTCAATACAGAACTCATAACATTTGGAATGAGCGAAAGTGCGGTTAGTTGCAAATACTCCATTCCCATTGAAGCAACTTCATTTGAGGCGCCGCTCATTTCCATAAGTTGAAGCGGCCAAATCCACACGATTATTGCAAAGAAAGCTGTTACTAAAACTGAGAAGGCGATTGCAATGGTCACAGTGACGTTTAGTTCATGTAGACGTTTGCCGCCAAATGCTCGCGACACGAGAACACTTACAGAGATTCCGACTGCGCCAAGTGTGACCATCAAAATGAAAGTCATAGAGTTTGCGAACCCGACGGCTGCAATTGCGATTGCTCCCAGACCGCCCACAATCACCTGATTAACCCAATTTAGGCCTAACATGATGACAAACTCGAGGCTCACCGGCACGGCGATCTTGGTTATTTCTCGAGTGGATTGCTGCATATGCCTGAGCCTAGTTGACCCCTGAGTAACCATTTTTGGCAATCGGTCAAGTGCAGGTTTGGCACAATTGGGCTTCTAGATTTGAAAGTGAGAACCATGTCCATCTCAACTGTAAGCCCAAGAGTTCTAGTTGAAACAGTTTCACTCACCTGGGTTCGTAATGCCGTAGCAGTCTTGACCGGCACCGCATTCATTTCAGTATTGGCTCAAGTCTCAATTCCACTGCCTTTTACCCCAGTTCCCCTAACCGGCCAAACACTTGCGATTTTATTGACGGCTGGTGCACTCGGAACTTGGCGTTCGATGTCATCCTCAATTCTCTATTTAGGTTTAGCAGTTGCGGGACTTCCAGTTCTAGCTCCACAGCCTGATGGCACACATGTAATTGGCACGCAAGTTTTCCAAATGGCAAGTTTCGGTTATGTAGTCGGATTTATTGTGGCAAGTTTTGTAGTCGGAAAACTTTCTGAGCGCGGACTTTCAAAATCAATTCTTGGCACAACATTTACAATGTTAATTGGTAACGTAGTTATTTACACAGCTGGACTCATTAACCTAAAAAATGTTACCGGCGCTGACTGGTCACAAGTATTTGCCTGGGGATTAACCCCATTCTTAATCGGCGATTTAATCAAAGTTGTAATCGCAGCTAATCTACTTCCAGCAACCTGGAAATTAGTAAATCGCTCTCACAATTAGGTTCAATCATCAATCAATTACCCACCGCACTTGATCTCATCGCCATCTCATTCGGTGGCGTCTTTGGTGCAGCTGTTGCGGCACAGAAGAAAACACCACTCGTTGGAGTAATGCTCATTGGTGTCGTTATGGCGCTTGGTGGCGGAATCTTGCGTGACATTTTTATGCAAGTAGAGATTGTTGCAATGCATGACGTTTGGTACATCCCGGTAGCCGTTGCCGGATCTATTTTTGGATTGCCAGTTGCTCGAAAATTAGTAAGCAATAGATTTCTCGGGCCAATCCTTGACGGAAGTGCACTTGGGCTTTGGGTGGTTATTGGAACGCAGAAAGCCCTCATTTACGGCTTTCCATTTGGACCAAGTGTTTTGATTGGCCTAATCACTGCAATCGGTGGTAGCACAATCGTGGATGTGATGATTGGCGAAAAGCCGGTGGTGCTTAGAGATGGTCCATGGTTTGCAACTGCTGCAATTGTCGGCGCAGTTCTACTTGCGACCCTTTATCCATACATGAATCAAGATGTTTTAGATGTTCTGATTATCAGTGTTGTGGCAGCTTTGAGAATAACAAGCGTTAAATTTGGGTTTGAAGCTCCTTCAACCGAAACATTGAAGAGAGTTAAACGCAAAAAATCTTAAGCGCTACCGCTACGGCGTTGGAACATACGACGGGCGGCATCTGGTCCTGACTTTGTTGGACCAGTCTTACCTGATTCCGCTGCCCCACCGTGTGGTGTAGCGCCTTTATTCTTCTTTTTCTCCAAAGCTTCTAAAAATGCAGCTCTCGGATCTACCGGCTCTTCAGCCTTACCTTTTTTCTCAGCCATGAGGCTATTCAACCACCTTGGATTATTTTCTAGTTATTTGACCGTGAATTTTATGGTTTTGCTCTGCACAGGCCATTCGGCAACATCAACAGGAGTGAGGGTGGCCTTGATTGAATACTTACCCTTTTTAAGAACCGCACCCAATTTCTTGCTGTATGTGATTGTGCCCAAAACGTCTGAATATGCATTGAGCAGAGAGGCTGTTAACTTCGAGCCTACTTTCAAACTCGTCTTGGCTGGTGTCCATCGAATTGCCCCAGTTGCATGCTCATAGGAATAGTCATGAGCCATCTCGTCGCGGTTGTTCATGAAATCTAAGGTATTTGAAAGCTCCCAAGCTGAAGTTGCCTCGTCACTTAAGCGGGTTATGTCCGCTGCTCTGGCTGCTGTATGAACATCAAATAACTCATTTGCCAAATCTTGATACTGGGCAATTTCCGATATTTTCTGTAGTGCTTTCAAATATTCAGAGTTACATTGGTCTTCATTAATGCACTGCATAAACAATTTACTGCGCGAGAAATAAAAGCTTTCCATACCACCATCAAAGGGCGTGCCAATGATCCAATCTGGAAGTGGTTCTGGGAAAGCAAACCAAGTGCCATCTGTTCCCCATGGAAGAAGTTCGATTTTGCCGTTCTTATCCGAGAACATCCGATAGTTGTTTGGAGTCCATGGGGGCGAACCAGATTGACCATCCCAGTGATTAATGTATTTTTCAACCGCAAAGAATCTAGCTATTTGAGATACATCAAC
>JAPLBX010000154.1 GCA_026392535.1 Actinomycetota bacterium
ATCATTCCGCCTTCACCCGAAGTCATATTTTTAGTTGGATAAAACGAAAACGCAGAAGTTGCTCCCCATGTTCCAACTGCCTTTCCATTTAAAGTCGCCCCGTGAGCTTGAGCGGCATCTTCAACCAAATGAATGTTGTTTCGTGAGGCAAGCTCAGCCAATTGATCAACCGCTGCTGGGTGACCATATAAATGAACTGGCATTATCGCTCGAGTTCTAGGAGTTATTACAGCTTCAGCGGCAGATACCGACATGCAGTAGGTATCTGGATCGATGTCAACAAATACTGGTTCAGCACCTACAAGTTTTACGACATTTGCAGTTGCTGCGAATGTAAACGAGGGAACGATTACTTCGTCACCAGGTCCAATACCGATACAAAGAAGTGCCATGTGTAGCGCAGATGTTCCAGAGTTAAGAGCAATTGCGTGTGGCGCCCCAACATAACTTGCAAACTCTTCTTCAAAAGCAGCAACTTCTGGGCCTTGAGCCAACATTCCACTGTTAATTACCCGAGTTACAGCTTCAATTTCAGGTTGGCCGATTATCGGTCTTGCTGGTGGAACAACAATTCCATTGAATCTGCCAATAACGGCGCGGCTTCATCCTTTGGCGAGAGTAGGGGCTTTATGCCAGATGGCCAATCGATTCCGATCTCAGAATCCAAAGGATATATCTCGCGCTCACCAGTTGGGTTGTATCTCTGATCGCACAAATAAATTATTGTTGTGTTTTCTTCCAAGGCCATGAAAGCGTGTCCCACACCATTTGGAATTGATACAACTTTTCTTTCCATAGTGTCTAAAAGCACGGATCGCCATTCGCCAAAAGTTGGTGATCCGATTCGCAGATCTACTAAAACATCCATTGCTGATCCCGATAGGCAGGTTACATACTTTCGCTGCCCAGGAGGAACGTCTGCAAAGTGAATTCCTCTAAGTGTGCCTTTTTTAGAAATAGAGCAGTTTGCTTGCGCTAGATCTAGACGATGCCCTGATGCTTCCAAAAAGGTGTCGTCCTGAAACCATTCAAAAAAAGTGCCTCGATCATCAGAAAACTGTCTAGGAGTAAAAACCCAGGAACCAGGAATGTCAAGATTTGTAACGGTCACAACCCTTACGATACAGGACGAAACTTTTCACTACGCTTGAATCATGGGCGCGTCCGTATCAATAATCATTCCAGTGTTCAACGCTCAAAAAACGATCGATGAGACGCTCGCATCCATCAAGGTTGAAATTGTAAACTCATCAGAAATTTCTTGGGAAGTTATTGCAATTGATGATGGGTCTACGGATGGCTCGGCTGAAGTTTTGAAATCTTGGCAGAGACAGCTTCCATTAAGGATATTTACGTTAGGTCACACTGGTGGGCCGGCATCACCGCGCAACCTTGGAATTCAGGAAGCAACTAGTCAATTTGTTTTCTTCTTAGATTCTGATGATGTTTTAATTCGCGGTGGTTTACTTGCCACAGTTGAATATGCAATTGCAAACGATTCAGATGTTGTTCTACCACGTCTAGCTAGTCTCGATGGTCGCGGGGTACCTCGTGGCATGTATTCAAAGAATCAACCAGATGTGAATCTTGAGACTTCAAGAATCTATTGGGCCCTCAACCCCATGAAACTAATTCGTAGATCTTTGTTAGTCGAGAATGACATTAAGTTCAACGCTGAGCTAAGTGTTGGTGAAGATCAGCCATTCTCAGCATTGACTTACTTGCATGCAGAAAAAATCTCTGTTCTTTCGAACCCGCCTGCCGTTGGCGTTCGCTACACAAAGTCAGCCACAAATCTCACATTGCAAGTAAAGCCCGCTTCTGCCTACTTTGAACTTCTAGATACCATGGCTCAAATCATTTCTGATTCCAAACTTAATGATGAAGCACAACGATTCATTTGGATTAGACATTGGGAAATCGAGATCGCTCGCGAACTTGTTTGGAATTCGCTTGCTACGCAGGATTCTGGAGAGTGGCTTGATGTTCTGCAAAAGCTTTACGGCCTAGCGTCACTTAATCTAAGTCCGAGCATGCTTCCAAAAACGTCAATCCGTTGGCGAGGAATTGTGGGACTAATTGGAACAGCAAACTATGACGACCTACAGAAACTGTTGTTGGGTCGCAAATTAGTTTTGGAGCACCATTCATGGATGAGCAAGGTGCGTGGCATTTTGATTTCTAACTGGATCCGGCTTAAGTCGACAATTTTCTTGCCTAGATCTTTCTAGAACTTAGGCATCTAAAGCAGAGAGGACTGATTCTCTCGTATTGACTCCCGATAAAGCCTGAAGTCCAGTGACAACTTTGTTTACGTAAGCCTCGCGCGCACTCGCCAAAGGATCTGAGCCAATTGCTATTGATTTCATTAACAACGTAAGCAACATTCATTTGATCCTGATCGACCAAGGATGGGCATAGATCCTGATAGTTATCAAAGTCAACCAACACAGAAACAGTTGGAATTTCAAGTAGTAATGCATCATGCGCAATGCCACTGAAATCAGTTACAACTGCGCTACAACTCAAGAGTTCATTTGTTGTTACTCCATGAATATTTGGAGTTAGCTTTGCGTGCTTCTTGATTAACTTTGCAACCCGAGGTTTAGCACCTGGATGAAGTGCGACATCAACAAGCCAGTTCTTAGTTCTTGCAACGCCGGCTAATTGAGCTAGCCATGCCACAAGTTGGTCTTCACCTTCGGTGGACTCAGAATATGTTGGCGCTACGAGAATCTTTACATTCTCTTTTGGCATCCAGCTTTTGGAGTTCATTGCTTCTACTAATCGATACTCAACATCATGAACGGATTTATGCGCAATCAGGCTTCGAGTACGTCGATATTCTGCCTGGCTTGGTTCATTAACTAAAACGTCAAAGCCAACGCTGCTTGTTGCAACCGCTGAAAAATGCCAGAACGTCTTTGCGGTGTTTAGTCGCTCGAGTCCAAATACTTTTCCAACCGGACCCGTTGCTCCGTGCCACAGCTGAACTTTGTAAGAACCTTCGAGTAAGGACTTTTGCAAAAGCTGGTCACGAGTTCGCCACCAAGTGTGAGTGTCATAAACACTTACCTTGGCTCGGATTAACTTGTCCCAGAGTTCTGCTGAGTTTGCCTCCGACTTAGAACTAAAAATGGCCGCTGGCAGGCCGTTGGATTTAGCCCAATTCAAACCTGCCTGGTCGTATGCAAGAAAAAGCAATTCATCCTCATCTAGGACTTTGTTTAGGTCAATCGCTAATGCGCGAGCATTTCCATAAGTCAGATCAGAGTCAACAATTACTACTCGTCGATCTTTTGGGATTTGCCTAGAGGCTTCAGCCAGTAACCGGGCTTCGTCAGGATTATCAGAGGATCGCATAAAACGGTCGAACACGACCATTTGAATTTTGCGAAGTTCTTTGCTCAGCGACCCCATGTTCTAAGTCAACCATGAGAGCCATAGGTGAAGCCATTTTGGAATCTC
>JAPLBX010000121.1 GCA_026392535.1 Actinomycetota bacterium
GGGCTTAATGTGATTGATCCAATTATCCTGCGTCTGCTTGCATGCCCGTGTGAAATCCATGGTCAGATTGTTGAAGTTAACGACCATTTGCGAAGTCTTTGTTGTAATCAGGATTTTAGAATTGAAGATGGCATCCCGGTTTTGTTAGGAAAAGATTCATGAACGAAGAAGATATCTTGGATGACATCACGGAAATGTTGAAGATTGATACTGACAACATGTTGGAAGCTACAGCTTCTAGTGGTGCACAAATCCGTAAAGCACTTTCTAGCATAGATCAAGATTCGCTAGCCAAAGTAAAAGAGTGGGGCAAACCTCGCTCGGTCGTAATTACTGGTGTTGGTGGGTCTGGGATTTCTGGACGTATCGCACAATCTCTTGCACATGTAGCTAGTTCGATTCCGGTCGTAGCTGTCGGTGGATTTAGTTTGCCAACTTGGGTTGGGCCAACCGATGTGGTGATTGCCCTTTCTTGTAGTGGCAGCACCGAAGAAACCATTGCAGGTGCAACCGAAGCCGGTCGCCGTGGTGCGCAAGTAATTGCAATTACAACCCCGGGTTCAAAACTCGATTCGGTCTTAGACCAAGTTCGAGACAGCATTACATTCGACATTGACGCTATGGGTCGGATGCCACGGGCATCTATGTGGACTTTATTAACTCCGCTATTGCTAATTGGTGATGCACTTGGAATTTTTTCAATCAAACCTAAGCAGCTGGAGTCAGTTGCGGATTTGGTAGACGGAATTAATCGAGATTGCGCTGTTGCTACGCCACTAGATGAGAATCCGGGGAAACTATTGGGATTGCAGTTTGCGCAATCTCTACCAATGGTTTGGGGTACTGGAGCTTTTGGTGGCGTAATTGCATACCGGGTGACTTCACAATTGGCAGAGAACGCAAAGATTCCAGCAATTCATGGCGAGATGCCAGAATCTCAACACAATCAGATTGTGGTTCTAGATGGACCTTATGCGCCAGGTTCCCTCGATGATTTATTTGAGGATGAAAACACTTCTGGCCTTGGGCAATTTAGAATCTTCATTCTAAAAGACACTGCAAGTGACGCTGGTGCTGAGCGCCGAGCAAATGTAGTCAACGAGATTGCGGCTAAGCGTGGCGTGAAGGTCACATTCATTGAGTCGCAAGGAACAGATGCAATCAGTCGCATGGCTTCTTTGATTGCTTTAACTGACTGGGCAAGTGTCTATGCAGCTCTTGCGTTAGGAATTGATCCAACTCCAATCATCCCAATTCTTGAATTAAAAGATAAATCAAAATGAGCACTGAAGGCGGAATTAAGGCTGTCCTTGCCGCACTAGTTGCAAATGTGGGGATTGCGATTTCCAAGTTTGTAGCATTTTTGCTTACTGGATCATCATCGATGTTAAGTGAATCGGTCCACTCACTTGCGGATTCTGGCAATCAAGTGCTTTTGTTGGTTGGCAACAGACATTCCAAACGAACCACAACCGAAAAGCATCAATTTGGTTATGGTCGGGTTCGTTATATCTATGGCTTTATCGTTGCAATTGTTTTATTTGTAATTGGTGGAATCTTTTCGCTTTATGAAGGTATTCATAAAGTCCAAAACCCAGAAGAAGTTTCCAATTCAACTATTGCTCTTGCGGTGCTAACGGTTGCAGTGATCTTAGAAAGTTTTTCACTTCGCACTGCACTTCGAGAAGTCAATGCGATTCGCGGCAAGCGCACCCTATGGCAATTTGTTCGAGCCGCCCGTCAACCTGAACTGCCGGTGATTGTGCTTGAAGATATCGGCGCTCTCCTTGGACTTATATTCGCTTTTATAGGGGTTGGAATTTCAGCCATCACAAAGAATTCACAATGGGACGGGATGGGCGCTATTGCCGTTGGCTTGTTGCTAGTAGTCATAGCCGTGATTTTGACCATTGAAATGACAAGCATGCTGGTGGGTGAGTCAGCTCTTTCCGAAGACATAGATGCGATTGAAAAAGCGTTGCAATCTGCCTCAATCGTGCAAAAGGTGATCCATTTACGAACACTTTATGTTGGACCTGACGAACTCTTGGTGGCCTGCAAAATTGCGGTTTCCTCTGAGCAAAGCGGGGCAATTTTAAGTTCTGGCATCGACGAGGCTGAAAAACTCATTCGGGCAAGCGTTCCACACGCACGCTATATCTTTATTGAACCAGATATTTACAAGCCTTCCTAGGGACATTACGGGCACTGTGCTGGCTCTTGGTTTAGGCTACGCGCTGCGAGTCGTTGTCCCGACCCTAAATTGGCAAACCATCGAAGTCTCGAGCCGTTTGTCGCAAGTCCACTTTTCAAGGAGTAATTAATGTCTCTTGATGTAGTCAATGCGGCTGGCGTCAACTTTTCACTAGATCTTGGTTTGGATTATGCAGTTGCAGATCTCAAACTTGCCGACTTCGGTCGTCACGAAATTCGTTTAGCCGAACATGAAATGCCAGGATTAATGGCGATGCGTAAAGAATTTGGTGCAAGCAAACCACTAAAAGGTGCACGTATTACTGGTTCACTTCACATGACTGTACAAACTGCAGTGTTGATTGAAACTTTGGCAGAACTAGGTGCTGAAGTTCGTTGGGCATCTTGCAATATCTTCTCAACCCAAGATCACGCAGCAGCAGCTGTTGTTGTTGGCGCTGGAAGTCCAGAGAATCCAAAAGGTATTCCGGTATTCGCTTGGAAAGGTGAATCCCTTGAAGAATACTGGTGGTGCACTGAACAGATTTTGCGTTGGCCAAACGGTGAAGGTCCAAACATGATTTTGGATGATGGCGGCGATGCAACATTGCTAGTCCACAAAGGCCGTGAATTTGAATTAGCCGGCGCTGTTCCAGCTCCGACAGCTGATGATTCTGAAGAGTACACAGTTATCCTGAATTTCCTACAACGCAGTTTGACTGAATCTGGCGATCGCTGGACCAAGATTGCTGAAGGAATCAAGGGTGTTACCGAAGAAACCACAACTGGTGTTCATCGCTTGTATGAAATGGCTCGCGAAAACAAACTGCTTTTCCCAGCCATCAACGTCAACGACTCAGTAACCAAGAGCAAATTCGACAATAAATACGGCTGCCGTCACTCGTTGATCGATGGCATCAACCGCGCAACTGACACCTTGATCGGTGGCAAAGTTGCAGTTGTTTGTGGTTATGGCGATGTTGGAAAAGGTTCAGCTGATTCATTACGCGGCCAAGGTGCACGCGTAATTGTTACTGAAATCGATCCGATTTGTGCTTTGCAAGCTGCAATGGATGGTTACCAAGTTGCATTGCTAGAAGATGTTGTTGAAACTGCAGACATATTCATCACTGCATCAGGTTGCAAAGATGTAATCACCGCTCAACATATGCAAAAGATGAAGCATCAGGCAATTGTTGGAAACATTGGTCACTTCGACAATGAAATTGACATGGCTGGTTTGGCTCAGACTCCAGGCGTTATTCGCTTGAATATCAAGCCACAGGTTGATGAATGGCGCTTTTCAAGTGGCCGCTCGATCATTGTGCTCTCAGAAGGTCGTTTGCTGAACCTTGGTAACGCAACCGGTCACCCTTCATTCGTGATGTCTAACTCATTCACCAATCAGGTTTTGGCACAAATTGAGTTGTTTACCAAAC
>JAPLBX010000172.1:0-1228 GCA_026392535.1 Actinomycetota bacterium
GGCCCCTTGGCCTGGTAGCTCAGTCGGTAGAGCAGAGGATTGAAAATCCTTGTGTCGGTGGTTCGATTCCGCCCCGGGCCACCAAGTAAGCAAAGCCCTCGTTAGCGATAACGGGGGCTTTTTGCATTTGGAGCGGGTTCGTCACGCATGGGGAGGTGGTGGCTCCGGTTCCCCGAAGCCGTACTTGCAATGTACATATGAATTGACTCCGATTCCAATGGGACACACGCAAGGCTTAAACCATTCTTGAGAAGCATGGAATCTCATTTGGAGAGCCGGAATCCGCCTTTTATGATGAGCATTCCAAGCTGATTTACGGCCCTGACCAATCGGCCGATGAAGAGAGATTCATTTCATCGGCACTAATTTTTCCTTGCGATTAGGCGTGGTCTATCTCTGTTACCGAGGTGGTGATGGCGCGATTCGCACCCTCTCTTCGCTTAATTCTGTTGATCGGCTCCCCGAGATTAGTCTGCCTATAGTGCAGAGTCTGCTCCTCGGGGACGGGTATGGAAAAGTTGTTTCAGAAAGAACAAATCATAGGAATTCTGGAGGGGTCTGAGGGAGGCATTCGCTGATAGCTTTAATGCTGCGATCAAGAATGTCGTCAGCGGAAAGCGAATGGACTGCAGGCCAAACCCGAGGCGGTCGGAAATTGCTGTCGCAGCACAGATGGGGTGTCACGCGAGACAGCGCTGAGAGCACAATTGTTATGGCCTCGCAAACGGTACCAAGATATAGCGAGGCAAATCGCCAAACACTAAATCATGGAAGTATTAAGGCTCACGAGTACATCTAGGAGATCGCTTTCTATAAAACGGTGGGTTCAAAGTGTTGATAAAAAATTTCTGTCAATAAGGTCCACGCAATGTGTGTATGACCTTTCCGCCGCAGGAACACTCCATTTCGGTCAGGCGATGAATGCGTGTTATTGGTTTTAAATTAACAATTGTTGAAAACATGACCCAACATCTAATCCCACATTCGTGTGCGATATAATTACATAAAAGATATTTCGATGTATCAAATCGAACAGGAATATTGAGCAGTAGCAGCTAGTACTACCCCGGCAAATCGGACTTTATATTGAAATCAGACATAGGCAAATAACTTACCAAAAACTCTTTTGGGTCCTTAGGTAAGGTCTGGGTGGGACAAACAGTTTTGTTTACCTAATCTGCAATTGGCATTTATCGTGACTGCCCTCCGCAGATATGTTTTGGTAAAT
>JAPLBX010000172.1:1268-4293 GCA_026392535.1 Actinomycetota bacterium
ACTGATGCTAAGTATGAATCTGAAGAAGAAGTATCTTTTGGGGATGTTTTGGATTTTTTAAAACGTCAGTACGTAAACATACTCGCCATATTTTTTATTTCTTTTTCCGCAGCCTGCATTTATGTTTTGTCCCGTCCTCTTCTTTATGAAAGCAAGGCAGATGTAGTGATTGGGTCGATGTTTTTTTTCGCAAATGCAAATGCAATTGAACCTTTAGAGCAAATAAAATATATTTATTCTACGAAGGCTCAGGTGACGCCCATAAAAAATACAATGGTAGTCCAAGTTACAGCAAGGCATGAGGAAAAAAACCTTTCTCAAAAGTTTGTAGAAGACACTATTGAGGAAATAGTTGGCTCACACAAAAACTATTTACAGGCGAAGAAAGAGGAGGCGGTGCAGCTCTTACGGATATCGAGCGTCAGCAATAAACAAGACGCTACTGATCTTATAGACAGAATTTCTGCTTCAAGCAGTACCAAACAAATTGGCAAAATCGTTACGACCGAATTGCCCTTTAGTGGTCTGCTGAAAAAAGGTTTGGGATTGGGTTTTGCATTTTCGCTTTTTTTGGCTCTGGGTGGTGTGGTGTTAATGGACTCTATTAACAGAATAAAAGCCAGAACGAAGTCTGCTAGTACAGAAGTCAATCCGTAGAAAAAATTCCACTACTACGGTTGTACACTGTCCACGAAAAGTGGATTTCATGGGTTGGTAGGCAACCCGCCCACCAGAGGTCTCGTGGGAAAGACAACCTCGGTTAGGTTAGCGGAGGTTCGATTTTGAACTAACCACACACATTGGGGCAATCAGTCGTTTAGATGCTGCGCACAGAGCTTACGCCCCAAATCGAGCCAGCATTCTTCGATACAGCCAGATATAGCCAGCCCCCAGAGCTATCACTGCCGTTAAACATGCAGGGGTGCTCCCGTAAATCCATTGAACCAATACGGCAGGCGGCAAGCTCATACTGCCAATCAGTAGACCACCAACAGAGTTGTGTACCGTTTTACTTCCGTTAGGTAGCCAGCGCTGCATTACCCGCCGATTGACCAAGCTATGAAAATGCAAGCGGTCGGGTTGGCTCGGATGTTGTCGCCGCATTCTGCGCCGGAACACGCTGAATAGCACCTCGGTGACGGGGTGCACACATAGCAGAAGCGGTGCGAATGGAGATACCTCACTGTGCCGCTCCACCAAAAGCACACAAGCCCATGCCAAGGAGAAGCCGAGAAAATAGGATCCGCCATCGCCAAGAAACAGTTTGCCAAACGGCCAATTGACCAGAATGAAGCCAAGCACGGAAACTACAATCAGCAAGCACGCGGCAGCCAACACGGTATCGCCTAAGCGGGTTGCAATGACGGCGATAGCGAGCAAGGCCCAGAGAACCATGCTGCTGGCGAGGCCATTAAGTCCATCAATGATATTGATGGCATTAGCGATTCCGCCGACCGTAAAGGATGTAAACAAAATTGCGATAGCCGTGTACTGCAGCAGCCAGTCGAGACCCCACACGTCTACCCTTGTGAGGGCATAGCCGGTGATAAAACAAGCAAGCGCACCACTGGCCATGGTCGCAAACAAGCGGGTCGACACGCTAACTCGTTTGGTGAAGTCCTCAGCAAGGCCGAAGGCAAAAGCAGGGCTGCCGGCAATCAGCCAAGGCCACAGCTTATTTCTCAAGTCAGGCGGACACATGGTGACAGCTGCTACCAGTCCCAGAACCATGGGCAAGCCGCCGACCCTGGGGGTGGGATGGATATGGAATTTTTGGATGCCGTTAGTGGAATCGAGCGTGTGTGTCCCATGCCAGCGGGTCGTGATTGCTACCACTACGCAAAGCCCAAAGGATACCAATCCACCGACTATCAAAGGCGCTGAGATACTGGCTATATCAGTTAACAAATCCAAACCTAGATACCTTTAAACAAAAGAGCGTCTAACGGGTTAATGTGTCGCTATCAGCTCTGGCGGCAACCAATGTGGTCAATCGCCAATAGTATGCCGAAGCCCGAAGAGGCGAAAGCCAGCCTACGGCTGGTTTATAAGCGCAATCACTTAAAAAACTTAGCAAAATTCTACCTTTTCCAAATACGAAATCACCATAAGCGATTCCCGGAGGTCATTGAAAGAAGACTGCTCAGTCTCAACGGATGCTTGCGTTACTTATTCCGAGTAACAAAATTGAAGGCGTCTACTAGTGTACGTTTCTGATTGTCCCAATCATTGTAAATTCATGCATGGCTGCCACAATGAATACAGTAAGAAGAAAGATATTTATTTTATCACATTTTTTATGAACACGAAAAACGATGGGGCAGAATAGGAGAAAGAACAACAGGGAGCGTACCAAAAAATGCCGCCTCGGAAGCTACGTATAATTCGGGGCTTTGCACGCAAGTCTTCTCAGCGCGATAACTTTTGTAGGTGAATTAGTCCGGCGGAATCATAAATTCACGTGTGGACTGTATTCTTTAAGCGAAACTCACCTCGGCCGATGCAGCTTCACCATCTTGATCACTTGTTCCTGGACCTGAACAATCTCGATCACACAGTCTGATATCTTCAGGCATACCGATGCTTCCGGTATCTCCTGCAGCAGCTCCAGCAACAGGCCATTCAGCGTCTTGGGCCCGTCAATCGGCAGATTCAAATCCAGCCGCTTGTTCACATCTCGTAACGAGATCGAGCCTTCCAAAAGGCATTCGCCTTTCTTATCCCATCCAAATTGATCGGCACGCGTCGCTCCCGGCGTTGACGTCGTAAACTCGCCGACCATCTCTTCAATAATGTCATCCAGCGTGACCAAGCCCTGTACTTCGCCGTACTCATCAACAATGACAGCAAGGCGTTCTTGATTCTCCTGAAAATACTGAAGCTGTGTAAACAGATCTGTCTCAGGTGGGATGAAATAAGGCGGTGTTAACAACTCTCTGAAGTGCTCGACGGTAAGTTCATCCACCTGATTCAGTAGCGCCATGGCCTTGCGCACATGCAGGATGCCAACGATCTTATTGATCTC
>JAPLBX010000101.1 GCA_026392535.1 Actinomycetota bacterium
TAATCAATTCTTTGGAAACAAATTGATCCCAATCTTTTCCATAAATAGCTGGTGAGATTCCAGCATTGACACAATCTCTGATGATTTGTCTAAATTCATTTCTGGTATTTCCCAGGAATAGAATTTCTTCGCCTGTGTCAGGTTCGGCAACTGCCGGATTGAACTTATCTGGATTTGTTGCTTGCAATAGTGATTGGACTTCTCTTCCAAATCTCTTTGATGCTTTTTCGGCCCAACTGTTGCTTGCTGCAAAAACGGAATCAAATGATTTGACTTCATGTTTAGAAATTCGACTCGGATGAGAAATGATCCAAAGTAAGTTGATAGCTCCGGCTTGGGGTCTGATTCTCTCAACGCCACGTAAAACCAAAACCACATCGTCATTCGCTGAGTCAAGGTGAATAACATCGTTTCGAAAATCAACCCGAGCCGTGTGTCCGAGCTTGGTCAATGACGCTGAGATTTCATTAGCAAAATACAAATCCCCCCAGCCTTGTCCAGATGGACCAGAAGGAACTGAAGTCTTAATGGCCCAATGGAGGTTTTGAGGGTCTCTCGGGCGTTTTCTATTAGCAACAGCACTATTTAAGGATTTGCGAGCATCTCGTGCCTCTGATCGGTTTGTGACCCTTTGGGCGGCTTCCATGCGCAATTGCAGGTATTCATAGGCACCAGGAGTTCCCCAACCTCGGCGAAATACCCAATCAGGAAGCACTGAAAGCCCCGTCAACGAAAGCAGCACCTAGGGCTTCATCCCAGTTGCGAATTGGTGACATACCGACTTTGGACCATTTATCGTGTCCAAGAACGGAGTAAGCCGGTCGCGGCGCCGGACGTGGAAAAGCATCTGTTGTAGTTGGCAGCACTCGACTCGGATCAACCCCGATAAGTTCATAGATTTTTTGAGTAAGCCCAAACCAAGAAGTTTGGCCACTTGAAGTTCCGTGATAAGTGCCCGCTGGAACTTTGTTTTCTACCATCGAAACAATTTGAGCGACCAAATCTTTAGTCCAGGTTGGCTGACCAAGTTGATCATCAACTACTGAAATCTTGTCTTTGGTTTTTTCTAAATTTATCATGGCCTTAATAAAGTTAGAACCGTGCTCACCATAAAGCCAGGCGGTGCGAACCAAGTAATGATCATTAGGCAAAGTTTCTCGAACCGCGATTTCACCAGCAAGTTTGGTGCGGCCATAAGCAGACTTTGGACCCACAAGCGCATCTTCGGCATACGGAGAAGTTGCATCCCCGCTAAATACGTAGTCGGTCGAAATATGGATCAGCTTAGCGCCAGTTTGTTTGCACGCTTCGGCAACATTCTTTGGGCCAGTTCCATTTATGGCTAGTGCTGCTGGTTCTTTTACTTCTGCATCATCAACCGCTGTCCAAGCTGCGCAATTAACCACCACATCAAAGCCAGAAATAGTTGAGTTAACGGATTCTGCATTTGTGATATCAAACTCAGCTCGATCGAACCCAGAAACATCTCTTGATGCTAAAGCAGACATAAAATCTTGGCCCAGCATTCCTGCATGACCGAGTACTGCCCACTTCATTTCAGTTAGATCCTTAAGCTGACGTAGCGTTTTTTAATGGTTCCCACCAAGCGCGATTGTTTCGGTACCAATCAACCGTAGCTGCTAGTCCTGCCTTGAAATCGACTTGTGGTGTGTAGCCAAGTTCTTTAGAAATCTTTGAGATGTCTACGCTGTAACGAAGGTCATGTCCCTTGCGATCTTCAACACGATCAACACGATCCCAATCCGCACCACAGGCTTCAAGTAATAAGCCAGTCAATTCTTTGTTAGTGAGTTCAGTTCCGCCA
>JAPLBX010000169.1 GCA_026392535.1 Actinomycetota bacterium
TTCCTTTTTTGGAAAAGGCTCGCACGAAAGTGCGAGCCTTATTCATTTATAAAATCAACCGCTGAATCAATTAAATCTCTTGCTAATTAGATTAGCCCTGTGAATTTAGTCCCAGGTGTGATTACTCCAATGAGAAGTGTTCCGTCAAACATAGTTCGACCGGAATACGTCGGTAAGAAATCTCCAGCTCAACATTCAGGTTCCGACGTGCAAACTTCTGAGACTATTGAAAAAATGCGGATCGCTGGTCGGCTAGCAGCCCAAGCTATGGCCGAGGTGGGCAAAAATATTTCACCTGGAGTTACCACCGATGCCCTCGATGCCATCGGACATGAATTTCTCTGCGACCATGGCGCATATCCATCCACACTCGGATATCGAGGATTTCCAAAGAGCTTATGTTCATCAATCAATGAAGTGATCTGCCACGGGATTCCAGATTCCACAGTCGTGCAAGATGGCGATATCGTAAATATTGATATCACTGCCTACATAAACGGAGTTCATGGCGATACAAACGCTACCTATCTTGCAGGAAACGTGGATGAAGAGTCTCGTCTATTGGTGGAACGAACTCGCGAATCTTTAGACCGCGCAATTAAGGCTGTTATGCCTGGCCGGCCAATTAGCGTCATCGGACGAGTCATTGAGGCATATGCAAGAAGGTTTGGCTATGGCGTAGTTCGAGATTTCACCGGACATGGAATATCAACCACTTTCCATAGTGGCCTAATCATTCCCCATTTTGATGATGATAATTTTGACACCATCATGGAAGTTGGAATGACTTTCACTATTGAGCCTATGCTCACCCTTGGAACATACGAATGGGATATGTGGGCTGATAACTGGACAGTTGTCACTAAAGATCGCAAACGTACGGCTCAGTTTGAACACACTTTGGTAGTAACGGAAAATGGTGCGGAGGTTTTGACAACTTTATGACCAGAACTCTTTGCATAGACATTGGTGGCACTGGCCTAAAAGCTGCTGTCTGCGACAACGATGGAAATATGGTCACCGAACGGGTCAAAATCAAAACTCCCTACCCAAACCCGCCTGAGAAATTGATTGAGTCTTTACATACTCTGGTCAAAGACATTGATAAGTACGACCGGATTTCGGTCGGATTCCCAGGATTGGTGCGCGAAGGTGTTGTGCACCTTGCAATGGCATTTAGCAGAATTTCATATGGCGGCCCTGAAGATCCAGAGCTAAAAGCATCATGGATTGGGTTTGATCTGCAAACAGCACTTGAGAAATCCTTCAAGAAACCAGTCCGGGTTGCTAATGATGCTGACGTGCAAGGTTGCGCTGTTGTGACAGGTAAAGGTTTTGAATTTGTTATGACTCTTGGAACGGGTGTTGGTGGCGCTTTGTTTTTAAATGGAGTTTTGCAGCCACACCTTGAATTAGGGCATGCTCCATTTCGCAAAGGTGAAACTTTTGAACAACAACTTGGAAATATAGTGCGCAAAGAAATTGGAAATGAGCGCTGGATTGAACGAGTTCAAAAAGCTATCCCCGCCTATGATGGTTTTTTATTCTTTGACCATATGCATATCGGTGGCGGCAATGCTAAATATTTGCTCGAAACAGAACTCCCGCCAAATGTGTCCATCGTGAGCAACATGGCTGGCTTACTAGGTGGGGTTCGAATTTGGGACTTAACGAGTCACTAATCCACTGCCAGTAAAGTTGACCTCATGACCAGATGGCTGAACGCAAACCAGCAACGCAATTGGCGTTCATTCCTTGCCGTTGTCGTAGTTCTACCTGATTTATTTTCCAAAGACCTCCAAGATTGCCGCGAACTGACTCTGAGCGACTACGAAATCCTGGTTCGCCTTTCAGAAGCCCCAAACCGTTGCATACGAATGAGCGACTTAGCCGAACGTGTCATGTCTAGCCGTTCTCGTTTAACTCACCAGATCGATCGCATGATCGCTGCCGGGCTAGTTGAACGAACTATGTGTGAAGAAGACAAACGTGGATTCAACGCAGTATTAACAGATTTTGGATACGAAAAGCTTGTGGCTGCAGCACCAGATCATGTGGAAAGTGTGCGAAAGCATTTAGTTGATGTGTTATCCGATGAAGAATTCGAAAAACTAGGTCAGATTTCGCGCAAAATCTTTGCCGCATTAGATCCACAGATGCAGCGCAAGATTATGGATGGGCTACCAAATGATGAGAAGTGACCAAAAGCAATTGATGTTTAGTGATAAAGAGGCACTGAAGTTAAGTGGCAAGAAATGAATCTGCCACAAACTAAATATGCAGCAGAAGTAAAGAGCTACTACCCCACTATCGTGGCTTTGTTTACGGGAATTCTTTTAATCTCCAATATTGGTGCCACCAAACTAATCACGTTTGGGCCATTTATCGCCGATGGTGGAGCATTTCTATTCCCGCTGGTTTACATCATTGGAGATGTGCTCAGCGAGGTTTATGGTTGGAAAGCAGCGCGCAGAGCTATCATCCTGGGATTTGCAATGGCAGTTCTGGCTGCTTTCACTTTTTACCTAGTTCAGATTTCTCCAGCAGCTGATGGTTGGGAACTTCAATCATCTTTTGAAAATATTCTTGGTTTCGTGCCACGAATTGTGGCTGCCAGCGTAGGCGGATTCTTGGTTGGACAACTGCTTAATTCATTTGTCCTTGTTAAGATAAAACAGCGAACCAAAGAAGATCACCTCTGGGTGCGTTTAATCGGTTCTACTGTTGTCGGAGAGTTTGCTGACACTTTGGTGTTTTGCACGATTGCCTTTTACGGAGTTATCACTGGTGGCGAATTTCTAAACTACGTTGCCACTGGATATGTTTATAAAACTTTACTTGAAGTCGCATTACTGCCAATTACATATCCAGTAATACGATGGGTGAAAA
>JAPLBX010000019.1 GCA_026392535.1 Actinomycetota bacterium
ATCGCCATTAATTGAGTTATCGCCCGTCAATAGGCCGACGTAATCTTCGCCAAAAATTTCAACAAACTCGTTGAACTTCTGATTTGATAGGGCTTTGATTGGCGTGGTATAGAAACATCGAGTTTGTTGTGACAGTGCAAGATAAGCAGCGAACTGGCCAACTATTGTCTTGCCGGCGCTAGTAGGCGCCGCTACCAGCACTCCATTGCCATCTTGAATTGCCGTACAGCCATCCACTTGAAATGGGTCCAACTCAAACTGCAACGAATCCCGAAATCCGCCAAGTAGAGTTTTCTGCATTGCGGTGCGAGCTTTGGCTGCAGCAAACCGTTGCGCTGGAGAGTTAGACATCAGTCGTTTTGCCAGCAACTCTGCGATCGTTCAAAATACAAATCCCGATAGCGCCGAAACATAAAACCATTATTGGCAAAGCAATGATGCTCATACCAAACGGATCGCCATTAGGCGTTGCAATCGCTCCGAAGAAAAAAGCACCGATAACAATCCAGCGCCAACTATGCAACATTGTTCGCCCTGTAGCAATGCCAAAGAAGTTCAGAATAAGAATTAGGACTGGCAACAAGAAACCCAGTCCAAAAAATAAAGTGAGGTGCAGGGCAAATGAAATGTAACTATCGACACTTGTCACATTTGAAACTTTTGGTGGCGTAAATTCAAAAAGAGTATTCAGAGTTCTAGGTAGAACCGCATAACCCAACCAGCAACCCGTTAAAAACATTGGAACAGCAATTCCGGTAAAAATTACTGCCCATTTCTTTTCTTTACGATGCAGCCCTGGTGCAACAAAACGCCAAAGTTGGTAAATCCAAATCGGACTACTGAGAATCAAGCCACCGATTAGGGCGATGTTCAGCTGCATCGCTAGACCACTTGTTACACCTGTAAAGGCCAGGATTGTTTGCGGATGCTCTAGTCGAGCTGCATCAAATGGTCTGCGCAGAACACCAAACACGCTCTCGTATTGTGACCAAACTAAACCAGTGGTCAGAAGTATGGCCGCAGCACACTTAACTATTCGAGAACGCAGTTCATTAAGGTGCTCCCCTAATGTCATACTGGAAGATTCAACGGTACTTGCCATTGCGCAGGGCCGTTACGAATCAGAATCTTTTGATTTATCTTCTTTTTGCGGATCTAGTTCATTCTTGAAAATGCGGATTGATTTGCCGATATTTTTTGCTGCATCTGGCAGTCTTTTAGACCAAAGAACCACCACGACAATAAGAATAAGAACTACGCCGCCCTTGCCAAATAAATCGCCCATGTTTCCCCTTGTTTGCTGGTAGTTCCTAGTCTATCTCGGCTTATGCCTGCAACCACTTCTTAGCCTTTTGCACCACTTGATCGCGTAGATCTTGCGGAGAAAGCACTTCGATATCGCCAGCACTGGCCAAAACCAAACTAGCCAGCCAAGCGCCATTTGTGACACTAACCGTAGCCTCTATCAAGTTGTCCACTGCAGTTACATTGGAAACCGTTTCAGGCGCGAAACTCTCAAGCATCTCGGGCAGCATACGCAATCGCGTTTCCAAAGTCGGACTACTGATCGCGAAATCGGCACTTACAGAGTTCTGTGAATTGCCTGGCTCATCCAGCGCGGATGCCTGCAGAATTCGGTCGACTCGGAATGTCCTCATGGCTTCACTGCTTCTACAGAAAGCACGGACATAAACCACGCCTTCGTTCGCTTGCAATGCTATAGGTTCAATTATTCGTTGCGTTACTTTCTGATCTATAGCGGCGCCGTATTTAATCTCAACGCAACTATTTGAA
>JAPLBX010000087.1 GCA_026392535.1 Actinomycetota bacterium
AATGATTCCCAAGATGGACGCGTGTTTGAAAGCTGTAAAAGGTGGAGTCTCACGGGCGCACATCATTGATGGGCGATTAGCACACGGCCTACTTCTTGAGGTTTTCACAGACTCTGGAGTCGGCACTATGGTGATGGCGGAAACTAAATGAAAACAAATGCTGACTTTTCACAGGTCTGGGACCACCAGATGATGACAAATTACAGCGTTCCAACAATTGCAATCAGAAATGGCGAAGGTTCTTACGTTTGGGATGTTGAAGATAAGAAATATTTGGATTTGCTCGGGGGAATAGCCGTTTCAGTTATCGGCCATTGCCATCCATTGGTTGTGGCAGCGATTACTGAACAAGCTTCCAAACTTTTGCACACAAGCAACCTTTATGCCCATGAACCAGCTCTAGATCTTGCCAAGAAGTTCACTAAATTATTCGGCAGAGATTCAAAAGTGTTCTTCTGCCAAGACGGTGCCACCGCAATCGAAGCAGCATTAAAACTTGTTCGGAAATATGGTTATGGCGTCAAACCAGATGGCACAAAACAAGTGATAGTAGCGATGCATAACGGTTTTCACGGTCGCACTTCAGGCGCGCTTTCAATAACTGGAAACGCTGCCAAGCGTGACGGCTTTGGCCCTTTCGGATATGAAGTTAGGTTCGCTGATTTCAACGATGTTGCGTCACTTGAGTCGGTAATGGGTGCGGATGTCGCTGCTGTCGTGGTCGAGCCTGTCCAAGGAGAAGGCGGGATGAACGTTGGAACAACTGAATTCTTAAATTCCTGTCAGCGTTTGGCAAAGAAATTTCAAGCGTTGCTAGTTGTGGACGAAGTGCAATCTGGTGTTGGTAGAACTGGAAGCTTCTTTAATTTCACCCAGCATAATTTGCAGCCGGACATTGTCACGCTAGCCAAAGGCCTAGCCGGAGGGCTTCCAATTGGGGCTGTTATTGCAACGACTGAAATTGCACAGAATTTCGCCCCAGGAGATCATGGTTCCACATTTGGAGGAAATCCAGTCTCGACAGCAGCAGCAAATGTAGTCGTGGATGTAGTAACCGATAAAGCCTTTTCAGAAAACGTTGTAGAGCTAGCAAACTGGTTTGCGAATTCGATTATGCAAATGAAATTACCGCAAATCAAAGCAGTCAATTACAGTGGAATGTGGTTCGGCATCGAACTTAATTCAGACAGTGCAGCGACAATAACAAAATCCGCTACCAAACACGGCTTTTTAGTAAATGCGGTTAAGCCAAACGTTTTACGGCTCGCTCCTGCTTTGAATATTTCTCGCGAACAATTACAGAGTTTTCTTGACATCCTTCCAAAGTTGGTGACCCAATGAACGTTCCATCTAGAACTGCACGACAGCAACGAATCATCGATTTGATTACTCGTGAAGAAGTGCGTACCCAAAGTGCATTGAGATCTCTTCTGATCGCAGCTGGTTACGAAGTGACTCAAGCGACGTTGAGTCGCGACCTTGACGAAATCGGCGCCGTAAAGATCCAAAGTCAGAATGGTCATTCAATTTATGCGGTATCTCAGCCAGGAGATCCGACGAGAACCCCTCAACCACTTTTAGATTCCGATGCCCAATCTAGATTGAGCAAAGTCGCCAACGAAGTAGTTACTGGCGTCGAAGCAGCAATGAATATCGTGGTGATTCATACAAAAGCTGGAGCAGCGCACTATTTTGGCGGGGCCATTGATCGCAACGTTTGGGCTGATGTTGTTGGTTCTGTTGCTGGAGATGACACAGTTATGGTTGTGACTCCAAGTGTGGAATCTGCAAAACGGGTACAAGATTTATTACTTTTATTGAGTAGTCAAAACAGATAAGAGATGGGCATCTAAAAATGAGCGACAAAAAGAATTCAAATCTATGGGGTGGTAGATTCAAAGAACCAGCGTCAATTGAAATGGCAAATTTGAGTCGATCGGTTCATTTCGATTGGCGTCTCGCGCCTTACGATTTGCGTCAAAGTGCTGCACATGCACGCGTATTACACGCAGCAAATTTACTCACCGATGTTGAACTCGAATCAATGCTGGATGGTACATCGCAATTAAGCGATCAAGTTTTGTCAGGAGTATTTTCGCCGATAGATACTGACGAAGATGTGCACTCCTCATTAGAAAGAGGATTAATCGAGTTACTTGGCGCAGACCTTGGGGGAAAACTTCGTGCAGGTCGCAGTAGAAATGATCAAGTTGCAACTGATTTTCGGATGTACATCAGAGAGCAAAGTTTTGCAATTGAAGAACTAGTTACCGAACTTGCGATCGCGTTTCTAGAGCAAGCAGAAAGTCACGTCGATACACCAGCGCCCGGCTTTACCCACTTGCAACATGCTCAACCTGTTTCGTTTGGCCATGAACTAGCAAAGCATTGTCACGCGCTACTTCGCGATGTTGAAAGACTGAAAGACTGGCGAGATCGCCATAACTACTCTCCAATGGGTGCAGGTGCCCTAGCGGGCTCTTCTCTGCCACTAGATCCTCAGGGAGTAGCCCGTGAACTTGAATTCATTGCAGCCCTTGCAAACAGCATTGATGCAGTCTCTGCACGAGATTTTGTTTCTGAATTCTTGTTCGTAACCGCCCAAATCGGAATTAATTTGTCCCGAATTGGTGAAGAAGTAGTTCTTTGGAACTCCCGAGAATTTGGCTGGGTAAATTTGCACGATTCATACTCAACTGGATCTTCAATCATGCCTCAGAAAAAGAACCCAGATATTGCAGAGCTGGCACGTGGTAAAGCGGGGCGATTAATCGGCGATTTAACTGGTTTTCTCGCAACCGCTAAATCTCTTCCATTCGGTTACAACCGAGATTTACAAGAAGACAAAGAACCAGTTTTCGATTCAGTAGACACGCTATTGGTTTTGATTCCTGCAGTAATTGGGATGATTAAGACGATGACTTTTAACACTGAGGTAATGGCGGCTTCTGCACCGACGGGTTTTGCACTCGCTACAGACATCGCCGAATGGCTAGTACGAGCTGGTACTCCATTTCGTAAAGCCCACGAAATTGCTGGTGAATGTGTAGCTTTTTGCGAATCAAAGAACATTGAATTATGGGATATGACTGACGCAGATTTTGCGGCTATTTCGCCAGATCTCACAAGTGATGTCAGAGAAGTGCTGACAACCGAAGGCTCTATGAACGCAAGAGATGCTTTTGGCGGAACTGCCCCTGTTCGCGTTCGCGAACAATTGCAAAATCTGCGTGGTCGCTTAGGTATTGCCTAAGAATTTATTCAAGGTAAGCCACAATACGCCTATGGCATACGATGTTTTAGCGGATTTAGAAGCTCGCAACTTGATTGCTCAAACGACCGATATAAATGAGTTAAGGGCAGCTTTGACGGTCGGCTCTATCACCTTTTACTGCGGTTTTGACCCGACAGCACCAGCTCTTCATTTGGGAAATCTCGCACAAATAGTCACCATGCGTCGACTTCAAAATGCAGGTCATCGACCTCTGGCACTCGTTGGTGGGGCAACAGGATTGATTGGCGACCCAAGTGGTAAAACTGCCGAGCGTTCATTGAATTCAACTGACATTGTTAATGAATGGGTTGAAAGAATTTCTTCTTCTATGGCAAAGTTTTTCGAAACTAAAGGAAAAAATGCAGTTGTTTTCGTCAACAATTTTGATTGGACTAAAAACTATTCTGCAATTACTTTGTTACGCGATATTGGTAAGCATTTCTCCGTAAACAGGATGCTAGATCGCGATGCAGTTGCATCTCGTTTGAATGGCAGCGGTATTAGTTATACAGAGTTTTCTTACGTTATTTTGCAGTCACTAGATTATGTTGAACTCTTCCGATTACACGATTGCGTTTTGCAAATTGGCGGTTCTGATCAGTGGGGCAATATAACCTCGGGATGCGAATTAGTGCGTAAAATAGAGGGTAAAACAGTGCATGCCCTTACTACACCTTTGATTACAAAAGCTGATGGAACCAAATTCGGAAAGACGGAATCTGGAACAGTTTGGATCGATTCGCAACTAACAAGTCCTTACGCTTTTTATCAATTTTGGTTGAATGCAGCTGATAGAGCTTTGCAAACATACTTCAACACTTACAGCTTCAAACCAGTTGCTGAAATTGCAGAAATAATTGCGAAGTCAAATGCAGAACCGCATCTGAGAATTGGTCAACGTGAATTAGCAAACGAAATAACTACATTGGTTCATGGTGAAGAAGCAGCAACAAATGCAGCAAGTGCAGGAGCTGCGTTGTTTGGCCAGGCAGATTTAAATACTATAAACATCGAAACACTTGAATCTGCATTGCGCGAAGCTGGTTTAATTGAAATCAACAAAGGCGATTTGATAGACGGCAAACTTCCATCAATTTCAGATTTATTTGTACGCAGCGAAATCGTAAATTCAAAAAGTGCAGCTCGTCGCGCGGTTGAAGAGGGCGGTGCGTACTTAAACAACGTAAAAATTACCGAATCTGATGCTCCAATAGGGCTAGATCAGCTCATTGCTGGTCAATTGTTGGTTTTGCGTCGCGGCAAGAAAACTGTTGCTGGGGTTAAATTCCTAAATAAATAGGCCAAAATCACTCACAAATTGCACATATGTGTGATTGGGAGCAAGGTCACTATTTCTCAATTTGACTCACAGTGCGCTCACACCTAATGTTCGCCCCCGTTGCTCAAAACAGAAACGGACAGTAGGCCGGTGTTTTGAAACAACAGATGGATTTTCGGATCCCCAACAAACTAAAGATTAAAGTGCAAAAACTTTTGTTTTTGTTGCAATAATCACTGTGAAAACCAGCGGATTTGACCCTATGGGTCTTACTCCTGTACTTTCACTACAGACGCCCCAAAAGCACAACCTTTTAAAAGGTTCTGGGATTGGTGTGCGCCCGTAACTTGAGAACTCAACAGCGTGCCAAATAGTCGACGAATTATTACCCCGTTGGTCTGAAATGACCAAAGGGATTTCTTTGAGGCAATAGATATAACAAGCACATCAGCTTGTTTGTCGTATGCCAGATCACTCTCGTGATCGCTTTAAAAAGCATTTACGGAGAGTTTGATCCTGGCTCAGGACGAACGCTGGCGGCGTGCTTAACACATGCAAGTCGAACGGTGAAGGGGAGCTTGC
>JAPLBX010000016.1 GCA_026392535.1 Actinomycetota bacterium
ACAAGTTGATCATCCGCATCACGAACGTATCTTCGAACTGCAGAGTCAGTCCACTCGCCTTTTCCATAACCGTGGAAGCGCAAATGCAATTCAATCAATCTGTAGACACTATCAATTTCTTCATTGCTAAATCGAAGTGCTGTCATTCGCTTCTTAGCAAGCTTTGCACCCACAACCTCGTGGTGATGGAATGAAACCCCACCGCCTTCTTCAAACTTTCTAGTTTTAGGTTTACCAATATCGTGAAGTAAAGCAGCAATTCTCAACACCAAATCTGGTTCAAGCTTTGGTTCGTGTAATTGTTCTAACTCAATTGCTTGTTCTAGCACTATTAGTGAATGCTCGAAAACATCTTTATGGCGATGGTGCTCGTCTAGTTCAAGTTTGAGTTTTGGAATTTCCGGCAGAACTATTTCGGCAATTCCAGTTTCAACTAATAACTGCAAGCCAATTCGTGGATTGGGCGCGAGCAACAATTTTGATAACTCATCGCGAACTCGCTCCGCTGACATAATTTCAATTCGGCCTGCCATTTCAGTCATTGCTGCAACAACATCTTCTGAAACTGTGAAATTTAATTGCGCAGCAAATCTGGCAGCTCGCATCATTCGAAGTGGATCGTCGGAAAAAGAATCCGCGGGTGAACCTGGAGTTCTAATCAAGCCAGCAGCAATATCTGAGATACCACCATAAGGATCAATCAGTTCGCCGTTGGGAAGTGACAGTGCAATCGAGTTGATACTGAAATCTCGGCGCGCTAAATCTTCATGTATGGAAGTGCCAAAATTCACCGACGGCTTGCGCGAATCAGTTTGGTACTGCTCTGCTCGGTAAGTGGTGATTTCAAGTGTCTCACCATTCTTATTGACTCCCACGGTTCCGAAGCGAATACCAACATCCCAAACCCCATCAGCCCAACCTTTTACTACTTCGATTACCTGCTCTGGGGTGGCATTTGTCGTGAAATCGAGGTCAGCTTGGGACCTGCCCATAACGGCATCGCGGACCCATCCCCCCACCAGGGCTAACTCAAAACCAGCGCCGACGAAGCGCTCGCCTAATTCCAAGGCGAGTTTTGGGATTGGAGTTTGTTGATTTGCGCTCACAAGGGCAGAGACTACGCACGGTTGGGCGGTTACCCTTAGACGTATGAGCATCCGTCGTGCCTCGAATATCAGGGGCTCGCGCCAAAAGCGCAAAAACCAACGCGACGAAGTAAGTGCTGGCGGTCTAGTAGTTGAACTTGAGACTATGCGGGCGGTCATCATTGGCCGACGAAATAATCGTGGCCGACTTCTTTGGTCGCTACCAAAAGGTCACCTTGAAGAAGGTGAGACACCACATGAAGCAGCTATTCGTGAGGTTCTTGAAGAGACCGGCCTATCTGGTGAGATACACGCCGATCTAGGCGTCATTGATTTTTGGTTTCAACAAGACAAAATAACTATTCACAAGACCGTGCACCATTTTCTAATCCTTTCAAAAGGCGGACAGCTCATCGGCCAAGAAGGAGAAGTTGATGAGATTGCATGGGTTGGCTTAGACCAAATTGCAATGCGCCTTACCCATGACGATGAAAAACAATTAATTTCAAAAGCGCATTCGCTTTTGTTGGGGCTTAAATGACCAAATACTTAAGTGCAATGATGATTGCTTTGATGCTGATCTTCAACTTGCCAACATCGTTTGCAAATGAAGAACAGATTTCTGTAAATCTGATTTCTCAATCCCATGTTTGGATAACCGATAGGCCAAACATTAGTTTTGTAATTGAAGACGCCTCAGGGAACACAATTAGTAATGCCGAAGTCGAGATCTCCAAAAGTGCGTTGCTCGGACGTAGTGCAATTCGTTCTATCATCGCCAAACCAAATAGTGTTGACTATAAACGGATTTTCGAAACCACCACACTCACGCAGAACGAAAACCAATACACATTGACTTTGCCAGGCCCACGATTGAAATTCAGTGGAGCTGGAACCTACGCATTGCGGATTACGGTTTATGTTCGTGGTGAGGCAAAGAAGTTGACTAGCTTCATTTCCTTTCTGCCTGAATCAATTCGTCTAAACAATCTAAATGTTGCAACTGTTTTACCAATGGTTGTAAATAGTGGTCTGACACCAGACAATTTAGTTTTGAATGACAAAGCAGCTAATTCGTTTCTAAATAAGGCAGGATTAAATTCCGTTTTGAATTCTGGCAAGGCAATGCAAAATGTAACTTGGTTACTAGATTCAGATACGTTGCGTCTGGCGCAAAGCATCTCAACGAATCAAGCGATCACCATGCCAGAGAATCACGATTTATCGGAAGAACAAATCTCTGGTGCACAAACTTGGTTAGACAAGCTGCCTAAATATGTTAATTCCGTAAACACATACGTACTGCCTACTGGCAATGTGAATACGGTCGCCCTTAAAGATAGTGGCCACAATCGACTTGCGAAGTTTTCAATTCTTGATTCCCAATACGTCTCAGATTTTCTGGCAGGGATTTCATTAAAGAAAATCACGATTGCCCCTAAAGGTGACTATTCCGATGCAGGGTTCACTTGGCTCAATAGCCAACAAATTTCTTTCAACTTACTCAACTCAAAGGCCTACCCGGCAAAGAGTTCCACCTACACGCCAAACGCAGTTGTGCGAGACGGAGCTGGAGCAGTCGCCCCGGTTGTAGATCAATACGCATCTGCTTTATTCACAGATGCAATTAGCAGTGCGACTAATGCGGGTATGTACCAAGCGGCTTTTGCAGGAGATTTGCTCATAACTTCACTTGAGCAGCCTGGGGTTCAGAGGTTTATAGTCCTTAAGCCAGACACAAATCGCGATGGCATCACAAATCAAAAGTTTAGAAATACAGTTTCATCGCTATCTGCTCCTTGGATCAAGCAAGTTAGTCTTGCAAAGTTCAAAGATTCCAAAGTTGGAAGTCGAGTTAGAAATCAAGTAGTAAATCGGATTTCTAATACTGCTAAGAATCTTATGAACTTGACTCATGAGACCAAACGCAATTTGGCCTCACTAATCGCAGGCGCTACTGAAGAAACACAAATTGATTTTGCAATCCTACGTTTGGCTAACTCATCTGCCGATGAGAAAACCCAAATTCAATTACACACCCAAATTCGTGATTATCTTGACCGCTTAAACGGTGCTGTGAGAATCATGTCATCGGGAACTGTCGTTTTTCCTAGTGAATCAGCAAAAGTTCCAATCACCATTAGAAATGATTTGAGTGTGCCAATTGAGATTGGCATTGTGACTTCAGGGTTGCCAGCTGTACGCGTTCTGCCGCAGTCAGTAGACGATATGCAAATCGCACCAGGGCGCCGAAAGAGTATTGAAATTCCAACACGATTGATTGGTACTGACACGGCATATCTGCAACTACAGATTGTTGATTTGAATGGCAAACGCATCGGCAACCCAATCTTGATTCAAGTTTCCTCATCTGCCTATGCACAAGCCGCGGCTTGGGTAATTGGTGCAGCTTTTGCACTGCTGTTGTTGTTTGCAATTCGCAACACTTTGAAGCGGTTGCGAGCAACTCGTGATGGTTCGCAGGAGAATATGAAATTGTGAGTGACTTCAACGATTCTTCGGTAATACGCAACAGTTCTTTAATGGCGGTCGGCACTGTCACTTCAAGAATTACTGGCGTGCTTCGAGACGTTGCAATGACTGCGGCTTTGGGATTCTTTTTAGTTAGTGACGCTTTTTCACTAGGTAACACCCTGCCAAACATTGTCTACTTACTATTGATTGGTGGGGCACTCAACGCAGTCTTTGTGCCACAGTTGGTTAGCCATATCGAATCCGATAGCGATGGCGGTAAAGCTTTCTCAGATCGGTTGCTTTCACTTACCGGTGTTGCCTTACTAGCGATTAGCGCACTCTCGGTTGCATTAGCTCCATTATTGATAAGTATCTACACAAGCCCAGATACGCCATCTGACCAATATGAATTGGCCGTGGCATTCGCTCGACTTTGTTTGCCACAAATCTTTTTCTACGGTGCTTACACAATGTTGCAACAAGTGCTAAATGCCCGTGGAAAATTTGCGGCTGCATTTTTTGCACCTGTTGCAAATAACTTAGTCGCAATTACTGTTTTTGTATCTTTCATAATTATCGCCCAACCAGATGAATCAAATTTGATTTCACTTTCGAGTAAAGAAGTTTTATGGCTCGGCCTCGGTTCAACCGCTGGTGTGGCTTTGCAAGCATTGATTTTGATTCCGCTTTTATTAAAGACCGGCTACAAGTTCAATTGGCGAAGTGACTGGAGAAATGCCGATCTCGGTAAATCTGCCGCACTAGCTAAGTGGACAATCGCTCTGATCGTGGTCAATCAGATTTCATACTCAGTTGTTACTAGGTTTGTCACCGAAGCAAATCTCTTATCTAGTGCAACTGGAGCCACTCCAACAGGATTAACTACTTATCAAAAAGCAAACTTGATTTTTATTTTGCCGCATTCGGTAATCACAATCTCTTTAGTAACAGCTCTATTACCGGCATTAAGCAAGATCGCTCATAGTCAGAATTTCAAAGCTTTAGGCGAAGAAGTAGTTAAATCTGTTCGAGTCGTCTTAGTTTTAATGATTCCGGTTGCCGGGCTGCTAGCCACTACAGCAAATGAAATCACCACATTGCTTTTTGGAAACGGAGTCGCTGGTATTGCAGCGGCAAATGCAACTGGCACTGTGGCTGCGTGCTTCGCACTCGGCCTGCCATCATTTTCTATTATCTATTTATTGAATCGTGCTTGGTATGCGATGGAGAACACTAAAACTCCGTTTATCATTTCGATCTACATAAACATTGTGGCACTTGCAATCAGTATTCCGCTTTTCAATTTTGCACCAGCAGAATTAAAAGTAGCGATGTTCGGAGTTGGCTACACAATTACTTATCTGTGGGTCGGTGCCTACTCATGGATCCGCCTTAGAAAAGAACTTGCCTATTTACCAGCTGGAGCGGTATCAATAGTTTTGCTCAGGGTTTTGGTGGCGAGTATTCCGGCAATTGGTTTCGCTCTCGCTTTCCGTCGATTTGGTTTGTATGACGTAATTTCTGGTCAATTAGGTCTATTCGCAGGGCTCATTGCTACTTGGGGATTTGGTTTGTTGAGTTACGCGATCACCGCTAACTTCTTAAGGGTTGGCGAGGTGCAGACGCTCAAATCTCTGTTTATGCGCAAACTCCGTGGCTCGAAAGTAACCCCCTAATCAACTGCAACTAAACTGTGCATCTAATCAATAATTCTGGAGTTTTCGTGACCGTTCACAATGTAATCATCATCGGTTCAGGCCCATCTGGATACACCGCGGCCTTGTATGCAGCTCGTGCCCAATTGGAACCTTTGATCTTTGAAGGTGCGGTTACTGCTGGTGGCGCTTTGATGAACACCACCGAAGTTGAGAATTTCCCAGGTTTCCCAGAAGGAATCATGGGCCCAGCACTAATGGAAAATATGCGCGCTCAAGCCGCAAAGTTCGGTGCACAATTTATAACTGACGATGTCACCGCAATTGATTTTTCAAAACCTATCAAAACAGTTACTGATGGAAATGGTAAGACTTACGAAGCTAAAGCAATTATTTTGGCGATGGGTTCCGCATACCGAGAACTTGGTGTGCCAAACGAGAAGCGACTTTCAGGTCATGGAGTCTCATGGTGTGCGACTTGCGATGGTTTCTTCTTCCGTGGACAAACTATTGCAGTTGTGGGCGGTGGCGATTCTGCAGTTGAGGAAGCGACCTTCTTAACTCGTTTTGCTGAAAAGGTTTACATGATTCACCGTCGTGATGAATTACGTGCATCAAAAATTATGGTGGCCCGTGCAGAGAACGATCCGAAACTTGAATTCATCTGGAACTCAGCAGTTGAAGAAGTTCTCGGAGAAGATCAAGTAACAGGTCTTCGCCTAAAGAGCACCGTCGATGGCACTGAATCTGTTTTGGCAGTCACAGGACTGTTTGTAGCTATTGGTCACGACCCACGTTCAGAACTTGTAAAAGGTGTGGTTGAAACCGATTCAGAAGGTTATGTAATTGCAAAGGGACGCACAACCGAAACCAATATCGAAGGTGTGTTCGCGGCTGGCGATTTGGTGGACCACCGTTACCGTCAGGCAATCACTGCCGCCGGCACTGGTTGTGCTGCCGCACTTGACGCTGAGAAGTGGCTGGCTCACTAAACCCCAAAAGGTTATTAGGCTTCGCTAAAGAATTAAAGGAGAAATCATGGGTAACAACACCATCGTTATTACAGATGCAGACTGGGATAGCAAAGTATTAAAAAGTGAAAAACCAGTTTTGGTTGACTTCTGGGCTGAATGGTGTGGACCATGCCGAATGGTTGCGCCAATTTTGGAAGAGATCGCTGGCGAAAACGCAGGAAAAATCACCATTGCAAAATTGAATGTTGATGAGAATCCAGTTTCAGCAGGTAATGCTCGCGTGACTAGCATCCCAACTCTAAACGTCTACGTTGGTGGCGAACTCGTTAAGCAAATCATCGGAGCAAAGCCAAAAGCTGCCTTGCTCGCTGATTTGGCTGCATACCTATAAGGATTGCTATGCGCCTACTTCGTCGGGGCGACCGTGATGTCGCTATTGGCGAAATCCGAGCGCGGCTTGCCCATATGGGATTTACTGTTGATTGTGAAGAGACAAATTATTTTGACGAACGTCTAGACACTGCTGTTCGGGCTTTTCAATCAGCACGCGGATTAACTCCGGATGGAATCATCGGTCCTTTAACTCTTGCCACACTGGAAGAAGCACTTTGGTCATTAGGTGATCGCACACTTTCTTTCGCACCTGGAAATTTGATGCAAGGTGATGATGTCGTTTCCTTACAACAGCGTTTAGTCACTTTAGGTTTCGATTGCGGAAAAGTTGATGGCATCTTCGGACAACGCACAGACTCTGCCTTGCGAGAATTTCAAAGAAGTGTTGGCTTAGTTGAAGATGGCATAGCTGCGACGCTTACCTTTGAAGCTTTTCATCGTCTGCGTAAAACTGTTTCTGGCGGTCGGTCAGAAAAACTTCGGCAGTCTGTTGTTCTTGATGCAATGCGCACTGGCATAGCGAATAAAACTTTTGCAATTGACGCTGAGATCGGCGGCCACAATGAAGAGTTAGTTAAATTGGTAGCAAATAAATTGCAAGGTCGCCTAACCGCATTGGGCGCGACCGTTGCACTAACACATCCATTGATGCAGCCGTCGGCCGCAAGTGAAGCAGAGCGCGCAGATCTCTGCAATAAAATAAAGGCAGATTTAGTTTTATCAATTCAATGCAACAGAGAAAGTGCCGAATTAGTTTTCCATTTTGGTTCAGAGCACAGTGGTTGGTCTCACACCGGCCAACGCGCTGCCATGCGAATCAAAAATGCAGTATCACAAGTCACAGATTCAGAATTTTTAATTGCGGCTCGCACTTGGGAAATTTTGCGACTTACCAAGATGCCGTCAATAATTATCAATCTCAATGGAATTACCGAAGATAATTTGAAAGACAAAGGTTATTTAGAAAATTTCGTTACGGGAATTGCAACCGGCGTATCAGTTTTCTTCGAGCCTGTAAGTTAAGAATTTAGTTAGAGCCAAACTGTGAGTGAGTTAAAACTCACTCTCATCATCATCGAATTCTGCAGAGGCTAGATCAAGGTTTGGGGCTATCAAGCTCAAGATGAAACCAGCAACTACACCGACTAGCAGTAGGGCGAATAAGCCTTTAAGAACCTTCATGATTCCTCCAATTTCCTGTGCTAATTGTGCTCCTAAACCATTAATAGGCTCAAGTTGAGACCCAACGATGAATTACGAGCAGAAATAGGGCAATGTACGCACCCTAAGGAGGTGCAATATGCAACAAGACGGCTCACGTTTAGACCCATGGATTTCAAGGTACGCGGCTCGAGCCTCGAGCATGACAGCTAGTGAAATTCGTTCTTTGTTCGCGGTTGCATCCCGCCCTGAGGTGGTTTCGCTAGCTGGCGGAATGCCATATGTGCAAGCACTAGACCTAGACATGTTGGCTGACGGCTTTGCGAAAATGATTCGTGAACGTGGCGCAACCGCACTTCAATACGGTTCTGGCCAAGGTGATCCATTCCTGCGCGAACAGATTCTTGAAGTTATGGCTGAGGTTGGAATTAGCGCTAACGCCGACGACGTCGTAGTCACCACTGGTTCGCAGATGGCCCTTGATTTGGTGGTACGAGTTTTTTGCGATCCAGGCGATGTGGTTTTAGTTGAATCTCCTTCATACGTTGGCGCACTTGGAGTTTTCCGTGCATATGAATGTGAAGTGGTTCATGTGCCAATGGAAGAGCAAGGTTTGAATCCAATTGCACTTGAAGAAACTGTCAACCGCCTTGTGAAAGAAGGAAAGAAGATCAAACTTCTTTACACAATTCCTTCCTACCACAACCCTGCCGGTATTACGCAACCGCCAGAACGTCGTCAACAAGTTCTAGATGTTGCTCGACGTCATCAACTTGCTGTGTTGGAAGATGATCCTTATGGACTACTTGGCTTCGATGGCAAAGTTCCGCGGGCGATGCGGGCAGACGAGCCGAATCAAGTTCTATACCTTGGATCTTTTTCTAAAACTATTGCATCTGGCTTAAGAGTTGGCTGGGTATTAGCGCCGCATGGTGTGCGAGAAAAATTAGTGCTTGCAGCCGAATCCGCAGTTTTGTGTCCATCAAACTTTTCGCAATTAGCGGTTAGCGATTATTTGCAAAACCAACCTTGGCGTGAACAAATTGCGGTATTCCGAGACACCTACAAACTGCGTCGCGATGCTTTGCTTGACACAATGAAACTACTAATGCCAGCCGGAACAACTTGGACTGTTCCAACCGGTGGTTTCTATTCTTGGGTAACACTTCCTGAAGGTATTGATTCGCGCGCAATGTTGCCGCGAGCAGTTAATTCACTTGTTGCGTATGTTCCAGGAACAGGCTTCTATGTTGATGGCCAAGGCAAAGGTGAGTTACGACTTTCATACTGCTACCCAACTCCAGACAGAATTGTTGAAGGTGTGCGTCGTCTTGCTGGCGTTGTTGAACAAGAACTCGATTTACTTGCAACTTTTGGCCCAGATGCTTTACCGCATACTGAAATGCCAAACTTTGCAAATACTCCTGCACCTAACGTGAGGTAGAGAATGCAAGTTGTAATTCTGGCTGGCGGTTTGTCACACGAACGCGACGTGTCTGAGAAGTCTGGCCGCCGCCTTGCTGAAGCTTTGCGCGATATTGGTCATGATGTAGTTGTAAGAGATACTGATGCAGACTTGTTGAAGTTTTTGGCAGACACGAAACCAGATGTGGTTATACCCATGTTGCATGGTGCTGCAGGTGAAGATGGAACTCTACGCGATGTATTGACTTCTCTGGACTTGCCTTATGTCGGTTCCGGTCCAGACGCTTGCCGAGTGGCATTCGATAAACCAGTCGCAAAATCTTTAGTAGCGGCTAAGGGAATCAACGTTCCTAGCGGTGTTGCCCTTCCACACACAACTTTTCGCGACCTCGGCGCTGATGCAGTTATGAAAGCTGTTCTTAATCAAGTTGGCTTGCCAGCAATGGTTAAACCTGCACGTGGTGGATCGGCGCAAGGCGCAACGATTGTTACGGAAGCAAATCAATTGCCAAGTGCTTTAGTTGGTGCATTTGCATATAGTGAAGTTGCGCTAATTGAAAAGTTTATTGAAGGAACCGAAGTTGCGGTTTCGGTAATTGAAACCGAAGATGGTTTAAAAGTATTGCCGATAGTGGAAATTTTGCCAGACAGTGGTTTTTATGATTTTCATCATCGTTACACAGCCGGGATTACCGAATTCTTTTGTCCAGCTCGACTTGATGCTGCAATTGTGAAAACACTAGAAGATGCAGCCAAAGTGATTCACAGCACATTGCATCTGCGTGACTTCTCTCGAAGTGACTTAATAGTTGATAAACAAGGTGAAGTTTGGTTTATTGAAGTAAACGTGGCACCTGGTTTAACTGAAACCTCACTCTTCCCGCAGTCTGCTCAAGCTAGCGATACTGACCTTGGTGCAATATTTGATACGCTAATCAAAATGGCTGTCAAAAGAGGAAAATAATGTCAACAACTGAAATCAAAGTTTTAGGGATGACCTGCGATCACTGTGTTAATTCGGTCACTGAAGAGTTGACTGCTATTGCCAGCGTTACTGGGGTTGATGTAGTTCTGGAATCTGGCAAAGTCACAATTCAATCTGACTCAGAGTTAAGCCATGAAGATGTTGTTGCTGCCATTGAAGAAGCAGGATACGAAGTCATCGGTGCCTAATGCCTAATCAGGTCGATCTTGTTGTTACTGGAATGACCTGTGCATCTTGTGCAATGCGAATCGAAAAAAAACTTAACAAGCTTGAAGATGTGAAAGCATCAGTAAATTACGCAACCGGCATCGCACATGTCGAGTTTGGCAAAGAAATCGAAATTGAGTCTTTAATAAGCACTGTCGATGCCGCTGGCTACAACGCAATTGCCCCAAACCCACTACTTGATGAGCAAGTTGCTAAATGGGAAAAAGAGCATGAAGCGGATCTTTTTAGGCGTTGGCTAGTAGGTGCACTAATCGCACTGCCGATTTTTGTGGTGGCAATGTTCGCATCTTTACAATTCTCAAATTGGCAACTAATCGCAGTAATACTTGCACTCCCGGTTGCAACTTGGACTGCTTGGCCATTGCATCGTGCCATGTTGACAAATGCACAGCACAAATCCACCACAATGGACACACTCGTAAGCATCGGAGTAATTGCCGCTTACCTTGGTTCCATTTATCAATTGATTTCTGCAAATGGTCATCACCAACCCCACCTTTATATCGACGTGGCTGCAGTAGTGCCAGTTTTTGTGGTGTTTGGGCGTTGGTTGGAATCTCGCAATAAAAGACAAGCCAGCTCAGCTTTGCGAGCGATTGCAAATGCAACTCCGAAGACTGCAAACGTATTTCGAGATAATAAATGGCTTGAAATAGATTTAGCAGATATACAAGAAGCGGAATTAGTTTTAGTCGGACCAGAAACAACAATCGCAGTCGATGGATTAGTGATATCAGGTAATTCAACAGTGGACATTTCGATGTTGACTGGTGAATCTAAACCACTTTCAGTTTCAACTGGCTCCGAAGTATTTGCTGGCACGCTAAATCTTGATGGCCAAATCGAACTGACAGTTACTTCAGCCGGTGCGCGTACCAAGATTTCTCAGATTGCATCGCTCGTTGCCACCGCACAAAACTCGAAGGCTGAAATTGCTCGCCTTGCTGATCGCATAAGCGCCATCTTTGTCCCAGCTGTTTTAGCCCTGACAGTCACAACCGGAATTCTTTGGTTTTTCTACGATTCATCACGAGTAATTGAAGTGATGATTGCCGTATTGGTAATTGCTTGTCCGTGTGCACTAGGTCTAGCAACTCCAACTGCATTAGTTATTGGTTCTGGTCGAGCAGCACGACTTGGAATTTTGATTGCAGGACCTGAAGTATTTGAACAGAGCACAGATGTCGATACGATAATTTTCGACAAAACTGGAACTTTGACCACAGGAAAGATGACAGTCTTTGATAATTCTGTGAGTCTTGAAAATCTTGGAATCCTCAAGGCACTCGCAGAAACAAATCAACATCCTGCATCAATTGCAATTGCCAATTCCATTGAAGCAGCAACAGCGGAAATCTCGAATATCCAGATGCTTCCCGGTTTAGGGGTTCGAGCAACTCATAACTCAAAAACTGTCGAACTTGGAAGTGGAAGGATTCATAGTCTTTCCTTTTCCACACCGGACACCCAGAGTTATTTGTTTCTTGACGGAATGGAGCAGGGCAGTGTCACCCTTGCAGATACGTTGAATCTTGGCGTTGAGAAAGTACTCGCACAATTACATAAGGCGAAAATCTCGGTGATTGTTGCAACCGGCGACACCTCAACTAATGCTGAGAAATTAGTTTCGAAGCTACCGATTGATAGTTATATCGCAGGATGCACACCTGAACAGAAACTTGAATTAGTTAAAAACTTGCAATCACAGGGTCACAAAGTTGCCATGGTTGGAGATGGAACAAACGATGCCCCGGCATTGGCGCAGGCAGACATGAGTATCGCTATTGGCACCGGAACCGACGTTGCAAAAGCTGCAGCAGATATAACTCTCTTACGTCCAGAACTCACTCTTGTGCCAACCGCGATTTCATTATCTCGTAAAACTCTTGGTGTGATTAAGCAAAATCTGTTTTGGGCATTTGGTTACAACGTGGCAGCTATTCCATTGGCAATGACTGGAAGGCTAAGTCCAATGATTGCTGGAATTGCAATGAGTGCATCAAGTGTTTTGGTGGTTTCTAATTCACTTCGACTTCGCAAAATAAAGATTTAGGAATTACCAGATTTTCTAATATTGCTTAACCAAGAATCAGAATCTTTGAATTGCACATCAGACATACCTGCATGCATAGTTGGAATCACGCCGTCATGTCTTGGATAAGAACCCAAGTAACGCACCTCGGCACAGATTCGGTGCAAACCTTTCAATGCCTCACCGACTCTTTGTTCCGAGATATGTCCTTCGCAATCGATTGAGAAGTAATAATCACCAAGTTGTTTTTGAGTTGGGCGCGATTCAAGACGAGTCAGGTTAACCCCACGGACGGAGAATTCGGTAAGGATTTCCAAAAGCGCACCCGCATGATCTTCATGCATGAAAATAACTAGCGTGGTGCGATCAGCACCAGTCATTTCCGGTGGTGTTGTTGGCCTAGTTACTAAAACAAATCTTGTTCTTGCAGTTGAGTTGTCACCAATTTCATGCGCTAAAACCTTTAGGCCGTAATGTGTGGCTGCGATTTCTGCACCAATCGCCGCTTGATAGCGTGATGCTGGATCTGATACTTCTTCAGCTGCAGAAGCTGTCGAAAGTGCTGGCACAACTCGAGCATCGGGCAGAGCGGTCGAAAGCCAGCCACGACATTGCGCAAAAGCATGTGGGTGGGTGGTGATGAGAGTTACGTCTTCAAGTTTTGTGCCAGGGCGTGCCATCAAGCTGAACTTCACATTGATTGCAACTTCGTCAATGATTACAAGTGGCTCACCAGATGCAAGTTCGTCTAAAGTTTGTGAGACTGAACCTTCAACACTATTTTCAAGCGGCACTAAAGCTGCATCAACTTCACCATTGCGCACTGCATCTAAAACAGCAGTGACCGTTTCGAATGGAATTAAGTGCGCATCTTTTGCAGTTTTTAGTTGTAAAAGTGCGGCTTCAGTAAAAGTTCCCCGCGGGCCTAAGTAAGCGATGTTTTTCACTGTCACTTCTCCTTTGGTCTCGCGTTATCAATAGCTTGAGTCTCTTCTGGGCTCAGTACGGTTTCTGACTTTCCGGCTGTAATGGTCTTGCTGTAGATGCGACCGATGTTGTGGCCTTGAATTGATGTAATCACAATTCCGTTTGCTGCATCGTCCAAGATCGCAAGGCTGAACGAAAATTGTCCGCCCATATCCCCAGTGCCGTTGTAACGCACGACTGCTAGATGGCGAAGTGATGCTGCAACATCTCTTTGGGCAACCACAACTGACTGACCCAAGCGGGTCACCTTTTCAAGTAAATCATCAACCCGTTCAGCCTGAGCAATTCCAGCGGCCAACACATCTTCTTCAGAGGCTGTGCCACGGAAAATCAAAATCTGCTTTCTTGCTTTTCGGGCAGACAAAACCGCATAAATTGCCACCAAAAGGGATAATCCCGCGATTGCAAGTGAAATTGTTATCAAAGTCTCAGTTGGCATACGGCAGAGCCTACTGTGTGCCAATGCGCTTTGACCTAGTTGTATTCCTGACCACATTTGCCTTCATTTTGCCAGCGGAATTACCCGATAAATCCTTCATTGTGACTCTCGTTCTAGCCACCAAACAAAAGCGGTCGGCTGTTTGGGTCGGTGCTTCTATTGCCTTTGGTCTGCAAGCAATTATCGCCGTCTCGGCCGGTCAGCTCCTAACCAAACTTCCACACGATCTGGTTGCCGGAATTGTCATGATGATCTTCGCAATTGGTGCAATTGTTTTGTATAGAAGCGCTTGGAAAGAGCGAGGTTTACATCTCGAAGCGGAGCAAATCGTTGCGAAAGTGCAAAAAACTTGGTTTGGTGCTGCACTTTTAACTCTGGGAATTGTTTTCACAGCCGAATGGGGAGACATCACTCAACTAAGTGCGGCCGCAAATTCTGCTGCAACTGGAAATGCACTTTCGGTTGGCCTTGGCGCTTGGTTGGCAGAAATTACCGTTGCAGGCTTAGGTGTTTGGCTGGGTAATCGAATCAAAGACAAGCTTCGTCCTGACATTTTGCATTTAGTCACAGCAATCGTCTTAACAATCTTTGCATTCGTCGCATTGTCAGAACTTATTAACTATTGATTTGAGGTATTGAAACGAAAGTTCATCTGCAAATTCGTGCATCAGAATTTAACAAAATTAATCAGACACGCGTCAATTAAAATTTGCGCCGAAGCATGATTGCCCCTAAATTTGACTCACTCGGTCGCTGTCGCATCCCCCGTCGGCAGCGACCGAGCTTTTTAATATCCACTACTTTTCAAGTGGAAAAATCACACCTGGATTCATGATTCCAAAATTGTCAAAAGCCTGCTTAACAGTTTTCATTGTTTGAATTTCAAAACGGAGTCCCAATTTTGAGTATCTTTTTCTTGTGCTACCGAGGGCCCAAAGATCTCTTTCGAATCTTCAGTTGCAAAGAAATCATGAGCAACTGCAA
>JAPLBX010000077.1:0-5597 GCA_026392535.1 Actinomycetota bacterium
CGCGGAAATCGACTCTCTGAAATTCATCGAGAACTAGGTAACTTTGAGCAGGCAATTGAGATTGCAGATTCGGTAAAAGAGCGAGCACTGGGACAGCGATTCCCGAAAGAAGCTGCGATTGCGATTGCAAACATAGGTCATGCAATGAATCGCCTTGGGCAACATGAGTCTGCATATGAAAAACTAACAACTGCCGCAGAAGTGTTGAAAATGGCTGGTGATTTTGCCGAGGCGGTGGTGGTGGAGGCGGATGCGGCGCATGCTGCCTTGGGACTGGGAAATATTCCGCTAGCCCAATTACGACTAGATGGCTGCGATAAATCGGCCAAGAAAATCAATCTACAAGAATGCAATCGCGAGCACGATCTAAATAATCCACAATCGATGCTCTCACTTGTGAAACTACAACTTGAATTAGAAGTTCAACTGGCGAGTGAATCTGGCAAACCTTTCAGCTTTGCAAATCCAAATATGGACGCTCTCTTTGAATTGGAAAGTAAAGCTGTCTTTTTAGAAAACCAAAGTATTGTGAATGCGATCGTTTGCCTTAAGCCTGAGTTCATTGTGGCGGGCGGAATCCCAGAACTCACGTCTCCCGAAGGTGAATTGCTAACCAAAGCATTGGTCGAATTAATTGATGGAAAATTCTTTGCAGATGATCCAGCCAAACTTGCACGCTTTCATGAACTACAGTCACTAGTTCGCAAAGATATGCGTGAAGCTACGGAAAATCTAACTCTGGCCGTCACCTATTACTTAGATGCTGGGCAGGTGGATAAAGCCACCCAATTGGCTAGCGCTTTGCAGTTCCAACTCGCTTCTGGCACTGAGATTTCGCGCGCCCGAGCCATCAATAGCCGGATTTATTAGTCCGCAGGTTCATGGCTAGTATTCGCCCGCTCACAGATTTAGGTCTGTGAAATGGCCAGGTAGCTCAGTCGGTACGAGCGTCCGCCTGAAAAGTGGAAGGTCGACAGTTCGATCCTGTCCCTGGCCACACATAGGTCGAAGTGCAGAGATGTTCTTCGACCTTTAGTGTTTTAAGAGTAAAAACCCCGAGTTTGGTTCAATGTTCACTCTCCCGTACTCTTCGCCTGCTCGTAAGAGCAACTTGCACCTGGCCCCCATCGTCTAGTGGCCTAGGACGCCGCCCTTTCACGGCGGTAGCACGGGTTCGAATCCCGTTGGGGGTACTCGGCAAGTTAAGAGGCCGCAAGGCCCCGTAGCGCAGTTGGTTAGCGCGTCGCCCTGTCACGGCGAAGGTCGCGGGTTCGAGTCCCGTCGGGGTCGCAAGACTTTGATTTGAGTTAACAATGAGAATTTTCGACTCAAATTATTAACTTTTATGTGGCAAGGTAATTCTGTGAATACGCAACTTCCTCAAGACAGATTTCTCGATCGAGAGCTCTCCTGGATTTCGTTTAATCAACGAGTTTTGGATCTTGCAAAAACTCCAGATACCCCGCTCTTGGAGAAAATTCGTTTTCTAACTATTTTCACAAACAATTTGGACGAGTTCTTCATGGTTCGAGTTGCTGGTCTCAAGCGCCGCATAGCTGCCGGAATTGCAACTCGTGCAGTTAGCGGAAAGCTCCCTCGCGAAACCCATCGTGACGTATTGCTTCGCAGTAGAGATTTGCAACTTGCTCAAACCACATTGCTGCACGATGAGTTGTTACCAGAACTCGCTAAACATGGAATTCGTATTGTTCGCTGGGATGAAGTTGATGCCGACAATCAAACTCGGCTTGCAACTTGGTTTCATCACAAAGTGTTCCCAATTCTCACCCCACTAGCTGTTGATCCATCTCATCCATTTCCATATATTTCTGGGCTGTCATTAAACCTTGCAATTTCGGTTAAGAACCCGATGACCGGTCAAGACCTTTTTGCCCGAATCAAAGTGCCACCACTTATGGATCGATTTATTCGGGCATCAAAAACTGAAGATTTATTTGTACCAATTGAAGATGTTATTGCAGCGCATTTGTCTTCATTATTTCCGGGTATGGAAATTATGAAACACCACTTCTTCCGCGTCACACGCAATGAAGATTTAGAAGTTGAAGAAGATGACGCAGAAAACCTACTTGCAGCATTAGAGCGGGAATTAACTCGCCGTCGCTTTGGCCCTGCTGTTCGATTAGAGGTTGAAAACTCGATTGAGCAAGACATCCTGGAACTTTTAATTGAAGAATTGGAAGTTGAACCAGAAGAGGTATTCCAGCTTCCTTGGCCACTCGATTTGCGCGGTCTAGAGACTATTGCGAACATCAAGCGTGACGAGTTTAAATATCCAGCTTTTGTGCCAAAAACTAGCGTTCATCTTGCGAATGCAGAGTCTGCAAGTGAGCCAAACGTTTTGGAAGCTATGAGCAAACAAGACATTTTGCTTCACCATCCGTATGATGCTTTTTCAACAAGTGTGCAGTTGTTCTTAGAACAAGCGGCGAGAGATCCACAAGTACTTGCCATCAAACAAACCCTTTACCGCACTTCAGGTGACTCACCAATCGTGAAGGCCTTGATTGCAGCCGCTGAAGCTGGCAAGCAAGTGTTGGCTTTAGTTGAAATCAAAGCCCGATTCGATGAAGAAGCAAACATTGAATGGGCTCGCAAACTTGAAGAAGCAGGCGTGCACGTAGTTCATGGTTTGGTTGGCTTGAAGACTCACTGCAAACTTTCAATGGTGGTTCGCGACGAAGGCGACGACTTACGTCGCTACGTCCATATTGGAACTGGTAACTACCATCCAAAGACTGCGCGTTTATATGAAGACCTTGGAATTCTTTCGACTGACCTTGAAATCACTGCAGATGTTGCAACTTTGTTCAACGTATTGTCTGGATATGCAGTTGGAGCAGAATACAAACGGTTATTAGTTGCTCCTGCTGGTGTTCGTGTTGGTTTAGTTGCCTTGATTGAAGAACAAATAGCTAGAAAACAAAACGGCCAAGAAGCACGCATTCAATTCAAATGCAATGCGATAGTGGATGAATTAATTACCGATGCTTTATATCGTGCATCCCAAGCTGGTGTTCAAATAGATTTATTAGTTCGTGGAATATGTGCTTTGAAACCAGGCGTTCCAGGATTGTCAGAAAACATTCGGGTTCATTCAATCCTGGGTCGATTCCTTGAACACAGTCGTTTATATGTGTTCGGTGCTGGGCAGGACACAAAATATTTCATTGGCTCGGCAGACATGATGCATAGAAACCTAGATCGTCGAGTGGAAACTTTGGTTGAAATTCGCCAAGCTGACCACCGTCGTTACTTGGCTGAAATTTTGGAAGTCGGTATTTCAGACAACGTCCGCCATTGGAAACTAGATGGAAATGGAACTTGGGAACAAATCTCGCATGATGAAAATGGAAATTTACTTCTAGATTTCCAGACTTACCTCATTGGTCGACATCCTGGTCCTAGATCTGCGTGAAAACAATTATTCGAGCAGCTGGAACGGTTGTTTTGCGTGGAAAAGGCAAAACAACTGAAGTTTTGATAGTACATCGCTCACACCGCAATGATTGGTCTTTGCCAAAGGGAAAGCGCGAAAAAGGCGAATACATGGCGGCGACTGCCTTTCGTGAAACTCTGGAAGAAACTGGCATTGAAGTAATTCTTGGTGTGCCATTAAAACCTATTACTTATGAATCATTGGGTTATCCCAAAATTGTTCACTATTGGTTAGCCAAAGTAGTTGATCCAGAAATTGCAAACGGAGTGCGGGACATGCCGATCGGATGGGAACCAAATGATGAGGTTGATGAACTTCGTTGGGTTCGTGTTTCTAAAATTTCCGGTGCTCTTACTTATGAACAAGATGTAGAAGTTGTCAAAGAAGCTATTGGTTTAAGCCGAAATACAGTGCCATTTATTTTGCTGCGCCATTCAGATGCAGAAAAACGTGTTGATTTCGCTGAACGTCACGCCGGCAAGCCACCAGCCGATCAGCTGCGCCCACTTTCCGAAGAAGGGATGGGATACACCCAAGCGATTGCAGATGCACTTAATGCTTATGGAATTGAGTACGCATACTCATCTATCTCGAAGAGGTGTGTGGACACATTGGCACCTGCATTTGCAACCAAAGCAAGCCTTAATCTTGAAGAAGCTTTTTCGGAAGAAGGAGCAGTTGAAGATCCAATAACAGCGAAGACAAGAATTAAAGAATTGATTTCGATTCCAGACCCTGCCGTACTTTGTTCGCATCGCCCAGTAATGCCACTTTTAATTCGCACAATTACCAAGGTCTCAGGTAGTCGTGAACCGGTTTCAAAATTAAAGCCAGGTCAATTTGTGGTTTATCACCGACCGATAAAAGAATCGGGAAATCTTCGCGAGAAACAAAAATTTGTTGTTGAACATAGCGCTGAGTCGCAATCAAAATCTATTGATTAACTTTTAGCGCGCTAGAACAATTCCTTTTCCGACTGCAACTATTCCGGACTGAGTAACGGTGTAACGCTCACGATCAGTCTCTAAATCAATACCTATTTTCACACCAGCTGGCACAACCACGTTTTTGTCCAGAATCGCATTTCGCACAACAGCTCCGCGTTCGATTCGAACTCCTGGCATTAAAACTGAACCTTCAACAAATGCACCTTCACTCACCAGCACATCCGTAGAAACAACAGAGAAGCGAACATGCCCACCAGCGATGATTGAACCTGCACCAATAATGCTGTCGTGGGCTGTTCCACCTTCAACAAATTTCGCTGGTGGTGATGGTGGCACATGGCTCAATATTGGCCAACGGTTGTTGTAGAGATTAAAAATTGGATGCACAGAAACCAAATCCATGTGTGCTTCGTGGTAACTATCGAGCGTACCCACATCGCGCCAATATCCAGTATCGCGATCTGATGCGCCAGGAACACTATTGTCAGCAAAGTCATAAACCATTGCGCTGCCTTGAGCTGTAAGCATTGGAATGATGTTTGCGCCCATGTCATGCAATGAATTTTCGTCTTCAGCGTCGCTAAGCAGTGCTTCAATTAACGCGCTAGTTGTGAAAATGTAATTACCCATCGAGACGAATGATTCATTTGGAGAACCTGGAATTGCTGGTGGGTCAATTGGTTTTTCTAAGAAGTTGGCAATCTTCTTTCCATCCGGTGCAGTTTCGATGACACCAAAATCATGTGCTTGAGATCTTGGTTGTCGAATCCCTGCAACTGTTACAGATGCACCAGTTGAAATATGTTGATCCAACATTTGAGCGGGATCCATTCGATACACGTGGTCTGCACCAAAAACCAAAACATAATCTGGTTGTTCGTCATAAATTAAATTCAATGACTGCAAAATCGCATCAGCTGAACCGGTATACCAACGTGGTCCTAAACGCTGTTGGGCTGGAACTGGTGTTATGTAGTCACCGAACATTGAAGCTTGTCGCCAAGCCGTTGAAATGTGTCGGTCGAGCGAGTGTGACTTGTATTGGGTCAAAACACAGATGCGCCGAAACCCAGCATTTGCAATATTGCTCAGCACAAAATCAATCAGACGGTAATTGCCTCCAAAAGGAACGGCTGGTTTGGCCCGGTCAGCGGTCAGCGGCATCAAGCGTTTGCCATCACCACCCGCGA
>JAPLBX010000077.1:5604-20460 GCA_026392535.1 Actinomycetota bacterium
ATTCCTAGAACTTTTGGACTGTGAGTCATAAACCAACCCTAGAGTTCAAACACTCATACATCTAGTCTTTGCCCCTATGCGTTTGGCAGTCGTTTCGAGAGAGTTCCCACCTGAGGTCTATGGCGGAGCAGGTGTTCACGTTGCCGAACTCGTTAATTCACTGAAAAGTCACATCTCGCTCGAAGTAATCTGTATGGGAGCACCTAGGGAAACGGCCAAGGCATTCGAGTTGCGAAGCGATCCTGGAGTAAACCCTGCGCTCTCAGTAGTCCAGACAGATGTGGAAATGGCTACCTATATATCTGCATCAAAGTTTGATTTAGTGCACTCTCACACTTGGTATGCCAACCTAGCTGGGCATTTAGCCGCATTGACTTCGAATATTCCTCATATCCTCACCGCACATTCCTTAGAGCCTAAGCGGCCTTGGAAAGCCGAGCAGCTAGGTGGCGGCTACAAAATCTCTTCCTGGATCGAAGCCGAGACTTATCGCGCCGCGGACCGAGTTATTGCAGTTAGCGCAGGAATGAAACGGGATGTGCTGGAGTGCTATCCGTTTGTTGACCCTGAAAAAGTTGCAGTCATCCACAACGGGATCGATGTTGAAACTTTCAAGCCAACATTTGATGAAGCTGTTTTAACCAAATACAACATTGATCCGAATCGTCCAATCGTTTTGTTTGTCGGGCGCATCACTCGTCAAAAAGGGTTGATTCATTTGATTCGAGCCGCCAAACAATTACCTGCTGGCGTGCAATTGGTTTTGGCTGCATCTTCACCTGATGAAAAACAGATAGGCGATGAGGTTTTGGCAGCTGTTGCAGAATTCGCTTCATCGCGCCCAGATGGCATCGTTCACATAAATGCCCAAGTTTCAAAATCAGAATTAATTGTTTTGTTGTCCCATGCAACTGTATTTGCGTGTCCATCTATCTACGAACCATTAGGTATTGTCAATCTTGAAGCAATGGCTTGTGAAACACCAGTTGTAGCTAGTGCTGTTGGTGGGATTCCTGAAGTTGTGGTTGATGGCGAAACCGGGCTACTAGTCGACTACACCGCCAATGACGTTTCTGATTTTGAGAATCGGTTTGCAATAGCCCTAAACAATGTTCTTTCAAATGCAAATGTAAAAGAAATGGGCAAAGCTGGCAGAATTCGAGCCGGTAGGGAATTCGCTTGGGAATCTATCGCTTTAAAAACCATTGACTTATATAAAGAAGTTTTATAGGTGAGTAAATCTAAACCGGAATCCAAAAACCTTATTGGTTATGGGCTTTACTTAATCGCAGCGTTTCTTTGGGGAATAAACGGAACCGTTTCAAAAATCTTGCTTGATACCAAAATTGATCCAGCTCGACTTTCTCAACTGCGGGTAACCCTTGCTTGGCTCGTTCTATTTCTTGTGATCGCAATTATTAACCGTAAAGCATTGCGCTTTAACTCAATGCAGGAATTCAAACTCATTGCTATGTATGGCGTGTTGGGCGTGACTATGACGCAGTGGCTTTATTTTGTGGCCATTCATCTGTTGCCAGTTGGTGTGGCATTAATTATTGAATTCACATCGCCGCTAATGGTTGCAGTATGGGTTAAATTCGTTTGGAATCATCATGTCCCACGTTTTACTTGGGTTGGCCTAGCGATAGCGATTTTCGGATTATTTCTCGTCACGCAAGTTTGGCAAGGATTTTCTCTAAATCCAATCGGAATAATTTCGGGATTCGGTGCAGCTGCAGCTTTAAGTTTGTATTTCGTAACTGGAGAAAAAATCCTGCACCTAGATGCGCCCCGTGATTCTTTGTCATTAACAATGTGGGGTTTTTTCTTTGCAACAGTTTTTTGGGCGATCTTTAAACCTTGGTGGGATTTTCCGTGGAACTACTTGCAAGGTGATGCAAACCTAAACGGAATCGTCGCTCCACAATTTATTTTAGTAATCTGGATGGTAATACTAGGAACGGTCATTCCTTTTTGGCTGGCGCTCGCTGCGATGAAATTTATTTCTTCGCAACAAGCATCTGCCACCGGAATGACCGAACCTATCTTCGCTTCCGTGATTGCCTGGATTGTGATGTCGGAGAGTTTGACACCTTGGCAATTGGTCGGCGGGGCAATTACATTGACTGGAATTGCCGTTGGTGAGAACGCTCGACGTTAGTCGTCGTCGCCTTCATCATCTGAATCGTCTTCTTCTTCATCGTCTGAATCTTCATCGTCTCCAGACTGATCATCTGAATCGTCTTCGTATGAATCATCTTGGCTATCTTCAGAATCATCTTCGTATGCATCGTCTTCGTATCCATCGTCATCGCCAATTGGCAATGCGGTAGATCCGTCAGTTGGAATGTCGATAGGGGTTAGCGTCGGATCAGAAACCACTGGATCGCTAGAAACATCAGCTTCAGCTACTGGGTTGGTGATTTCTTCACCTGGGGTTTGGCTTAGAGCCATGGCTTGGGCACCGACTAGAGCTAAAACAGCAACAGCTGATGCGATTGGAAGGCCGAATTTTGAGCCTATGAACTTCATTGTTACCTCCGATTGTTTGGATATGGCAACACTAAATCAAAAATTTAGCCTTCGTATGCTGGTTATCCGCTTCCTAACCAACCCAATGCCATATCTTGGAGAAGTAGTCCAAATATAAGTTGTTCTACGCTGGTTCAATCACCTTGATGAGAATGGCGATGGTGATTTCACCCGCGTTCTACCTCGTCTAGGAATGAGAGACAACGTGATCGTCACACATGGCCGTCACACCGTGGCTAGCCAGATTGTGGCCACAACAAACTAAGAGATTGCTTAGGCAACCACTTATAACTAGAACTCTGGGAGTCCGCCTTAGCGGGCTCCCAGAGTCTTTTTATGCCCACTTGTTGGCTCAGGCAACGCCTCTTCTTTCCTCCACTTCTTTGTGTGGAGGGACTTTTTAAGCAGCTCATGTCAGTGGCCTCATTTATAGTCCCGCCGCTGAGACATTTGCAGACTTGGCAATCGAGACAAATACGGGAGAAGACATGGAAAACGCAGTCAACTGCCTTCAGGGCAATTTAGTTCAAGCTGCATCATCCATTCGACCGTTAAGTCGCATAAGGAACAATTCACAATTTATTACAAAAGTACTGGTCAATATAAAAGCACTTTTCAATAAAAAAGTACTGGTCAATAGAAGGTCCAACTCACAGCTCATCGGCTGGTTGGCGCCAACCGCGCATCCCGCGCACGGTGGAACCGATGAAAGACCTGCCAGCTAAACCTCAATCGGTTTGCTTACGAAGGCAAACCCCGGGGTTTAACCGGAAGCGCGGGTTAGTCGTTTGACTGATCCATCTAGTTCAGATCTAGTAGTTACTAGTTCATCTGGACTCATCTCGTCAGTTTGAAACGATTGAAAGGTTATACATTGGCTGCACCAACCCAACTCCCATACACAAATGCACAAGTTGAACAACTACCAAAAATCCTTATTCAAGAAGGAATGTGTAATGATGTCGTTGATCCGGATATATTTTTTTCGGAAGAAATTGCCGAACAAGAAATAGCGATTTCGCTTTGTTCAATTTGCCCAGTTCTTGAACATTGCCTTGAATACGCAATCCGAAATGAAATGTATGGCATCTGGGCAGGAACTACTCCAAGTGAACGACAAACACTTAATTCAGTATCGGTGATAACTCCAGAGTTTCGCCGAGAAGCTGCAGAGATTAGATTTGACATTGAATCTGAAATTCTCACCGTGACTCAAATTGCAGCAAAGTATCGAGTGGACGAACGTTCAATATACCGCTACAAAGCAAGACTGAGAAAGGAAGCCTCTTAACATGGCTAAGAAACAACCCTGGAATGCAAAAGCCCATTTCCGAGCTCCAAAAGATCATGATCGGACTTGCCCATGTGGAAAGGTGAGATTCAAAGATCACGACCATGCGGTCACTGCACTACACGCAGCAAAGAATCGCAGAACAACCGCTACTGCCTCAAGTCAACAAACTCTTCGACAAGAGTGCCGCGCATATAGGTGCAAGGAATGCAAAGGCTTTCATCTGACCAGCAAAGGCGACTACACAAAAGCTGCGTAAGGATTTAGTGGTAGGTCCAGTGTTCTACATCTGGTGGGCTATCAAAAAATGGACCGATGATTGCTCGCCATTGAGCAAACAGTGGTCCTTCCCTGAAATCAACAGTGTGGTTGTCAAGGGTTTCCCATTCAAGTGCCAACATAAAAGTCGAACTTCTTTCAATTCCCTGTTTCACTGAAATTGATTTCCAGCCAGTAGCTTGTGAGAGTACATCTTTAGCAGCTTCCAATGCGACTAAGAAATCAGCTTCTTGACCTGGTTTTACATGTATAAATGCAGTTTCGAGAATCATAAAAAATCCTTTGTTTAGAAGGCTATTTAGGACACTTAGTCGGGCCATCAAGGACTGGATAGAGGTGATCCGCTGCATCCTTGATAGCTCGGCAAGCTTCAGCAATCTGGTCTGAACGATCAACATCGCGAGCATCCTTGATCACCCAGGTCCATTCCAAAGTTAAAGTTGGCACGAAGGTTCCGCCGGTGTATGTGACAACACCATCGGTGATTTCAAAATTTAAAGTTACAACAACACCATGTTGTCCACGAGGTAAATCTGCCCATGGACCTTGGCCAGACCAGATGTTTCCCATGCTGTAGACGACAGGTTTCCCGTTGATGATTTTTGCAGGTTCGATTACGTGTGGATGATGACCGATGATACCGTCGATATAAGGCGATGCAGTCAGTTCTTTTGCCTGAGCTTTTTGTAGGTCACTTGGGTTGTCCCAGTATTCATTTCCCCAGTGCATAGAAACAATCACAACATCAGCGCCACTGTTCTTAGCAGCTTTTGCTTCAGCAATGATGCGTTTGGTGCCAATTTTGTTAACTAACCATGGAGTATCAGAAGGCATTGGAATTCCATTAAAACCCCATGCATAAGAAAGTTGTGCAACAGTCACACCTTGGTCGGTTGTATACCAACCGATAGTGCTATCAGTGGCCTTGGTTTTTGCACCAGCTGTAACTAAGCCGGCAGCCTTCATATATTTCAAAGTTGAAAACACGCCGCTCTTACCTTGATCAAGCGAATGATTTGATGCTACGGAGCATCCATCCCAACCAGCATCTTTCAAGTCTTGGGCTAATGAAACTGGCGTGCTGAAAACTGGATAGCCACTAGGAGTGCCTTTAGAAAGCGGAGTTTCAAGATGGCATATGTTCACATCAGCCGTTAGTAGCTTGTACATTTTTGAGAATTGATTTGAGAAGTCATATGTCTTGCCGTTCCAAGCTACGTTGTATTGACGCGAATGTGCCAGCACATCGCCTGAGCCTGATATGGAAACCGTCTTAGTCACCGGTTCAGTCGGGTCTTCAACCACGACTTTGTTTGGCTCTGATGCTTGGGAAACCCCACAACCACTTAGCGCATATATGCCCAGAATAAGGGCAGCGAGGATGGTGATTGTGCGTGATTTCATTGAATTCCTAAGCATTTGAGCGAGGCTCAAGTCTAAACTGAATTACTCAGAGTCGCGCTCGCGAGCATCCATTTCAGCGAGGAATTTCTCCACTTGGGCGGCGATGTCATCACCAGAAGCAGTGCGATTTGGATTAGCTCCTCCACGCGAGGCGACTATCTCGTCAAACGATTGTTCGAGGCCTCGCACCACTGCCAGATTTTCAGAGTTTTCCTTCAATTGAGCGTTCAGATCAACATCGGATGAATCGGACAGATTGCGGATAGCGTCAAGCGGGAAGCTCAAACCTGTCGTTGTTGAAATTTCACTCAAAAGGGTCAACGCACTACGCGGATGATCAACATTTGCAAGGTAATGCGGAACATGAGCTGCAAAACCAATCGCGCGATGGCCTTCGCGTCCAAGTTGAAGTTCAATGTAGTTTGCAAGCGAGCCAGGCACTTCCATTTCGCCAACCCATGGAATTCGACCTTCAATCAACATTGGATCTGTTGAATGTGCAGTCACAGCGATTGGGCGCGTGTGAGGAGCGGGGAATGGGAAAGCTTGAATTCCAACAGTTAGCGAAACATCTAATGATTCAACTAAATCAATTACTGTGTCAACAATTGTCATCCAACCAGTGTCTGGTTCGACTCCATGCAACAGCAAAAATGTGTGTCCGCGATCGTCAGTGCATTCCACGAGTTGTAAGACTGGCAAATCAATTTCGCTAAAACGATCTGCAAGATAAGTCATCCGAGGGCGTCGTCCTCGATAGTCAAAAAGTAAATCAATATCGAACGCTGCTAATACTCGATTGTCTGTAGTTTGTAATAGATGTTCCACTGCAGTTTTCACTGCATGTCCAGCGTCTAGAAAGCCGGCAATACCGTGCACCAAAATGCGGGATTCAGCTTCACTTGGTTCTTCAATCCATTCGAGAATTGAGTCATCATTTCCGTCTGAAGTAAAGAAGACTTTTGGGAACTTTCCCAATTGCTTGCGGGTGCTGGTTTTCGGGTCATAGCTCACGACCATCGCGGACATAATCAAAGCACTCACGCAGATGAATCTACTTACACAATTGAGCAGTTCGCAGATGATGTTGTTGCGATTCAAGATGCTTTACAAATTGAAAAGGTTCATCTGCTTGGGCATTCCTTTGGCGGGATGGTGGCAAGACTTGCTGTGGTCAGCCATCCTTCGAGATTTTTATCATTCACATTGTTTGGCACAGGTCCAACCGCAACTGACACAGTTGCAGGCATTGCAAACTTACGAGATTTCATGCATGGAAAAACTATGGAAGAAATCTGGAATTCACTTCGTGATAATCCTGATTCAGAAATCTCATTTGGACCGAATGACAACTGGCCACAACAAATTTACAAACGATGGACTTCAACAGATCCAAAATCACTTATGGCGACCGTGGACATGATTGTTGATGAACCGGATCGTACGAATCAACTTAAAGAAATCAAGATTCCTTTTCATACGGTGTATGGTGAATTTGATGATGCTTGGTCACCTGCCCAACAAGATGCAGTTGCAGCAAGACTTGGCTCACCAGTCTCAGTGATAAGTGGCTGTGGACATTGCCCAAATGAAGAAGACCCGAAGCAAACAGCAAAAGTGCTTGTTGGGTTTTGGAATAAGTACTTGTAGGCCCCGACGGGCTCGAACCGTCGACCCACGGATTAAAAGTCCGTTGCTCTACCAACTGAGCTAGAGGCCCACACACCAGTGAAATCCTGAGGTGCAGGGCGAAGGGTAACCCACTGAGATTAGGCGCTCAATTCGCCCTAATTCGTCTGCGAGACTAACCCAATGAACCAACCCCGAGTGCTAGCCGAAGCTGAATATTCTGCAGCAATAACCATATTGAGGGCTGGTGGATTGCTTGGCTTACCAACCGAAACAGTTTACGGATTGGCTGCAATTGCGACTGATGAAAAGGCTGTCAGACGGATTTATGAAGTCAAGGGTCGCCCGCTTGATCATCCGGTGATTGTTCACATCGGCTCAATTGAAGAACTCGATTTTTGGGGCCATGAGATTTCAAGCGATACTAGATTGCTGGCAGAAAAGTTTTGGCCAGGTCCTTTGACCATCATTGTTAAACGAAAAGTGATTGCTGGAGATTGGCTCACCGGTGGTCAAGAGACAGTGGCACTTCGTATGCCATCGCATCCGGTTGCATTGAAGATTTTGCAAGAACTTGGAACGGGTTTAGCAGCACCTAGTGCAAACCGATTTGGTTCGGTTAGCCCCACAACTGCAGAACACGTGATTGCCGACTTGCAAGATTACCTCGATGCAGATCTAGATGCAGTTATAGATGGTGGGCCTTGTGAAGTTGGCGTTGAATCCACAATCGTAAATTGCACTACAAAACATCCAACCGTTTTGCGGCCAGGTGCGATAACGCAGGAGGAAATCGACGTAGTACTAAATGTGAAAAAAGTTGAATTAGAAACTTCCCACATCAAAGCACCTGGTTTACTGGAATCTCATTATTCGCCCAATGCCAAAGTCCTTCTGGCGAAGGATGAATCTGATTTGCTAGAGCTGATGAAGCAGATTCCAGCTAAGCAATTTGTTGGGTTAATTGCTCAAGAAAAGATTGGCACACCAAATGGCTGTATCAGGCTGGCAATGCCACAGTCCAATAATGATTACGCGCATGTTGTTTATGAAGCATTGCGCGAAGGAGATAGGCAAATCCTGCAAACGATTATTGCGGTAATGCCAGAAGGCGACGATATTGCGATTGCGATTAGAGATCGACTAACCAAGGCTGCGCACTAATCAAGTTGAAATGAAGTGTCAGTGTCCCAATGAGAAAAACCAAGAGATTGATACAAAGTAATTGCCTTCTCGTTCTCAGCATCAACATATAAAAGCGCAGTGTTCAAGTTGAGGCTTCGCAAATATCGCAAACCTTCTAAAGTTAGAAATCGACCAAGCCCATGTTTTTGCCAAGCGGGGTGAACTCCTACAACATAAATCTCACCGAGTTTTGAGCCAGCATTCGCTTCATCAACCTTCATCCAGGAATAAGCCACAATCTCATCATTATGAGTTGCGACTTTTAGTCCATTTGGATCAAACCAAGATTCACTCATTCGTTGCTGCATATTTGATTTAGTCCATTGTCCTTGTTCGGGATGATTTTCAAAAGCTACTTGATTGCAAGCAAGCAAAGAATCTAAATCGTTTTCCGCATCAAAATTACGAATGTTTAATCCCTCTGGCAATCGGGCTTGCGGGATTTGAGTAATTAGAGATCGGCGCATTTGCCAAAGTGTCCGAACCTGTTTGAAGCCGCAACTCACTGCAAGGGAAGCAGCCCCAGTGTTTAAACCATGTGCCCACAATCGAATCGGCCTAGTTGAGTGATTTTGCAAAATCTTTTCTATGAGTTTTTTACCAACCCCGTGACGGCGGTAATCTGGAAGCACTGCCACTTCAATGTTGATACCAAAACCCATGTCATCAAAAACTATGTCACCAAAAATTTTGTCACCAAAATCCACATGCGCATATCCAACAAGCTGGTCACTGGCTGAGCATGAAAAGTGTTGGACATGGCTTTCGTTTCCATATTGCATATGCAAAATCGTGTGCTCTGAAAATGGATTCAAGCCATCGATATCTGCGCAGGCTGCAAGTAGGTCTTGAATGTTTGAAGATAGTTGGTCATCTAAATTTTGATGAACCGAGATAGTTAGTTCATCCATGATGCTAATTCAAAATTGGGGATTCGATTTGGCTTTCTTCAGAACGTGGCGCGGTAAAGCGGTAGCCAACGTTTCGAACTGTGCCAATCATTGATTCGTTTTCCACGCCGAGCTTTGCGCGTAGTCGACGTACATGAACATCAACAGTGCGAGTGCCACCGAAGTAGTCGTAGCCCCAGACTTCTTGCAAAAGCTGCGCGCGAGTAAAAACTCTTCCAGGATGTTGGGCTAAGTACTTAAGAAGTTCAAATTCTTTGAAAGTTAAATCGACTGGTTTGCCGCGGAGTTTTGCTGTGTATGAATCTTCATCAATATGAAGTTCACCAGCTTGAATCTCGTTTTGATTTGCGGTTTCACCATTTTGTGCAGCGATGCGACCAATTGCTAGGCGAAGACGTGCTTCCACTTCTGCTGGTCCGGCAGTTTCGAGCACAACGTCATCGACGCCCCACTCGTTCGTTACAGCAACCAAGCCACCTTCAGTGGTGATCAAAATTACTGGCTCGCTCACACCGGTTGTGCGAAGTAAGCGGCAAAAACTGCGAATTGCTGGAAGATCTCTACGGCCGTCAATCAAGATGGCATCTACAGGGGGCGCATCGAGTAGGACGCTCACGTCAGGAGTCATTACTTTCACGTGGTGCGATAGCAGCCCTAAAGCAGGCAAAACTTCGGATGAAGGTGTGAGAGCGCGAGTCAGCAGGAGCAGATTCGACATGTCGCTCCCTTCTAGCAAAGGTGGAACTATACGCCCTATGAGTAACCCTTACACAGCCGAAAAATCAGCAAAAGTGCGCTGGTCGGTCCCGCTAGAAGAGCGCTTTTTGCATACCGCTGATGGTCAAACTATTTATGCAACTCGTCGCGGCACTGGCGATATCGCAGTGGTGGTAGCCCATGGAATTACTGGCGGCCACAAACACGGTTCGCATGCTCGAATCCTTGGCTGGCTGGAAAAGTATTTCCAAGTTATTGCAATCGACCAACGTGGGCATGGACAATCAAGTGGCACTTGCACACTGTCCCACCTAGAAGTGCAAGACGTTGATGCTGCAATTGATTGGGCAAAAGAACTTGGTGCCAAAAAAGTAGTTCTGATCGGTTTTTCAATGGGAGCAGCGAGTGTGGTTAGAACTGCTGCGCTCGCTACTTTACAAAATGAAAATAAAGAATTCCCACTTTACGACCAAGGCTTAGTTGTTAAAAACATTCCTGATGCAGTTGTAACTATTGGTGGTGTTTCTCATTGGTGGTATCGCGGATCTAGAAATATGCGAATGATGCATCTAGCGGTGAAATACCGTTTCGGCCAAAAGTTTTTAGAAAAATCGGGCCGGGTGAGATTTGGCGAAAATACTTGGCCAGATGAACGAGCAATTGATCGAACAATTATCCAACCTTTAGATCCAGCAGATTCGGTTGCGGTAATAGCAAAGCGACCATTGCTGATTATTCAAGGAAAGTACGACGACTATTTCCCAAGGCATCACGGCGATAAGTTGGCTGAACGAGCAAGCCAAGTGCAGGGAAGTAAATCTGAGTACTGGTTTGAAACCGAAATGGGACATGCTGAATCTGCTGTGACAGAAGTTTTAATAGATCGCATCGCAGCTTGGATTAAGAAAAGCGTTGATGCATGATGAATAACGTTTATTGGTTAGTCGCAATCTTGGTTCTAGCATCTGCATTTGGATTATTTCGACGCTGGAATGAAGGAAGAACGAAAGTAGACAACCATCGAGTTATCGTCTCGGCGCAACAAATTGGTTCGCCACTTGGAGACAGAGCAACACTTCTGCAGTTTTCATCTGCCTTTTGTGCGCCATGCCGAACTACCAAAGTTGTACTAGCAAAAACCGCATCGATTATTGATGGGGTGAACCATGTTGAGATCGACGCGGAATCTCACCTGGAGCTAGTTCGCGAACTCGAAATTACTCGAACCCCAACCACTTTGGTCCTCGACAAAGACGGCAGGGTTCGAAACCGTGCTGTTGGCGTACCGCGCCAAGATGAACTGATTTTGGTTTTGGCAGCCACTGTTTGAGCACAATTCTGCGCCAACGACTCTCAATTGCGAAGTTTTCGCACCCATCGTCCGTTCAATGACGGTTTCGGCGGGTGCCTACGTTAGTTCCTTAACCTCCTGCCATGTTCGTAACCCTCACTCGCCGCCGCGTTGTTGACCACGGTCGCCGCTCGGTAACTGCATGTTGTTAATCAGTTTTCAAATCTGACCAACCAACAAACCAGGAGTAAAAATGTCGAATCAACAATTAGATGTCCGCGGGCCACGTTTCGGCGCCGTAATAACCACAATAGTTTTAGCAATAGTTTTCCTTGCCCAAGGAACTGCTATCGCAACTGCACTGCTGCTATTGCAGACAACAGCTTTTGCTATTGGCGCATTTGTTGGTCCACATGCTCAGCCATACGGATTGCTCTTCAAGAAGTTTGTTAAGCCGCGAATTTCACCGGCAACCAAATTTGAAGATCCACAACCACCACGCTTCGCACAGGCAGTGGGTTTGGGATTCGCCGTCACAGCGCTGCTTGGTTTAGCAATCGGTTCAGCAACTGTTACCGCAGTGGCTGTCGGATTTGCATTAGCAGCAGCATTCTTGAACGGAGCTTTTAACTTCTGCCTTGGATGCGAAATGTATTTACTCATAAAAAAATTCGCCTAAAACTTTCTCAACAAACCGAAACCAAAAATCACTCACAAAAGGAAAATCATGTCAACAGCATTAGTAACCACCGAATGGGCATTGGCGCATTTGGATGATGCAAAAGTAGTTTTCATCGAAGTTGATGAAGATACAAGCATCTACGAAACAAATCACATCCGTAAGGCAATTCGCCTAGATTGGCGAGAAGACCTGCAAGACAAAGTCCGCCGCGACTTTGTAAACGCAGAACAGTTCTCAGAGCTACTTTCCTCACGTGGCATCAAGAATGATGACACAGTGGTCCTTTACGGCGGAAACAACAACTGGTTCGCTGCTTATGCATACTGGTACTTCAAGCTTTACGGCCACCAAGATGTTCGCCTACTCGACGGTGGACGTAAGAAGTGGGAACTTGATGGACTCGAATTAGTTTCCGAGGTGCCAGCTCGTGCTGCAACTACATATGTTGCAAAAGCTCAGGATCTTTCACTTCGCGCTTTCCGCGACGAAGTAGTTTCATCAATCGGTGCAAAAAACTTAGTTGATGTTCGGTCTCCAGATGAATACGCAGGTCGCCTCAAAGCACCAGCTCACTTGCCACAAGAAGGTGGACAGATCGCAGGTCACGTTCCAACAGCAATCAATATTCCATGGAGCAAGGCTGCAAATGAAGATGGAACTTTCAAGTCAGCAGATGATTTGAAGAAGTTGTATGCAGATGCTGGTTTTGATTTCAATAAGGAAACTATCGCGTATTGCCGTATTGGTGAACGAAGTGCACATTCATGGTTTGTTTTGCACGAACTTCTCGGCCTTTCAAAAGTTAAGAACTACGACGGTTCTTGGACTGAATACGGTTCACTTGTTGGAGTTCCAGTAGCCGTTGGCGATGCACCGGGGAATGTATGAGCAGCTGCGGAGCACCGGAAGTGGCTAACGAAGTAGATCCTGCTCTGTTGCTAACTCAAGCAATCATTGAAGGGCGAGTTTGCCTCGGGGAAAATCCGGCAACCGGTTATGCACGTTTGCATGACGCGGGCGGGGATTTTGTTGCTGAAGTACCTTTGAATGCCAACGGTCAGTATCGGTTCTTCGCACGTCCGGCCACTTGGACTGTCAAAGTTCTAGTGCCTGGAAAGAGTGCTGAAAAGCAGGTTGTTGTGCAATCAGTAGGTGCAACGAAACTGGAATTTTCACTCTAATTTCGCACAAAATCTAGTTAGCAGACCAATAAAGACGGCGGTAGGCTTGAGCCTATGGAACATTTCTTTACTGGTCTGCTAGTTATTTGTTCGGGTGCAATTGCCTGGTTTTCGGTCTATGTTTTATACAAATTGTTTAAGGGTCAAAATTAATGTCTGAAGAAGTTCAACTTCTTGCCGGAGTCCATCCAGAGATTGCACACTTGTCATGGATGGTCGGCACTTGGTCGGGTATTGGTTATTTCGAGCCATTTGGCGCGGAGCACCGCAAGTTTGAAGAAGTTATTGAATTCTCCTCAACTGGTGAAAAACCTGAAATGCAATTTCGCGCAAAAAGCTGGTGGCTAGGCGAAGATGATGCACGCGGTGAAGTTTTTCGTGAAGAAGCTGGCCTTTGGGTTGGTGGATCTTCAAATGCGGTTCGTTTAGAACTGAGTGCAACCACAGATCACAACTTATGGACTGGTTCAACAATTGTCTCGGGATTACAAAACGCAACAATCACTGGCGCACATATGGTTTTGCAAGCAGTTGATGAAGCATCAGGAATTTTGCCAACAGCGGGCACTCGCACTTATGGACTTGTCAACGAACAACTTATGTCAGTATTTGAATTTGGTATTGAAGGCTCGAAAGACATCGACAAGATGTGGTCACAATTGAGGCGCTTGTGATGGAAGATTGGGATCGCAGACTTCGCGCTCACGGCTACCGAATCACGCCACAGCGTCAACTTGTTTTAAGTGCTGTCTACACATTGCGTCATGGAACTCCAGATGAAGTTTTAGCTGAAGTTCAACGCCATGCAAGTGGGGTTAACCTCTCAACGATTTATCGGGCGATTGAAGTGCTTGAAGAAGTAGGACTTGTAACTCATTCACATATTGGTCATGGCGCTCCCACTTATCACGCTATAGATTCCCATACGCATATCCACTTGGCTTGCGATGGCTGTGGCACGGTGGAATCTATATCTGCAGACATCATGGAACCGCTTGTTCGCAGCCTGCGAGCCGATAAAGGATATGAAGTTGATGTTTCACACGTTGCGTTTCATGGCCGTTGCCGCAAATGTGTTGAAACAGGTAACAGTGGCAAACACTAAAAATGCCTAATTCAGATTCACTCCCTAATTCACATTCACTTCCTAATTCACTGGCAATTCCAGGTGCAGTCCCACCACCTACTCAAACTGTAGATTCCGAAGTTGCTTGGCATTTCGGTGATCCATTTGCAGAACAAAGAAAATTAATTTCCGGTGATGGCAGCGTGGACCAATCACATCGCGGAGTAATTTCAATCACCGGTACTGATGCAAAGATATTTCTTAATTCACTAACCACCCAAGAACTTTTGACTATTCAATCTGGGGATAGCGCGATCACATTGGATTTAAATCCGCAGGGTTTTGTTCAAAACGAATTGCATGTGATTGCCGATGAAGAAACACTTTGGATCACGACAGAAGCTAATGCCAAAGATTCCTTGCTCGCCTATCTGCAAAAAATGAAATTCAGATCCCAAATTGAGATTGTGGATGTGACGCAAGATTTTGCTGTTGTTTGGCAGCCGAAGAATGAGAAACATGAAAAGTTTTTAAGTTGGCTTTCACCATTTAGCTGGAATGCACGTGAAATCTTGGTGCCAAGAAATCAATTGCTAGAAGTGCTTGGCGATAAGCCAAGTGGTATGTGGGCATACGAAGCTTTACGGGTTGAGGCGCTGGTGCCCCGGATTGGGTTTGAAACCGATCA
>JAPLBX010000138.1 GCA_026392535.1 Actinomycetota bacterium
AAGACTGATGAGGCAACTCAATTAGCCCCCGTCATTGATTGTTTGATTCGCAACAATCTACCGCTCATGTTCCTCTCCAATGGTCAGCGCGTGCCTGAGGATTTAAGTCAACCCGATATTGCCTATCTGTCACACCGGGCGATGCGCTCACGGTCGTATTCGGATGACTTATCGATCAATGACGATCAAATTCCTGCCGTCCTATCCGACCATTTAGGCGATTGGCTCAATAAAGTGGCTCCATGAGCGCAGTCAATACCCCGGCAGGCTTAGACCAGGCCGATGGCCTGCGCTCGATGTTTGGTGATGACAAGAATCAAGTAATCTGCCTGGCCTGTGCCCTCGATCCCGATACGGTCGTGCATGTTGGTCACGGAACAGCGCAGGCTCTCAAAAATGCCGGGCATCAAGTTCTAATGATCGACGAGGTGCCTCTTTCCGATCGACGTACGATGTCTGGCTTTTTATATCCGACCAAATATGACTTGGGACAAGTCTTTACCAACTCGGTCTCCTTGAATAAATCGATTAAGCAAATTGATGAAAAGTTTTGGTATGCCACAGCCGCTAAGTTGCGACACGCCTTCGAGGTACGCCGCGCTAAAATGCCTAATCTGGACGACCGTCTGAAAGAGTTGCATCTAGAATTTGATTACATCATCTTTCCGACCAATGATCCAGAATTCAATATTGTGAGTTTTTTTGGCAAGTCCGTTTCACGCATCTTAATTGCCTCCCCGGAGTTTGAATCCTTATCCCGAGCGATGGGCATGATCCGACAATTCTCTTTATACAATTCTGAAGCGCCTATCCCAACCCTCATTTTAAGTACCGAAGAAGATGCAGCTGAAGCTGCTTTTGATAAGCTCCAAAAAGCTGCGCAAACAGCCATGGGCTTAGAATTAGTCATGCTGGGCTGGGTGAAAGCCGTCCAAGCTGTGCGCGTGGTGATTGATCCAGACGATTTATCGGTCTCCACCCCCACGGATGGTCCTTCGAATGAGTTTGTTTTGCCCGCAGGTTTTTTTAAGCATTTAACGCAATCGATTACGAATTAACTGGTACATTTACGTTATGAATAAAGCATACGCACAAGAGGTCAATTATGGCGATGAAATGGCCAAGCATATGCCCCTTGTCAAGCGTATTGCGTACCAAGTTGCCTCTAAACTGCCAGCTAATGTCGAGGTAGATGACTTAATTCAAGAAGGTCTTATTGGCTTACTAGACGCTCTCAAGCGCTACCAACCGCAGCCTAATTTGAGCTTTGAAATTTATGCCAGGACCCGCATTAAAGGCGCTATTTATGATTCTTGCCGAAAGAATGATATTCTCCCTCGCAATCAACGCGATGATCTGAGCCGTCTAGAAAAGTTAAATCGGCAATTAGAGCAAGAACTAGGCAGAGCCCCAACTGAAGGTGAAATTGCCCAGTCTGCAGATTTATCGATGCAGGACTATTACTCCATTATGGACGGTATGGTTAACCTGATGCCCATTGATGAGTTATCGGATGAATTAATGCCCGTCGATGGCAGCTCAGACCCGCTCAATCAAACGGCCATGAGTCAGTTTGCGGCCCAATTAGCCAAGG
>JAPLBX010000109.1 GCA_026392535.1 Actinomycetota bacterium
AGGTGTTTGGGTCACTTGGAATTGAATCATGTCCCTTAGCGCCGATCAGAACAAGCTGATTTCTTATTTCCACCGCGTATTTCCATGCCTGAATTAAGAGTTCGGATTCCTCAGTTGTTATCAATCCCAATTTTGCTAATTGGTTTAAAACTACAAGTGTTGAAGTGTCCTGAAGTTCAGCATGGGATTGTGCAAATTGCAATTGCAAAAGTTGCGCGACCCATTCGACGTCTGAAATCCCACCAGGGCCAAGTTTCAAATGCATCGCAGGATCAGCACCTCGAGGCAAGCGTTCACTTTCCACGCGAGCTTTCATTCGTCGGATATCACGTAATTCATTTTCATCTAATCCATTTTTGGGGTAGCGAAGCTTGTCAATCAAATTTGTAAGTGCATTTCCTAAATCTGCATCTCCTGCCACAAAGTATGCGCGAAGCAAAGCCTGGCTCTCCCAGGTGAGCGACCACTTTTCGTAATAGCTCGCATAAGATTCAAGAGTTCGTGCAATTGCGCCTTGCTTACCTTCTGGTCGCAGATCTAAATCAATTAACAATGCCGGATCAGCCGCTGGGGCTCCTAATGAATTTTGCAAAGTTGAAATGATTGTTAGGGCATCGTTTGCAGCTGTCTCGCCATTACCTAGGGGTTCGTAAACAAATATCGCATCAACATCACTCGCATAACTCATTTCAAGTCCACCAAGTTTTCCAAGCCCAATCATCGCGATGCGCAAGGTTGGAGGTGTATCCCCAAAATGATGTTTGATTACCACGTCGAGTGCAACTGACAACGTGGCTTCAGTCAATTCGCTGATCCCAACAAGAACCTCTTCTAGGTTCATGGTTTTTAGCAGGTCTGCGGCTGAGATTCGAATAAGTTCACGTTGCCTGATAGCCCTTATCGCCGTTATCGCACTTTCAAGATCGTCGTGACGATTTCCAACTGATTGCATTTCTTTAAGCAATGTTCCAGCATCTCGGGGCCGTAGATTCACATCATCTGAAAGAAGATTTACTGATTCCGGAGCACTCAAAACCAAATCTGTGAAGTATTTACTTACTGACAGTAAATAGGCCAAGCGCTCGGCTATTGCAGATTCGTCACGCAGCAGCCGCAAATACCAGGGAGTGGCACCGAGTGCATCACTGACTTTGCGAAAAGCGAATAGACCTGCATCTGGATTCGGAGTTTGGGCCATCCATGAAAGCATTACTGGCAATAATGTTTTTTGGATGGCGGCACGTCTAGAAACACCGCTACTTAAAGCTGCCAGGTTTCGCATGGCGCTTTCCGGGTCGTTGAAGCCCAGTGCCTTCAACCGCTCCTGTGCTGCGTCTAACGATAGTTTTTGATCATTTGCATCCAAACGCACAACTGCCTGCAACAAGGGGCGGTAAAACAATTTCTCATGCAATCTTCGCGCATCCAACTTGTGCCGGTTCAACGCCTGTAACAAAGCTTGTGCTGGATCGTTTTTCATGCCAAAAGATCGCCCAATGCGGCGCAGTTCTACTTCATCCTCAGGCACTAAATGAGTGCGACGCATTTGGAACATTTGAATGCGATGCTCTAAGCGCCGTTCAAATTTATAGGCTGCAGCCAAGGTTGAAGCATCCTCGCGGCCCACATAACCCCAAGTAGCCAAAGCTTCGAGGGCTTGCAACGTATTTGAGCTTCGCAGCATCACATCTGAACGGCCGTGTACAAGTTGCAGAAGTTGTACCGCAAACTCAACATCTCGAAGGCCACCACTTCCAAGTTTTAGTTCTCGGTCTTGTTCGCGCGCTGGAATGTTTTCTACTACTCGCCGGCGCATTGCTTGAACATCTGACACAAAATTAGGTCTAGCTGCTGCTTGCCAGATAAATGGCAACATTGCATCCACATATTCCTGGCCAAGCTCCACATTGCCTGCCATTGCGCGTGCTTTTAGTAAAGCCTGAAATTCCCAAGTGTTGGCCCATCTTTCATAATATGAAGTGTGACCTTCTAGCGAGCGAACAAGTGCACCGTCTTTACCTTCAGGTCTTAGATTTGGATCAACTTGCCAAATCATGCCTTCACTAGTTGGCGCTTCGCATACTTGCATCATCTGTGATGCAACTCGCGTGGCTTCATCAATAAAGTCTTCTGCCCCATCAAATGCGCGAGCCACATAAATTACATCCACGTCACTTATGTAATTAAGTTCACGACCACCAGTTTTTCCCATCGCAATCACTGCAAGTTCTGACTTAGGTTTGCCGGGATTTACTGTGCGCCAAGCTATTGCAAGTGCAGCTTCGATCACCCCGTCAGCAATATATGAAAGTCGTTCGGCAACTGCTGCTAAATCATCAATTTCACTTAAATCGCGAATTGCAACTGCAATGACTTCCGATCGATAGGCAATACGTAAATTAATTAACGCATCTTGCCCATCGCTGCGAGCAACATAACGGCCATTACTTAACTCAGCGCCAACACTTTCGAGTAAGCGTGTGGTTACGGTATTTCGATTGCCTATGTTTTGCCACAAGCCTTCTTCTAGAAAAATCGAAATTGATTCTGGGTGTTTCGCACAGTGGATCCCAAATGCTTCAGAGCTTCCCACAACAGTTATCCATCGATTGCGGGCACCAGCATCGTCTAGCCACATTATGCGCAATTTTTCAGATGCGTTTACAAACCAATTTACCGTTGCTTCTAGTGCTAAATCTGGGTCCGCCGCTAAACCAAATTCTTCCAACAAAGCAGAATGTGAGAGAAGTTCTGGGAATTCAGAAAGCGAGAGGGCTGCTTTATTCGGGTTTGCAAAACCAAATTTGGCAAGTCTTGCTTCAACCGAATTTAGCCGGCCGTCCTCGTCTACAGACATTAGAGAAATCTAAAGGATTGGCAGGTGTTTTGATAACTCGTATGGGGTGACCTGCTTACGGTATTCGTCCCATTCAGCACGCTTATTGCGCAAGAAGAAATCAAACACATGCTCACCAAGGGTTTCAGCAACCAATTCAGACTTTTCCATAATCGCAATGGCTTGATCCAAACTTGTCGGAAGTTGTTTCAGACCAAGTGCGGCTCTCTCGGAATCAGTAAGTGACCAAACGTCATCTTCGGCACCTGGTGGCAATTCGTAGCCTTGTTCGATTCCCCGCAAACCAGCATTAAGTAGCACCGCAAAAGCAAGATATGGATTTGTGGCACTATCTAGTGAACGAATCTCAATTCGAGTACTTTGTCCTTTGCCCGGTTTATACATAGGGATGCGAATCAACGCTGACCTGTTGTTATGGCCCCAACAGATATGTGCTGGCGCTTCACCACCACCTGCAAGGCGTTTGTAGGAATTTACCCATTGATTTAGCACAGCAGTAATTTCAGGAGCATGGGTCAACAATCCGGCCACAAATGAGCGACCAACTTTGCTCAATTGATATGGAGCACCTGGTTCATGAAACGCATTCTTGTCACCTTCGAATAAAGACATATGAGTATGCATTCCGGAACCTGGGTATTGTGTAAATGGTTTTGGCATAAACGATGCATAAACACCATGCTCCAAAGCAACTTCCTTAATCACTGTTCGGAAAGTCATAATGTTGTCAGCAGTTGTTAGCGCATCTGCATATCGCAAATCAATTTCCTGTTGGCCAGGTGCGCCTTCGTGATGAGAAAATTCGACACTAATTCCCATAGCTTCGAGCATGGTGATTGCAGAGCGACGAAAATCGTGTCCGATGCCGTGTGGAGAATGATCAAAATATCCAACTGAATCGATTGGAACTGGCGATTGGCCAGGTTCTGGTAGATCTTTGAATAAGAAGAATTCAATTTCAGGATGCGTGTAGAAAGTAAATCCCATATCAGCAGCTTTTGAAAGTGCGCGCTTTAAAACATATCTTGGATCTGCAAATGATGGAGAACCATCTGGCATATGAATGTCGCAGAAAATTCTTGCCACTGCATTAACGTCGCCGCGCCATGGGAGAACTTGGAAGGTGGATGGGTCTGGCATAGCCAACATGTCCGCTTCGTGCACGCGGGCAAAACCTTGAATTGCCGAGCCATCAAAGCCAAGGCCTTCTTCAAAGGCGCCTTCGAGTTCAGCCGGGGCAATCGCTACTGATTTCAACGTTCCTAGAACGTCTGTGAACCAAAGTCGAATAAATCGAATATCCCGCTCTTCAATGCTTCGCAGGACGAATTCAGTTTGCTTATCCATGGTTTCCTCCTAGAGCCAATAGTGCCTCACTTGTGTTACGGCAATGTGACAAGTCGATACCAATTTGGCTGATTACTCTTGCCCTATGCCTCAAATCCGCCTCTCTCTCGCTCAAGTCAATCCGACTGTGGGAGATATAGCTGGAAACTCTCTCCTGGTGCGCAACGCTGACCGGTTATCCAATTGAAGATCTAGCCCTTCGTGAATCATTTCAAGAGGCTAGTGTTCAAGCTGTCTCACAACTTGCTTCGGATCTAGTTGCCGATGGGCTTGGAGATTTAATTGTTGTAGTTGGCCACCTGTCTACACACAAGGTGCAAATAGACCAGCTTGGAAAACCAAAAGGCAATCCTGCAAATACTTTGAGCGTTTTGCATCAAGGTAAGGTGATTGTTGATTACTCAAAACATCATCTACCAAATTACGGTGTATTTGATGAATACCGAAACTTTGTTGCCGGCGATAAATCTGCCGTAATTCGCGTAGGCGGCGTAGACATCGCTTTAGCAATATGTGAAGACCTATGGCAAGAAGGTGGGCCCGTCGCAAGAGTTGCAAAACAAAACGTCGGACTTTTGTTAGTAATAAATGGTTCTCCATACGAAGTCAACAAAGATGATGCGCGGCTGGAATTGGTCAGCCGACGAGCCAAAGAAGCAAAGGCTTCACTGGCTTATGTAAATATGGTTGGCGGCCAAGATGAATTAGTTTTTGATGGCGATTCAATTGTGGTTAACGAAAATGGTCAACTTCTAGGTCGGGCACCTTTATTCGAAGAAGGCTTACTGACTTTAGATCTGGACCTGAAAGCTGCAGACACCAACAAGGTGCTGAGCGACGGCACTGAAGTTGCAGTTATTAGTGAATGGCCATTCAAGCCATACACCCCACTAAAGCCAAATGTTGCACCAGCAATTTCTGACATCCAAACCCAATATGCAGCGGTAGTCGTTGGCTTACGCGATTACGTGAAGAAAAATGGTTTCAAGTCTGTAATTCTTGGACTTTCTGGTGGAATTGATTCCGCACTAGTAGCTGCCATTGCTGCTGATGCGATTGGCGCTCAAAATGTTTTTGGTGTTTCACTGCCATCTAAATATTCATCTGATCATTCGAAATCTGATGCTTTGGACCTAGCCAACCGCTTGGGAATCAACTATCGCACAATCGCTATTGAAGGATTCGTATCTGCTTACGAAAGTGCACTCGAGTTAACCGGGTTAGCAAGCGAAAACTTACAAGCCCGGGCTCGCGGTGTGACGTTGATGGCGTTGAGCAATCAAGAAGGACACCTTGTTTTAGCAACTGGTAACAAAAGCGAATTAGCAGTTGGCTATTCAACAATTTATGGTGATGCTGTTGGCGGATTTGCGCCAATAAAGGATGTGCCGAAAACCATAGTCTGGGAAATGGCTAAGTGGCGAAATCGCCTAGCAATTACTCAAAACAAAGTTGCGCCAATTCCTGACAACTCAATCACCAAAGAACCTAGTGCGGAATTGCGTCCTGGACAAAAAGATTCAGATTCACTACCCGACTACATACTGTTAGACAAATTACTCGATGCTTATGTTGAACAAGATTTAGGCAGCCGCGAGCTGATTGA
>JAPLBX010000158.1 GCA_026392535.1 Actinomycetota bacterium
AGGTTCGCTAACTCAGAAACACGGCCCTCATATTGCTCGCAAATAGCCTGAATATCAGCCTCATTTAGCACTTCGATTTCAGGTAATTCTTCGGCTGGTGGTGGTGCGATTGCGAGCACAGTCTGTTCAATGATGTTGCCCTCGATGTCACAGCAACTATCACCGTTACACATGTATGACCAGTACCGATTGTCATCAACAAGCAGCACATCCAATAGATGCAGGGTTGTGGTTTCGAAGTAGTTGATGATGTCTCTCACCTGGCTACTAAATGGCAATTCCCCATCACCACGTCCAGTGAATACGGTGAAGATTGCCTGATCGTAGCTAAGACCACCAGTAAGGTCGATGACCTTTTCCAATGTCTCAACCCAGTCCTTGTCCATGTCAACGAAAGCTACGCAAGGGCATTCATCTCCATTGACATAAGCCAAGACAATCTTGTTTGTGATGGGTGTTGGGCTTGCACTTACTAATGAGGTGACAAACTCACGAGGGTTTGTCACTTTCAATTGTTCCGGAGCTAATTCGCTCATGTTTTTCTCCTATAAATAGAAAAAGCCCCCACCAATTTGGTGGAGACTTAAACCCCGATAGACCATCTATCGAGGCAAATGAAAAAGCCCCGACCAGAAGGCCGAGGCTGCTAATGCGCTAAAGAACGGGTAACAATGGTTCTGATTTCACGCATGTCAAAGTACGAATTACTTTGATGCCTCTATTATATCACAAAGGCAACAAGCTTGGAATCTACATTGGGAGTTTGGATGAATCTAACGAAGGCGCTCTCGGAAATACACGACGTAGCAAAATTTAGTGTTAACGCCATTTACAATGTGCAAACGGCTCTCAAGGACTCACCAACCCACCAAGACGCGATAGACAAATTGGCGTCACTCAAAAACGATGCACACGAGGTTCTAGCACAATCAGCTACCCTCCCTCCAGTTACTATCGCTTTACTCGGAGCGACTGGCGCTGGTAAAAGCACGCTTATCAATGCTCTGATTGGCGCCGACATTCTTCCCACTGATGCCATGTCTACCTGTACTGCGGGAATTGCGCGCGTTAGACATCTAGACATTGATGGATTTAGAATCACCGTCAATTTCGTGGCTGAGTCTGAATGGCAATCAGATTTAGCAGGGCTATCCGCACTTTTGCAAGTTTCAGGTCGGTTAACGGACCCCACAACTGAGCCGAATATGCCGCCTAACTCAAATGCTTTCGCGACCGAAGAGTCGTCCGATTTGTCCGATGAGGATCGCTCCGGCCTTGACTCGTTGGGTGAAGAAAACCTTATCCGACTTGTTGCTGTCTACGGCATGCAGCAGCTCAAGACTTTTGGAGATTCCAAAAATGCTGCAACCCTTGTAATGCCAAATAATCTAAAGAATCTACTTAGTGAGAAGAGGATTGAGCTTCAAACTACCGATGCGAAACAAACTGCAAAAGTCCTGAGAGATTTCCTCGTGACTCCAAATGACATCTCAAAAGTTGAAGCTGCAGGTCAAATTTGGCCGTTGGTCCAAGATGTGTTGATTGAAGGTAGATTCGAAGGATTAAGTTCAAACGCAGAACTAGTCGATCTTCCCGGTCTGAATGACCCAAACAAGGCTCGAGAACGGCGAACTCAGGATTTTCTAAAATCCGCAAAATTCCTCTTTGTTGCCTACGCAGCCAACCGAAAGCAATTTGCAATCACATCCATTAATCAGATTATGAATTCTCATGATATTTTGAACCGGATTTTAGTCAACGAACGCGCTGATGCACTGACTCTAATTGCAACAAAATTGGATCAGCTCCCCAACGAAAATGAGGAACCTTTTGATCAGCTAGATTGTTCCGAGATTTCAGACTCAGAACTCGGATCAATTTATGCATCTGCCGTGCGCAAAAATGCTGAGTCGATAAAACGACTGGTCGCTTCTCAAAATCTGGCTCAAATCGCAACGGGAGAGCAGCTGGAACACTGGACAGAGCTTATTCAGCAAAGTCCAGTATTTGCCACTTCAGCAAGGGACATGTCCACTTTAGTAAAACTCGATGCAAACCCAGAGTTAGCAAAGAAAAAATCTAGAAAAATTTTTGATAACGTCGATGAAACTGGCATACCGGCGCTTAGATTGCATTTAGAGAAAATCTGCAAGGAGTCTGGTCCTGAGACCGTAGTCTTGCAACTTAACAATCGGCTGGAACGGACCCTCCAACAGACGAAAGCGATAGCTGGAAGTGCGAAGCTTTACCATGATTTGGGTAATGCAGAACTCAATGAACGAATGAATGCCCTTCGCGGCGCAATGGATTGGCTCATAGAACGTTTAAAAGTATCCACGGGTAAGGAAATTGACCGCCACCTTACCCGTCTAGACCAAGCCGGTGAAAAGTTGCGAATCAGTTTGGTGTTGGATCAATATCAACTACACCAGATGCTAAGTGAGTACGAGAACTTCCTTAGAGGACTTCATTGGACGACCTTACGAGCCACCACAGTTCGAGAAGGCTCATATCACTCCCCTGCACGCGGTCCTGTGAACTTGTTTGATGCGGCCGCCCAGCCGCTGAAAAAGACTAAACTAACCATTTGGCTTCAACACTTCAAACGAGAGATTCCAGCGCTCTTGGAGCAAGTTTCTGAATCATTCCGAATTGATTCAGAAGCGTTTCTTGATGGCATTGCAGCTGAACTTGTCGGACCATTTGACTTCCCAAACATTAGGGACTCGATTAACAACGAACTGTACAACGCGCGCACAGTACAGCAGTCTGAATTCGCAGAAATGTGTGCTGACATCGCGGATACCATCGAAAAGATTTCGAATGAATTAATTGATGTAGTAAACCAAATCGTCAGATCCGAAATGGCCGATTCAGTTTCTGCAGCGGCAGAGCATCGCGGAATAGGAATGACTATGCTCATGCGGGATGACTTGATTAACGGCGCTCAGGTCGCATTGCCAAAAGCACTCGAAAAAATTGAGCAGACGATGACTGAGATGATTTCAAACATGCACACACAGGTAGCAATTCGAATCCGCAGTGTTTCTACCTCATTGTCTATAGCTGCAAGCAACCTTGTGACCCTCCTAGAGGAAACTGATGCGCCACGTGAGCCGATACATGAAGCGACACTAATAGACGCTCTTGAGGACATTCATACTCTCATAGCTCGACTACATTTGATTCAATAATCGTTTTCGGCGACAGCCTGAATCTGACCACGCGAGTTTGCCATGCATGGAAAATGGATACAAGCCGTCTTTACTTGGCCAATCTATGGGTAATGTGAACTAATTCTTTCTGTATCGTGCAGCCCAGGCGTCCATACATATTTTTTAGGAGAACATACAACTTTTTTCGACGGCTGCGAATGAAATTCCAGGGAATCTATTTGAATATCACGCAACTTCCGCTGAGCAGACCCACTAATCTCGATTTCCAAAATCTTTCCGAAAACTAACGGATTTCCGAGGTTTTGCATAGTGAGATAAACACCTAAAGCGATGAGACTTACGTCGTGCCAACAAGTAGTTGGAACAACGACCTTAAGGAGCCAAACATGGCTATCAGTAAGAAAATCATCAAGTCAACAACTCAGGAGATCCTGAGTCATATCGCTAGCCCAAAAGCTAAGCCCAAGACTGATCAACTCAATGCTCTCTGCTCACTTCTTCTTGAAAGCAAGAATGTATTGCTTCACCAAGCAGCTGGTTGGGGTAAATCTGCTGTCTATTGGACTGGGGCAAAGATCCTCGCGGATTCATCAAACCGGATGACTCTGGTAGTTAGTCCGTTGAAGCCACTTATGAATGATCAAATGTTGGCCGCTACATCAACTGGACTACGCGCAGCACTACTCAACGGAACAACGGAGCCTGAATGGGTCAATACCTACCAGCAGTGCGCTGCAGGGATGTACGACATTCTTTTCGTCACTCCGGAGCACTTGCTGAGACCAGACTTCATCGAACAAGTTCTTGAGAAGCTCCGTGACAAGCTTGGGCTTCTAGTTATCGATGAGGCGCACACAATTTCAACGTGGGGTCATGACTTCAGACTCGACTACCAGCGCATCACAGAAATTACTGCAAAGTTTCCAAGTGTGCCTGTGCTAGCAACCACTGCTACCGCTGATGATGCAACATGCCTGGATATTGCGGAACAACTTTCTGGAGAGACAGTCGTAATTAGAGGCAACCTAGAATTGCCCTCACTACACCTTGCTGTCATCAATGACATGAGCAGTGATCATCGCATTGGGTTTACTAAGAACTTCATTAAGCAGCGTGGCGGCTCAGGGCTAGTGTTCGCCCGCACAATCGAGAACATCAAATCAATCAACACTGGATTGAGGTACTCGGGCATTAACTCAAAGGAATACCATGCAGAACTTGATGATGACGAGAGAATTGAGCTAGAGAAGGCTTGGCTCGATGGAGAGATTCCAGTCCTTGTCACTTCCACAGCATTCAGTATGGGCATGAACAAACAGGATGCCTCCTGGGTCGTACACCTGAATTCACCGATCTCGCTCAAATCGCTCTACCAGGAAGTGGGTCGTGTAGGTCGCGGAGGAAACGAAGCTCTGTCAGTGGTTATCCCCGATTCGAAAACTGACGGTCGAGCTTTGCAAACCTTCCCTGGCAAAAACCTGCCAAATGCAATCGAATTACAAAGCGCACTTACATATGTGAACGAAAGCATGTATCCACTGACTGCCTACAAGCTTGCAGAATTGATGCGCAATGGCATTAAGCGTGCCACTCTGCTACTCAAGGCGCTAGCAAAAGACGAGGCCATCTATCAAGCGGGCAATGGTTGGCGACCGACAGGAACTGTGTGGACGTTTGATCAAGCGTCTTATGACCGTCAGCTCGCTGCCCTGCGACAAGATGCCGACTTGATGAAGGAATACCTGAATACCGAACAGTGCCTTATGACATTTATGCGCATAGGTATCGGCGAGCATGTTCCTACAGATGAGAAGTGTGGCCGCTGCAGCAACTGCAAAGGACACCTTCCAGTGGGCTTGAACGAGTACCAGAAGAGAGTGAAGTAGAGATGTCAGAACAGTCCGATAACCTGAATTCGGTTGCAAATAATCCCCTAAGGAACACAATGACAATCACTCGCGAGTATGTAACAAGTGTTGCTGATGATGTAATCGCCAGCATTGCCGGTCCCGAAGCTAAGCCACGTGCCGACCAAATCGAAGCAGTGACTGCCCTCCTTGTTGACAAACGACGTACGTTAGTTGTCCAGCACACCGGTTGGGGTAAATCAGCCGTGTACTGGATTGCGTCCAATGTTGTTCGACGTCAAGGTGGAGGCATTGTATTAGTTGTCTCTCCCCTGCTCGCGTTGATGCGCAATCAGGTCGAATCAGCAACTAAGGCTGGATTACGTGCAGAGACACTTAACTCCAGCAATACTGATGACTGGCCAGAGATTGAACGC
>JAPLBX010000155.1 GCA_026392535.1 Actinomycetota bacterium
CGTGACTGAAATAGTTCGGGCTGGATTGAATTCTGTTCCGCGCGGTCAGGCGGAAGCCGCACGCAGTTTAGGGATGACCAATTTAGACATCATGATTCGGGTTGTTTGGCCTCAGGCCCTTCGAAATGTTTTACCCTCACTCACCGGTCAGTTCATACAACTCATCAAAGATTCGTCCTTGGTGTCACTGGTGTCGATTCAAGAGTTATCTTTCATGGCACAGGATGTTCAAGTCTCGACACAGCGTGTTTTTGAAGTGTTTGTTTTGACGGCTGTGATTTATTTTTTCATCTGCTTTAGTTTGTCTCAAGTCTTTGCTCATCTTGAGCGTCGTCACGGCCGAGAACACTGATTTTTCAGATGAGCACCTCTTCCATGACGACCCCTTTGATCGATGTTCAGAACCTGAATAAATGGTTCGGTCAGCAACATGTATTGCGCGACATCCACTTGAAAATCAATGCCGGTCAAAAAGTGGTCATTTGTGGCCCCTCAGGATCGGGCAAGTCAACCTTGATTCGATGTCTGAATCAGTTGGAGCACCATCAGGAAGGCCTTATTTATTTCGATGGTCGATTGGTCGATAAAAATCAACCCTGCCTCCAAGAGATTCGCCGCGACATGGGCATGGTGTTCCAACAATTCAATTTATTTGGCCATATGACCGTGCTTCAAAATTGTGTACTGCCTCAAATGCGCGTACTGGGTTTGAGTGAAAAATTGGCACGCGAACGTGCCATTCAGTTGCTGGAGCGAGTGCGAATTCCCGAACAAGCCAACAAATACCCGGCTCAGTTATCGGGCGGGCAGCAACAACGTGTCGCCATCGCACGGTCCTTGTGCATGCAACCCAAAGTGATGTTGTTTGATGAGCCCACCTCCGCGCTTGATCCGGAAATGATCAAGGAAGTTCTTGATGTGATGACGGAGTTGGCCCAATCCGGTATGACCATGTTGTGTGTCACGCATGAGATGGCATTTGCAAGGCGAATTGCCGACACCATGGTCTTTATGGATCAAGGGTGCCTGGTCGAGCAGGCCAATCCGGAGGATTTCTTTGAGCGGCCCCAGTCTCCTCGAACTCAGACTTTTCTTGCGCAAATACTTTGATTCCTTGAGATCGCGTATCCGTGCCTAATGGCGATCAAAAAAGTCATTCATCCTTCATTGACTGCAACTTATATAGCAATTGCTTCTCTATCTTGTCTTGCAGCATCCCAATGGGTTCGGACAAAGAAAAAGACCGCTTTTCTTTCCCCGCCTTGACTTTTTCAATGGCCTTGGTTTGGTCGATCTGCTTGAGTCGTTTGAGGATGCTCTCCAAACCCTCAATGGATAAATTGGAGGTCGTGACTTGCCGATTGATTTCAATCAATTCCGCATAATGGTCATGTTCATGGATGACTGACCGAATTTTCTTGAGGTGGCCAGCCAACTCTTTCATCGGAAAAAGCACGGCGAAAACAGCGAGCAGCAGCACCGAAAATCGATCACTCAAAGTGGCTGTCCAAAATGCAAAATCATTGAGCAATGCGGGAGGCCCGAAATCATAGAACCGTTTGGCCACAGGGCTGATTTCGATCAAAGGGTCCATATAGGTTGGAAACTCATTTCTTTTGGCAAAAAAGAGGTTGTTACTTCCCCTTTCTGCATCTTTGACTGCCATCAGGATGGCCAACTGGACATCGGAGTCAGTGTCTTTTCTGACCGCCAAACTGGTTGTGATGGCGATGAGTGAGACGGTTTGATGTGGAATGTGTGCAGCAATATCAAA
>JAPLBX010000025.1:0-2104 GCA_026392535.1 Actinomycetota bacterium
CTTATTGGTTTCCGGTACATCGAAATAAACCCCATCTCCATATCCACAAGTCTCGATTTGGTCTCCAACTAATAACTCTCCGACGCAAAGATCTAAATACACATTTCCGTCGGAGGCAGAAGCGGCCCAGTAGAAAGTTATTTGGATTTGATCAACATTTTCCCAATTTGCTGGCTTTGGAACTGTTGTGATCACACCCGGATTGGCGTCGTCAGTTCCTGGTAGTGCCCATGCAGGATGATTCCAGCCGCCAAGATTTGGGGTTTCAAACGTTGCTTCTTCACCAGAAATGGGATAGAAATCTTGTGGTGAAAGGTAGATTGAATCTAAGCTTTCAGTTCCATTGTTCCAGCTGATTTTGTTTTGTTTCTTTGTACACTTTTTGTTGGCTTTGACAATCTTTATTGCGCCACTTTTTTTGGTTACGCATGCGGTGTAGGTTTTTTGTGATGTGATTGCTTGTGAACTTGCAACAGACGTTAAAAGCATTGTAAAAATTACAAGAAGTACAGGGTAGATTTTATTTCGCATGACTCTCCTTGGCCACTTTTTGAATACACAACGTATTCATGAGCGGACTTTTCCACGGCCTTTAAGAATATTCAAAGACATTATTCGGCGTTTGTAGTCTTTTTCACGAAAGTGAGGTTTTATGACTGAGATAAATATCAATGGCAATGTGGTGGGTGAGCCAGTAATGGTTCCAACTAAGAGTGGGGTGGCGATGTGTTCGCTAAGGGTGGCGGTGAACTCTCGTAAGTTCGACAAAGCCACTCAGATTTGGCTCGATGGGGACACCACGTTTTTCAACGTGACTTCATGGCGCGGGCTTGCTGAGAATGTGGCTTCATGTGTGAAAAAGGGAGATCCAGTAGTCGTAGTTGGCAAACTACGGGTGCGAGAGTGGACCAATGAAGAAAAGTCCGGCACTTCGGTTGAGATTGAAGCCGCGTCAATTGGCCATGACTTGAGTCGGGGAAGTTCCGAGTTCACACGAGTTTCACGCTCAGAATTTGATGGGTTAGAAGGCGCTGCAGGCATTTCACACACGGGCTGAGTGTGGTTTGAGCGCGGGTAGGCTTCGCCGCTATGGCTGAATACATATATACCCTCAAAAAAGCACGTAAAGCTCACGGCGACAAGGTCATCTTGGACGACGTAACCCTGATGTTTTTGCCAGGTGCAAAAATCGGTGTGGTTGGTCCAAACGGTGCTGGTAAGTCGACCCTCATCAAATTAATGGCAGGACTTGAACAAGTCTCGAACGGTGAGGCATACCTAGCACCTGGTTACACCGTAGGCATATTGGCTCAGGAGCCAAAACTTGATGAGACCAAAACAGTTCTGGGCAACGTTGAAGAAGGCGTAGCTGAAACCAAAGCGATGTTGGATCGCTACAACGAAATTTCTGCTGAGATGGCAAACCCAGACGCCGACTATGACAAGTTGTTGGAAGAAATGGGTAAGTTGCAAGAAAAGATTGACCACAAGAACGCGTGGGATCTAGATGCGCAACTTGAAATGGCGATGGATGCACTTCGGTGCCCAGCACCAGATGCTGACGTGACGAAACTTTCAGGTGGCGAGCGCCGCCGCGTGGCACTTTGCAAATTGTTGCTGCAACAACCAGATTTGTTACTGCTTGACGAACCAACAAACCATTTGGACGCCGAGAGTGTGCAATGGCTCGAACAACATCTTGAAAAATACCCAGGCACAATTGTTGCAATCACACACGATAGGTACTTCCTCGACAATGTTGCACAATGGATTTTGGAACTCGACCGTGGACGCTGCTACCCATATGAAGGTAATTACTCAACTTACCTAGAGATGAAATCAGCTCGGTTGAAAGTTGAAGGTCAAAAAGACGTTAAGCAAAAGAAACGTTTGGATGACGAACTTGAGTGGGTGCGTTCAAATGCAAAGGCGCGTCAGACAAAGTCTCGCGCCCGATTGGATCGCTACGAAGAGATGGCATCTGAAGCTGAAAAGACTCGCGAGATGGACTTCGAAGAAATGCAGATTCCACCAGGACCGCGTCTCGGTGCTGTTGTAGTAGAAGCTAATGGATTGACAAAAGGTTTTGACTACCGTGTGCTGA
>JAPLBX010000025.1:2109-5922 GCA_026392535.1 Actinomycetota bacterium
CAAAAGGTTTTGACGACCGTGTGCTGATTGATAATCTTTCATTCACAATGCCACGAAATGGAATCGTGGGCGTGATTGGTCCAAACGGTGTTGGTAAAACCACATTGTTCCGGATGATTGTTACTGCTGCCGGTTTAGATGCTGAATCTGAAAAGCCAGACAGCGGTGAATTGAAGATTGGTGACACGGTCAAACTTTCTTATGTTGATCAGAGCCGATCAGGTTTAGATGCAACAAAGTCGGTTTGGGAAGTCGTGTCTGACGGCTTGGACTGGATCAAAGTTGGTCAAGTTGAAATGCCATCCCGCGCCTATGTTGGTGCTTTTGGCTTTAAAGGTGCAGATCAGCAGAAAGCCACTGGAATTCTTTCAGGTGGCGAGAGAAACCGATTAAACCTTGCTTTAACTTTGAAACAGGGTGGAAATTTATTGCTGCTTGACGAACCAACTAACGACCTTGATGTTGAAACTTTGGGTTCGCTTGAAAATGCTCTACTTGAATTCCCAGGCTGTGCAGTTATCACTTCTCACGATCGTTGGTTCCTTGACCGGATTGCAACCCACATTTTGGCCTACGAAGGCAATAGTGAGTGGTTTTGGTATGAAGGAAACTTTGAGTCATACGAAAAGAACAAAGTAGAACGCCTAGGTATTGAAGCAGCTCGTCCGCATCGTGCGACATACCGCAAGTTGACTCGCGACTAATGAAGAAGCTCACCAAAGTTATTCCACTTCGTTGGAACGATTTTGATGTGCTCGGACACGTGAACAATGTTCGCTATTTCGACTTTATGCAAGATGCCCGGGTTTCGCTTGTGGAGTCGATGGCTTTATCTAAAGCGGACATTGCAGATATTGGCCACGTAGTTGCACGCCAAGAGATTGATTACCTGAAAGCAATTCCTATGGAAGCAGTTTCGGTAACGGTGCAGGTATCTGTCGACAAAGTAGGCGTGGCTTCTTACGAACTAACTTATGAAATCTCTGACGGTTCAGGGCTGGTCTATGCCAAAGCATCAACGGTCATGGTCACATTTGATGTGAAGGGTGATTGTGTAGTTCGGATCCCGGAAAACATCCGCACCGCACTAGAAACCTACTGCAAATAGTCGAAGTGCGGATAATCTCTAATTTTGTAACAATAACGCCATGGCTGTGCAATCACCAATAGAACTTAAGTATGAAGAGGCTGTCCACCTCGCTGGATTACTCAAAAATCTAGCTCGTTGGGATACCAGTTCAGTGATTCGAATCCAAACTCGCGGCAAAGTTGCTGGCATCTGGGCAAAAACCCCGATGGAATGCCTAGTCTTTATTGCGATCCCATTAGCGAACGAACCTGCTATGGCTATCGATTGCGTTGTGTTTGCGAGTCGGATGCGAGACATCCTCGGAGATTTATCTTCACTTAATGAATCCAATCGCCTCAAGACCTATGCACTGCCAGACGATTTAGGCAGACTAGTTGAGTTTATGGATATGCCACCAGAATCAAAGTGGGTTCAAGGCGAAAAAGTAACCTGTGGCAATTTGCGAGATGAAGTTGAAAAAGTAATTGCGGAGTATCACGAACAACTTTCGATGTTCCCAACTGCTGATGACAAGATGCGTGATTATGTTGCAAATCAAGTTTGGCAAGGAAAAGCTATTTCAGGTTTTCCATTGCGCAGTATTCACGTTGCTCGCCAACTTGGTTTCCTCGCCGACATAAATGCATTAGCCAATTTTCAAAATGTGGACGGTTGGAAGCGATTGGCCACGCCAGGTGGTCAGATATATGTTGATGGTCGACCAAAGAAAAACAAATTACGCGTAGTGCGCTAATTGGTTCGCAGTTAATTGAGTTTGCGCTCTCGACTTAAGTCATTAACTTCTTTTGGAGTCTCATTTACCAAAAAGTGGGCTACTTGAATTAAATATGTGACGAGTTCGTCACGCAAGGTTTTTTCCATAGACTGCTTTTCGACTGCTGCCATCATGTGTTTCAGCCAAGCATCCCGAGCCTTCTCATCTATTGCAAATGCCGCATGGCGCATTCGAAGGCGTGGATGTCCGCGCTCTTGGGAGTATGTGTCCGGCCCTCCCCAAAACTGCATCAAGAAAAGAGTTAAGCGACGAATTGCTGGCTCTAAATCACCCTCTGGATACATCGGTCGCAGGATTGGATCTGACGGGATACCTGCATAGAAATCCTTTACTAACTGTGTGAAAAATGTTTCGCCACCAACTCGGGCATAAAAGTCATCGCTCATTAACGTGGAGTGGTTGGTGGTGTACCAGGGGTTGGATATGGGCGAGTGAGAACTGGAACGCGAACTCCAGCTGCATCGAAAGAGTTCTTAATGCGTTCGCGAAGTGCACGAGCTAATGTCATTTGTTGTTGGGGTGCAACCTTTGCAATCACTTTAATGAAAACCGCTTCACCAGAGACTGATTCAATTCCAACAAATTCTGGTCGACCGAGCAACATGTCGTCGTAAGTTGGATCTGAATCCATATCACTTGCAATTTGCTCAATAATATTTCTAATGCGATCCATGTCTTCGTCGTATGCAACTGGAATCTCAACAGATGCCATCGTCCAACCTTGTGAACGGTTTGCAACACGAATGATTTCACCGTTGCGGATATACCAAACAACACCAGACATATCGCGAAGCCGAGTAACACGAAGACTGACTTCTTCAACATTTCCAATTGCCACGCCAAGGTCAACCATGTCGCCAACCCCAAATTGATCTTCAATAATTAGAAAAATTCCTGCGAGGTAATCTTTAACCAAAGTTTGAGCGCCAAAACCGAGCGCCACGCCAACCACTCCGGCACTAGCAAGTAGTGGACCAATGTCGACCCCGAGTCGGGTGAGGACCAATAGAACCGCGGTTGACCAAATCATGATTTGGGCTGCACTCTTTAATAGTTGCCCAATGGCTTCGGCTCGCTGTTCGCGGCGTTCACCCATCAAGATGTCAGTTAGCTCATGGGTGCGAGCATTCTTGCGGGCAGCTCCTAGACGCTCCTTTTGAGCAGATTTAGCCGCTTTGCGAACACCACGCTTTATCCCGCGGGTGAAGAGGGCATTAAGGACAAAAGCGCTCACGAGCACGAGAGTTACATACAGAGGAGCGCCTAGAAACCAGTTCAAAAAGGCAGCGGTGGAAGCGAAGATGTTCTTGGCCGCGAGCAGTCCGATCAAGTGAAACTCCTTAAATCTTTCAATGTCCAACCCTAGCCCCAACGCTCAAGGGTGGTGGGCATAAGACTTAGCCCGTGGCTCTACGCTCGCACCATTGAAGAAGGGATCCTCGTGGCTGAAAAGGTGCTTCCATCGCAAGATGTTTTGGATTTAGCAAAAGCATTCCGAGTAGCAACTGAATACACTGACGATACTGGCACAGTTATCAAAGTATCGGGTGCAACTGTTGAAAAGGTGCTTGCTGCACTTGGTGTTGATGTTAAATCACCAGAGGGGCTCGCATCAGCCTGGGATCGGGTTAACAATGGTCCGTGGCGCAAAGTTCTTCCATCTGTGGTGGTTTGCACACAAGGAATTGAAAAACGTTTCCCAGTTCACGTTCCAGATGGATCTGCAGTTGTTGTGTGGGTTGAACTTGAAGAAGGCGGACGGGTGCCAGTTGGACAGATTGACAACTATGTTCCACCGCGCAGCGTTGATGGCTCAATGGTTGGTGAAGCCACGTTTGCAGTTCCGACAAACCTTCCACTTGGCTGGCATACGGTCCACGCAACAATTGAAGGTGATGCAACGCATAAGGCTGTGCAAAGCTCTTCAACTCTTGTAGTAACACCAAAA
>JAPLBX010000129.1 GCA_026392535.1 Actinomycetota bacterium
ATTGTTGTCATGCCGTAGTCGGCTGGGGCATTTGGATCGATGCGGAATGCGTGGAGTTTTACGGTGACTGGTTTGCCGAATTCTTTGATTGCAAGATTTAGTTGAGTGAGACCTGCTCTGCAGGTTGGTGAGCCAAAGTCGATCCATACGTCGACCGTTACTGGTTTCGTGCTAATTTCAGAACTCCTTGAGAATTGTTTTTCTTAGTTCTGAATGTTCGGTTTGAGTGATGGAACCTTTGGCTAAGAGTTCATCAGCTTCTGCAAGTTTCTGTTCGATTGATTCTTCGCCTTGGAGCAGTTTTGAGTCTGCAAGTTTTGCGATGACCTCTGTTTGAAGCGTGAAGGGATCTTTGCCCATGGATTTAGCTTTGTTGTAGTTGCGGACTGCCATAAAGATGATGAGGCCCAGAGTCGCTAGGAAAAGTAAAGGGAAGAAGGCGGCCATGATGGCAAAAAAGGCGGGAACTCCAAGTTCAGCGGACATGTTGTGAACACTACACGCCGAGGGATTGAGGGTGTGGGTGGATGAGTCGGTTCGCGTTGTATCTTTGCGCCCGACGGCTAGCGCGGCTAGAAGTTATCTGTAGGTCTAGGAGGGCCGGTGTCTGGTATTAACGATGGCTTTGTGCACCTCCACAATCACACTGAATATTCCATGTTGGATGGTCATGCCCAGGTTGGGGCATTGTTTGCTGAAGCTAAACGTTTAGAGATGCCAGCGCTGGCTATTACTGATCACGGTAATTTGTTTGGCGCATTTGATTTTTATAAAGCAGGGAAAGCAGCTGGGGTTAAGCCAATTATTGGTTTAGAGGGCTACTACATGCCGGTTGGTAGTCGCTTTGATAAAACTCCGTTTGAGTTTGATGCTGCGGGTTCAGGAAACATTGAAGATGGCACTGGAACCATTGTTGGCAAGTTGAATTACACCCACATGACTATGTGGGCAGAGACCACTGAAGGTATGCACAATCTGTTTCGGATTAGTTCGCTATCTTGGATGGAAGGTCAATACGGCAAGTGGCCTAGGTTTGATAAAGATTTGTTGGAGAAATACGGCAAGGGTTTGATTGCAACAACAGGTTGTCCTTCTGGTGAAGTGCAGAAGTGGTTGTTAGCTGATAATTATTCGAGAGCTTTGGCGGCGGCGGCGGATTACCGAGATATTTTTGGCAAAGAGAACTTCTTTGTTGAGTTGATGGACCATAATCTTGAAATCGAAAAGAAAACTCGAGAGGGTCTTTTGCGGATTGCCAAGGAATTAGATATTCCTTTGGTTGCTACTAATGACTTGCATTACGTGCGGGCAGAGGATGCAAAGGCACATGATGCCTTGCTTTGTATTCAGACTGGTTCTCGTTTGAGTGATGTGAAGCGATTTAAGTTTGATTCGCAAGAGTTCTATGTGAAATCGGCAGCTCAGATGCGGGCAATCTTTAAAGATGTGCCAGAGGCTTGTGACAATACTTTGTTGATCGCTGAGCGTTGTAATGTGAAGTTCACTGAGGGTCAAGATTTGTTGCCGCGTTTCCCAGTTCCTGCTGGTATGACTCAGGATGATTTGTTGGCACTTGATGTTAAGGCTGGTTTAGAGGGTCGTTTTAAAGAATTGGGTAAAGCAATTCCGGGATTTCGAACTCGGTGTGGTGAAGAACATGGGCTTCCCAGGATATTTCTTGGTGGTGGCGGACCTAGTTCGTTATGCAAAAGAAAATGGAATTCGGGTGGGACCAGGTCGTGGTTCGGCAGCTGGTGCTTTGATTGCTTGGGCACTTGGGATTACTGAACTAGATCCAATCTTCCATGGATTGTTGTTTGAGCGGTTTTTGAATCCTGATCGAGTTTCGATGCCTGATATCGACATGGACTTCGACGATCGAGGTCGTGGTGATGTTATTAAGTATGCGACTGAGAAGTATGGCGAAGAAAGAGTTGCTCAGATCATTACTTACAGCACCATGAAAGCAAAGGCAGCGATCAAGGATGCGGCCCGGATTTTGGATTTTGATTTCAAGATTGGTGATGAAATCACCAAGAAGATGCCACCGTCTGTGATGGGTAAAGAAATCACTTTGGCTGGCGTGTTTAATCCTAAAGATAAGCGGTATAAAGAAGCACAGGAACTTAGAAATCTTTATGAAGATCGCGCTGATGTGAAACAGGTGATTGACATT
>JAPLBX010000057.1:0-21786 GCA_026392535.1 Actinomycetota bacterium
TGCATATGCAACTGCCAACTGCAAAGGCGTAATCGCAGTATCACCTTGACCAATGGCCATATTTGCTGCGTCACCACCACGGAATTGGTCTCCGTCAACACAGTTTTCCTTTGCGATTGCCTTCAAATATGCGGCCCGCACTACGTCGGTTTTAGCAACTTCAGGATATCCAGTATCTGCTCGGTAGCACCATAGATCGCGGAATTTTGAGTATTGGTCAAGTTTGAATTGACGACCACCGATTCGACCACTTGATTCAGATGGTAGGTCGATTCCAGTTTTTGCACCAAGGCCTAAAGCTTTTGAAGTCGTTTCAATTGGATCTTTTGGATTATCGACCGGTGAACTTCCACCATCTTTCAACCACATGTCATAACCAATTTTATAAAACACTGTGTTACAGGAAACTTCAATTGCTCTACGCAATGTGATATTTCCATACGCACTTGACTCGTGATTTGTCATTTTGCGGTTACCAATTTGAATGAAACCCGGACATGGGTAAAGTGAATTTCCAATTGGGAAACCTGCCTTTACTGCAGCCAAACTGGTAATCATTTTAAAAGTTGAAGCTGGCGCAAAAATACCTTGCGTTGCCCGCGAAACCATTGGAGAACCAGACCATTTAGAGCTAATACTCCTGTATTCCTTATCGGTCACTCCGTTTTGCCAAATCTCAAGATTGTAAGTTGGATTCGAAGCCATTGCTAAAACATGTCCGTTGGTAACATCAAGAACTACAGCGGCCGCGCCATCAGCTGCAAAACCAGAATTGCGTGAACGCGCCACCGCAATTTCTAATTGTTCTTCCACAACTTTTTGCAAAGCCGCATCAATGTTTAGCACCAAGAAATCTCCGGCGACTGGGTTTGTTTTTGAAACTTCACCTGTAACTCGCATTGATCGGTCAACGGCTAGGGTTGTGATTCCTGCCTCTCCGCGTAAAAAGGTGTCGTAGTAAGACTCAATACCTGATCTACCGATTAAGTCAGTGCGCTGCAGCTCTTGGCCAGCTTCCGCATGCGTGGCAAGTTCCTCATCACTCACCGCACCCAAATAGCCCAAAATGTGCGCCAAATTAACGTTGAAAGGTGCGTCGATTTTGCGCTCAGTTTGAGATTCAGCTGTCACCCCAATCAATTCGTAGGAGCGCTCAAGAACTCTAACTGCCAAGTCGGTAGAAACATTTCTAGCAACTGGAATAGGTTGATACGGCGAACCATTCCAGCATGTTCCTCTTGGTGCAGCACCTTCAACGCCACAGATTGTTAGTTTTTGTTTAAGAGCTCCAACTGAAATCTCCAAAATTGGCGCTAATTTACGTAAAACTTTTTCACCTTTGTCGGCCTGCTGCTCGAGAGTCATTTTAGAAATCGAAATTACAAGTGAAGAAGTATTACCAATCAAAACTCTGCCCGTTTGATCCAGAATCAGACCGCGATCTGCAGGAGTGATAATTTCGCGATATTGGGTATTTTGAGCCTGGTTTCTAATATCATCGCCAATAATCAGTTGAATATAGAAAAGACGTAGCAAAAGAGTCGCAAAGAAAGCAAGCACCATAACTCGCAACATATATAGCCGGAGCGCAGATTTATCTTCCACTACATCACCTGAACAAAATCGTTTTTTGTTTCACAACAATTTTTGAATCAATCCAGATGGTGATTGGCAATAGAAATGTTGCGAGCATCGCCGCATAAAGCCCAAGACTAAAGAAGTTCACAAAAAAGTCTGAGGTATATGACTGAGTAACACCCATAAATGACGCCAAAATAATCTTCACAAACATATCTGAAATCGCAGCAATTGATATCGCGAAAATTGGCAAACTCAATGAACCAACTAGGTACGGCTTTATCAAACTGATCGAAAAGGCGACCAATGCCATTGAAAAGGCGCTCATACCTAGCGGAGTTGATGACGGTGGGATCAAATCAAATAGGCCACCAGCTGCAAATCCAAGCAAAGCAGCACTTGATGGATTTCTACGAACTGCGAAGCTCATTACAAAAACAAATGTAAGTGGCGGCACCAATCCTGGCAATGCCACCATTGAGAGCCAAGTGGATTCAACAATCCCACTAAAAAATAGAAGTGCTGCAATAAATGCAATTCTTATCGCTCTCATGATGCACTTCCTGAAGGAGAAGGCGCAACAGGATTAGGCGTAATAGTTACTGTCACAGTCGGGGTCGGCGTTGGGTTTGGCAATAAGGAATCCCGAGGATCCCACTTGGATTTGCTGACAATAACTCCGACCAAATCGATTTGTGAAAGGTCTGTAAAAGGTTGGACATAGGCAACTTTGGTATTTGAACCAACCAAGGTCTCAACTTTAGTCACAACGCCAATAGGTAATCCTGGGGAAAAGATTCCCCCGCTTACTCCATAAGAAACCAGACGATCGCCGACAGCTACTTTTGCTTTTGGATCAATAAAAGTTAATCGCATCGAATCGTTTAAACCGCGACCTGATAGAAATCCAATTTCACCACTACCTGCAATTCGAGCGCCAATATTTGACGATGCATCTGTAAGCAATACGACAGTTGATGTGTGTGCTGTTGTTGATTGGACTCGGCCAATCATTCCGTTTCCACTAATAATTGACATATTTACTTTGATGCCGTCGTCGCTACCAACATCCAAAAGAACTGTTGAGCCAAATCCTTCACCAGCTCCAATTGACATAACTTGCGCTGGAACAATTCGGTAGTTTCCTAAACCAGCCAACTGCAAAGTTTCATGCAACTTAGTTAATTCCCTTTGGGAATTTCCAAGAGTCAACAAATTCAAACGAAGTTTTGTATTTTGTTTGCGCAAATCGCTGATAATTTCATTTTTTGAACCAACTTGAGTCCAGTCATTAATGAATGCATCAATTGGGGATGCGATTTGTTTGGCAGCCGACTCAAATGGAATTGAAATTTCCGAAACCAACCTGCGCAATAAATTGATGGGACCAAAATTGGCCTTTGCATCAAGAAAAATCAATGCGAGCGAGAAAGTAAGTAAGAAACCCAATGAAAGAAGGGGTCTAACCCTCGGTTCGGCTTTCCGCTGCAGCGCCATTGGTCTAGATTTTTAGATTAGCGAGCTTCGGAGACGAATACGCGACGAAGTTTGTCCCAGTCTTCAATGCAACGACCAGATCCCACAACTACGCAATCAAGTGGAGATTCAGCAACCACCACTGGCATACCGGTTTCACTCTTCAAACGGTCGGCTAGTCCTGTAAGAAGTGCGCCACCGCCAGTCAAAATGATTCCTCGGTCCATGATGTCGGCTGAAAGTTCAGGAGGAGTTTGATCCAAAGTAGCTTTTACCGCATCAATAATTGCAGTAATAGGTTCTTCAATCGCGCGACGAATTTCTTCTGGGGTGACAGTCACAGTGCGAGGCAAACCACTAATCAAATCACGGCCACGAATTTCTGCATGTGCAAGGTGTGCGGTTGGGTAGGCATTACCAACTTCAATCTTGATGCGTTCTGCCATGCGTTCACCAATGAACATTGAGTATTCACGCTTGACCCAGTTGATGATTGCTTCATCAATTTTGTCGCCACCAATTTTTACTGATTGCTTTGAAACTAATCCACCAAGTGAAATCACACCGATTTCGGTTGTGCCACCACCGATGTCACAAACCATTGATCCTTGAGGTTCACCAACTGGAAGATTTGCACCAATAGCAGCTGCCATTGGTTCTTCAATAAGTTCAACTTCGCGAGCGCCAGCATCGCGAGCTGCATCTTTGATCGCACGACGATCAACTGCAGTTGCAAGGCTTGGTACACAAATCAAAACGCGTGGCTTAGAAAAGAAACGACTCTTGTTGTGAACTTGGCGAATGAAGTAACGAATCATTTCTGAAGCAACTTCGTAATCTGAGATAACGCCATCTTTAAGTGGACGAATTGCCGAGATTGAACCTGGAGTTTTACCCAACATTAGCTTCGCTTCGGTACCAACAGCTAGAACAGTGTTGGTGCGGTTGTCGATTGCAACTACAGATGGTTCATTCAAAACGATGCCGCGGCCACGAACCCACACAAGTGTATTGGCTGTACCGAGGTCGATTGCCATATCGCGACCAAGAAAAGATGCGCCTGCCATTTAAAACCTCTCGATTTGGGGAAGACTTTTTAAGCCTAGGGTGCGTATCGTAGAGTGAAAAGTGACCCTTGCCGAACAGAATAATTCCCCCGTATTCGGCCGACAGCTCGGTATGGAATTACTTCAAATTTGGAAAGAAAAGCCCAATTTCGCGCTTGGCTGATTCCGCAGAATCTGAGCCGTGGGTAAGGTTTAAACGGTTTGAGGTTGCAAGGTCAGCGCGGATGGTTCCTGGGGCTGCCTCGAATGGATTAGTTGCGCCCTGCATGGCTCTCCAAGCGCTGATTACTTCAGCTCCTTCGATCACAGCAGCGACAAGTGGACCGGAAGTAATAAAGGTCACCAGTGGCTCGTAGAAATCACGGCCTTTGTGCTCGGCGTAGTGCTGCTCTGCCAACTCTTTGGTGAGGGTTCGCAGCTCTAGAGCAACGATTTTGTAGCCGCGGGACTCAATACGACCGAGGATTTCAGACACAAGTCCACGGGCAACGCCATCTGGCTTGATCAATACGAGGGTGCGCTGATTCGTCATAGTTCTAGTTTAGCCCTCAAATTGGGCTCTATCCCTATCTATTTTGGTTCCAATCCACACAGCCCAGGCCCAAAGACCAGCAAAAATCACATTCAGGATTAGCAGTTCAGTAAATCGAAGTGAAACTAGCAATACAACTACTTCAATTGCCGAGCCGAAATAGATACCCCAACTCTTACGAGTTACCCCAGAAGCCAATATCAAAAATCCGAAGCAAGCCCAAAGATATGAACTTGGAAACAATTCCATTTTCGCGCCCAACACACTATTTAAAACTGGAATAGATAAACCCAGAGAAATCGCCTGCATGATTGCAACTGCAGCGGTCAGTCTGGCTCTCATGCATTCAACTTTCCAAGTAGTGCCCTGGCTTGAGCGACCGTGTAAACCGAACCAGTGACCAAGATTCCAACGCCGGACTCTTCGACGATCATTGCAGCATCAGCTAATTCGATTGCATATTCAATAGAGCTTGCCACATCTGGGCGTGAATCGAGTTTTTCTTCTTCAAAAATATTGGATGCAATCGCATGCAAATCGGCAACTGGAAGAGCGCGTTCGTGTGAGGTTTGAGTAACGATTAAATGATTCACACTTGGTTGCAAGATATCTAAGAATTTTCTTGCATCCTTATCTGCAAACATTCCCACAATCGCGACTAAGTATTGAAAATCAAATTCTGATTCGAGTGCAGTAGCAAGTGATTGCGCGCCATGCGGATTATGAGCAACATCAACTAAAACAGTTGGGCCGCGGCGAATGATTTCTAGTCTTCCAGGAGAAGTGACATTTCCAAGGCCCTGTTCCACGATTTCGGAATTTAGTTTGCGCTCATCTAAACCAGCACCAAAAAATGCTTCAACTGCTGCAACGGCTAACGCAGAGTTGGCAGCTTGATGCTGGCCAAGCAATGGCAGAACTACTTCATCGAATTGACCAGATAATCCGCGGATCGAAACTAGCTGCCCACCGATTGCCAGGGTTCGTTCAACAACGTCGAAATCTTGGCCTGCAAAAAACAATGTGCTTGAAGTTTGAGTTGCACGATTTTGAATGATTTCAGCTGCCACTGGATTTTGCAGAGCTGAGACCACAATATTGTTTTCTTTAATGATGCCAGCTTTTTCGGCAGCTATCTCTGCGATTGTTTCGCCAAGGAATTTTTGATGATCTAAATCAATAGGTGTGATTACGCAAACATCTGCACTGACAACATTGGTTGCATCCCAACTCCCGCCAAGCCCAACTTCAATAACTGCCACGTCTACTGGTGCATCACTAAATGCCGCGAATGCCATTGCGGTCATCACTTCAAAATAACTGAGCCGGGTACCTAATTTTTCGTCTACTAAATCTAAGTAAGGCGCGAGTTCTTCGTAGGTTTCAATGAACTTAACAAAATCAATCGGCTGACCCTGCATCCGAATTCGTTCGCGGACATCGTGCAGGTGTGGACTAGTTGTCATTCCAACAATTAGGCCAGCTTCCATCAACATACTTTCAATCATCCGAGATGTTGAGGTCTTCCCGTTCGTGCCTGCCACATGAACAATCCGATATGAAGTCTCTGGATTGCCAAGATACTCGAGCAAAAGTTTGATGCGATCTAGGGATGGCTCGATGATGTGCTCGCCCTCCCGCTCTAAAAGAGCGGAAAGCACCTGCTCGTAACGCAGGACGATATCGGGATTAGATGAATTACTCACTGCTTCACCTTAAGGGCTCACACTCGCTCACGCCTAGAATGCCCCCTTATGAGCGACAATCCGTACCCAAAGATGCCCCAAAAGCCATCCCTAGACGGGGTTGAGACCCGGCTTGTGGATGTTTGGGAACAAAATGGCACTTATCGCTTCGACAAAACCGCTACCCGGGCCAATGTCTTTTCAATTGATACCCCACCACCAACTGTTTCTGGTTCGCTACACGTGGGCCACGTTTTTTCTTACACCCACACCGATTGCATAGCCCGCTACCAGCGGATGAACGGAAAATCTGTTTTCTATCCAATGGGCTGGGATGACAATGGGCTTCCAACCGAACGCCGCGTGCAAAATTATTTCGGCGTACGTTGCGATCCTTCCCTGCCATACGATGCAAACTTCACTCCTCCTGCAGAACCTGGCAAAGAACAAATTGCGATCTCGCGCAAAAACTTTGTGGAGCTTTGCGAACAACTTACCGTTGAAGATGAAAAAGCATTCGAAGAACTTTGGCGTCGCCTTGGAATTTCAGTTGACTGGAATCACACCTACCAAACCATTGACACAAATGCGCGCACTGCATCCCAACGCGCATTCCTGCGCAATCTGTCACGTGATGAGGCCTACCAGTCAGAAGCTCCGACTCTTTGGGACGTGACTTTCCGCACTGCAGTTGCCCAAGCTGAACTTGAAGATCGTGAACGACCAGGCGCATACCACCGCGTTGGTTTCACGCGCAGTGACAACGGTGAAAAAGTATTTATCGAAACCACTCGCCCAGAACTATTAGCCGCTTGTGTTGCATTGGTGGCAAACCCTGATGATGAGCGCTACCAACCACTATTTGGCAAAACCGTACGTACGCCAATCTTTGATGTTGAAGTTCCGGTAGTTGCCCATCACCTAGCCGAAATCGAAAAAGGCTCTGGTATCGCAATGATTTGTACATTCGGTGACACCACCGACGTAACTTGGTGGCGCGAACTGCAACTTCCAACTCGTCCAATCATTGGCTGGGATGGTCGGATCATTCCTGCCACTCCGCATTGGATTACTTCAGCGGCTGGTATTTCTGCATATGAACAAATTGCAGGCACAACTACACACACCGCTAAAGAAAAGATTGCCGAACTTCTAACCGCATCGGGCGATTTAGTTGGCGAAATTCGCCCAATTACTCACGCGGTTAAATTCTTCGAAAAAGGTGACAAACCACTTGAGATTGTCACCACCCGTCAGTGGTACATCCGAAACGGTGGCCGCGATGTTGAACTTCGTAATCAATTACTTGAACGTGGTAAAGAACTTAACTGGCATCCAGAACATATGGGTGTTCGCTACAGCAACTGGGTTGAAGGATTGAATGGTGACTGGTTAGTTAGCCGACAAAGATTCTTTGGTGTGCCGATTCCACTTTGGTATGGCGTCGATGCGGATGGCAATCCAGATTACGAAAAAATCATGACCCCGGATGAATCTGAGCTTCCAATCGATCCTGCATCAGAAGCTCCAAAAGGTTTTGATGGATCAATGCGTGGAAAACCAAACGGCTTTATCGGTGACCCAGACGTAATGGACACCTGGGCAACGTCTTCCCTAACTCCACAAATTGCTGGAGGTTGGGAACGAGACAACGATTTATGGGCACGAGTTTGGCCATTTAACTTACGTCCGCAAGCTCACGAAATTATTCGCACCTGGTTGTTCTCAACTGTTGTTCGAGCACATCTCGAACATGGCAGCTTGCCATTTACTGATGCAGCCATCTCTGGCTGGATTTTGGATCCAGACCGCAAGAAGATGAGTAAATCAAAAGGCAATGTTGTTACCCCACTTGATTTGCTAGATGAACATGGTTCAGATGCTGTTCGCTATTGGGCAGCATCAGGTCGACCTGGCACCGATACCGCTTTCGATGTTGGACAAATGAAAATCGGTCGCCGGTTAGCAATCAAGATTCTTAACGCTTCAAAGTTCTCCCTCTCAATGGGCGCTTTTGTTCCAACTGACAACAAAGTCGTTACCGAACCCCTTGATCAATCGATGCTAAATGGATTGGCTGATGTCGTCACCCAGGCAACTAAAGCTTTCGAAGAATTCAACTACACCAAAGCAATGGAAGCAGCAGAGCAATTCTTCTGGCCATTTTGTGATGATTACGTGGAACTGGTTAAAGACCGCGTCTATGGCGCTCAAGGTGAAGCTGCGGCAAACAGCGCGAAAGCAGCACTTGGCATTGCAACTCAGACTTTCTTAAAACTATTTGCTCCATTCCTGCCATTCGTAACAGATGAAGTTTGGTCTTGGTGGCACGAAGGTTCAGTTCACAATTCAGCTTGGCCGAAAGCAAATGAAGTTAGCGTTGGTGGCGCAGGTAGCGATGTGAACGAATCGGTCAGCCTTGTGCTTTCACACATTCGTAAAGTGAAGAGCGAAGCCCAGGTTTCAATGAAAGCTGAAATCGCACTAGCGGAAATCACCGCACCAGCAAATGTGATTACATTTATAAAACTAGCTGAAACCGACGTGTTGGCAGCTGGTCGCATCCAAAAAGCTAATTGGATTGAAGGATCTGAGATTTCAGTAAGTGCGACATTCGCACCAACTGAATAACAGTCAGGCTAAATCTAGGCTGACTTGTCTTTGCGAACTTTTGGAACTTCTTTTTTGCTCTGATGCAAAATCATTGTTGGGTGGTCGCCACTCTTTACTGTGTTTTCAGTGATGACAACTTTTTCAATGTCGTCGCGACCTGGAATTTCATACATCGCTGGCAACAAAACTTCTTCCAAAATTGAACGAAGTCCACGAGCACCAGTTCCGCGTTCCATTGCCTGCTTAGCAATAGTTGAAAGTGCTTCAGGTTCAAAAACTAGTTGAACATCATCAAGTTCAAACAAACGTTGATATTGGCGGACCAATGCATTTCTTGGTTCGGTTAAAACCTTGATTAGCGCAGCCTCATCGAGTGCAGTAACAGAAGCAATAATTGGCAAACGACCAATGAATTCTGGAATCAGACCAAACTTCACAAGATCTTCTGGCATTACTTGGCTGAAAATGTCGCCTGGGTTTGTGGTGTCGAGTTCAGTATTAAGACTAGATGTGAAGCCCAGTGACTTCTTGCCAACTCGGGCTTCGATTACTTTGTCGAGACCTGCGAATGCGCCACCGACAATAAACAACACATTGCTTGTGTCGATTTGAATAAATTCTTGGTGTGGATGTTTGCGGCCACCCTGTGGTGGAACAGATGCGGTAGTTCCTTCGAGGATTTTCAATAGAGCTTGCTGCACACCTTCACCAGAAACATCTCGGGTGATTGAAGGGTTTTCGCTCTTGCGAGAAATCTTATCGATTTCGTCGATGTAGATGATTCCTTGCTCTGCTCGCTTCACGTCGAATTCAGCAGACTGAATAAGTTTCAACAAGATGTTTTCCACGTCTTCGCCAACATAACCAGCTTCGGTTAGTGCGGTGGCATCAGCCATTGCGAATGGCACATTAAGCATTCGAGCCAAAGTCTGGGCGAGTAAAGTTTTGCCCGATCCGGTTGGCCCTAGAAGCAGAATGTTTGACTTTGAAAGTTCAACAGATTCGTTCTTCGCACCTTCGCTAGCTTTGACACGCTTGTAGTGGTTATAGACAGCAACTGAAAGTGACTTCTTGGCAGCTTGTTGACCAATCACATATTCATCTAGAAATTCAAAGATCTCTTGTGGCTTTGGAAGATCACCAAGGGTTTCACCAACAATATCTTGGAGTTCTTCTTCGATGATTTCATTACAAAGGTCGATGCACTCATCACAGATGTAAACACCTGGACCTGCAATTAGTTTCTTGACTTGCTTTTGGCTTTTTCCGCAGAAATTGCATTTGAGCAAATCACTTGTTTCACCGACTCGTGCCATGGTGCAAACCTAACCACTCTTAGTGACAATTCCCCGTTGAATTTCCATAAAGTCTGTCTTGTTCGCTATCAGCGAACAAGTGAAACTAAACAGCTTTGCGTGACTGAATTACAGAATCGACAACACCGTATTCAACTGCCATTGGTGCAGTCAAAATCTTGTCACGTTCAATATCTCGTTGGATATTTTCAATGGATTGACCAGTGTGCTTAGCCAAGATGGTTTCCATCTCAGTGCGCATGCGCAAAATCTCATTAGCCTGAATCTCGATATCAGATCCCTGTCCACCACCTTCGGTGTATGGCTGGTGAATCAGAATTCGAGCGTGTGGCAGCGCAAACCGCTTTCCTGCTGCGCCGGCTGCCAACAAGATTGCAGCAGCGGAAGCAGCTTGACCCAAGCAAACTGTTGTAACAGTTGGCTTGATGAATTGCATCGTGTCATAAATAGCAGTCATCGCAGTGTATGAACCACCAGGTGAGTTGATGTAGATAGAAATTTCACGGTCTGGGTCCATAGATTCCAGGCACAACAACTGCGCCATCACGTCATCTGCTGATGCGTCATCAATTTGCACACCTAGGAAGATGATGCGTTCTTCAAAAAGCTTTGTGTATGGATTTTGAATACGTTCACCGTTTGCAGTTCGTTCACGAAATTCCGGAAGGATGTAACGAGCTTGTGGACCTGCGGTACGCAATGCGGCTTGAACTACTTTGTCTGAATTCATCACACTGTTCCTCAAGACTTTCCGTTTGAAATTACGTGGTCAATTAGCCCGTAAGCTTTTGCGTCATCAGCAGTGAACCATGAATCTCGATCTGAATCTGCTTCAATCTTTTCAAGTGACTGCCCAGAATGTTGTGCGATTAGTTGAGCCAACTTCTTTTTCAACTGAAGCATTTGTTCTGCTTGAATCTTGATATCTGATGCAGTTCCACCAATGCCACCTAATGGCTGGTGCATCATGATGCGAGTGTTTGGAGTTGCAGAACGCTTTCCAGCTGCACCTGCGCAAAGGAGGAATTGACCCATTGATGCAGCCAAGCCCATTGCAACTGTCGCAATATCGTTTGGAACTAGCATCATGGCGTCATAAATTGCCATGCCGGCACTCACGGAGCCACCTGGTGAGTTGATGTAGAGCGTGATGTCCTTCTCTGGATCTTCAGCGCTCAAAACTTGGAGTTGCTTAACAATGCGGTTTGAGTTGTCGTCGCGCACTTCACCTTCGAGCCAGATGATCCGTTCGCGAAGTAGACGCTCGTCTACCCAGTCATTGAAACTTGATGGGCCTGGGCCAGTTCCACGCATATTTGGGTTTTCCATTAAAACTCCTATAACCGTAATTCCATTGCGGAGACTAACTCGGCAACACGACGCTTGCGCGCTGAAGGGGTAAATGTTCGCCCACGGCGAAACTATTGAAATTAACCTTGTGACAAAGCAGCAAGATCAGCATCTAAATCATCAAGATTAATGATTTTGCCTTTGCTGTCTACGACCTGCGCTGACTTCAAAGCGATTTCAAGTGCCTTCGCACGACGCACATCTGCAATCGCCATTTGCACCCCACCTGATTGAACAAGTGAATCCGCAAACTCTTGTGGTTGCATTCCATAGCGTGGGGCTTGCTGCACTAGCCAAGCAGAAAGCTCTTGCTCAGAAACTGCTACCTGTTCAGTTTCAGCAATTTTGTCGAAAACAAATTGTGCCTTCAAAGAATTGCGAGAGTTTTGTGCAAACTCTTCTTTGTGTGCATCGTCGCCATGGCCGTCTTTGAAATGTTCTTCGATTTCATCAGCTAACACTTTTTCTGGAAGTGCAATATCTACTGCGTTAAGCAAAACATCTTGAACTTTTTCGCGGGCCTGGTAGCCCTGTTCCATACGCTTCAAACGTGCATAACGGGTTTCAACATCGGCGCGAAGTTCTGCCACTGTGTCAAACTCTGAGGCAAGTTGTGCAAAGTCATCGTTTAGTTCTGGAAGTTCACGTTCGCGAACTGCCTTTACGGTCACCGAAACTTTGATTGCCTTGTCCGCATGTTCCCCAGCTTCAGGAGTGAAATCAAATGAGCGAACTTCTTCAGCCTTAGCTCCACGAACTGCGTCGTCAAAGCCTGGCAACATGCCATCGGTGCCGAGTTCGTATGAAAGTGCTGATGCAGTTAAGTCAGCAATGTTGTCGCCATCTAGATCGCCAGCAATATCAATCAATAAAACGTCGCCATCTTTGCTAGCGCGTTCCACAGTCTTCAAAGTTGCAAAACGAGTACGAAGCGCATCAACTTGTTCATCAACTTGTTTGCTATCGATATCTACAGCATCAACTTCGATCTTTAAAGTTTCATAACCTGGCAAATCAAAATCTGGGCGAACTTCAACTTCAACTGTGAATGCAACATGAGCTTCTTCAGCAATTTCGGTTACATCAACAACCGGGCGACCCACTGGGTAAAGACTCTGCTCGCGGATTGCTTGTTCGTATGCGGTTGGAATCGCATCGTTGAGAGCCTCTTCAATTACCGCACCACGTCCAACACGTTGGTCGATAATGCGAGTTGGGATTTTGCCTTTACGGAAACCTGGAATGTTTATTTGCTTCGCAATTCGGTCGTAAGCAGTGTCAAAAGACTTTGACATTTCTTCGAACGGAACGGTGATTTGAAACTTAACTGAAGTTGGCGATAGACGTTCGAAATCCGCTTTCATGAAACCCTTCCAGATTCTCGATATCGAGACCTCACAAAGTGAGTGGTCGGGGCGGAGAGACTCGAACTCTCGGTCTCCTGCTCCCAAAGCAGGCGCGCTAGCCACTACGCTACGCCCCGAAGTGCCTGCGAAGAGTACAAGATGCTCGACTCAGACGCACACGCGGGTGTAGCTCAATGGTAGAGCCTCTGCCTTCCAAGCAGACCACGCGAGTTCGATTCTCGTCACCCGCTCAAAGTCTTTCGAGCCTCCATTATTTGGAGGCTTTTAGACTTTTTGCCGTTTCATGGCGAAAATCAGGGGAAAGTGCGACTGGGATTTCGATAGATCTCGTCGGCCTAGAGCGAAACGACAATTCTGAATGAGTTGGATGAAATAACCCTAAGAACTTCATCAACTTCGATGGATGACACCAAAAGCCCAACTTGGTATACACCTCGATTGTCTTTTAGTGATATCGAGTGGACTGATAAGTCAGTTGCTACCAGTTTTGAGTTGGCAAGCCCAACCTCCCAAAAGTCCACAAGGTTTCCTGCGCCTATTCAATCTGGTAGTTCCGTCTCTTCTACTGCAAACGAGATCAGCCGTAGATTGGATGAGATCTCAGATACATCTGCAGCCCGTAATGCGTCTCCTTTCGAAAGTGAGATTGCAAAGAAGGTTCCACCATGGATTTGGTCTGGAGTTAACCATTGGCTATTTAATGCAGATACCAGCACTTCCCTGCTGTCGAAATATTCGGGTGAAAGCGAATCTCCCGCTGCCACATCTCGATTAAGGACTAACAAGGTTTCAGTTTTGTTTTGAGTATTAAGGATCACCCCACCAGCAACACTAGAAACTAGCATGATCACAAGTCCAGCTACCAATTGTTTTGGCGCTCGCTTTAGTTCAGCTAGCGAAGCTGCTTTATTTAATTCAATTTTCACATTTCTCCTAAAGGATAGATTCTGCATCAATTTGCACCTTTGGAAAATCGCTCTTTAAGTTGTCTAAAAGTGCTATTTGCAAATAAGTATCGAGATTTGAGAATTGTGGTGGAGGAAATTATGAATACATTTAGTTTGTCATCTTGGATATTGCAGTCCATAACATTGTTCTTAGCCATCTTGGCTTCAATCCCACTTTTGAAAGCAATCATCGGCTTATCACTAGTCGCGATAAGTGAAACATTCAAATTAGAGAACCAGGCGATTCGAAGGACTGGAATGAAACTGATGCCGGCATTTTTGCGCGCCAGTCTCGGCTTAGGAATGGCTATTGGCTTTACCAGTCCAGCATCTGCTGAGACACCACTGCCACAAATCCCTGTAATCGATCGGGTAATCAATTTTGAAACCGAAATAGAGTCAACCGCAGAAGAAGATTCAGCACCTTCTGCAAAATCCACTGCAGAATCAACGGCAGATCCAGTAGTTGAAGTGGAACCTGAATCTCAACGTCAAATCAAACCAAATATTGCAATAGAAGGCCAGATAAAACAGGTTGATGAAGTTGAAACAAGAACCCCGCAGAAATCCTATGTAATCAAATCTGGCGATTCCCTATGGTCAATTGCTCGAAGTCAGATAGTTGGTGAAGCAGCTTCTGTGACTGAAATCGATAATGCATGGCGCAAAATCTGGCGAGCAAATCGTGAAGTGATTGGTAACAACCCATCCCTAATTCGCCCTGGGCAAGAAATCAACTTAGATGTCGTTGCAAACTAAAGCCACCAGTGTTTATTCAAACTACGACACCTACTTCGAACCTGCAAATCTTTCGCCCCAAATCGGATACACAAAACAGCAAAAATATTTGACCAAAGTTGTGATTGAAGAAGTGACTGACGAACCAACCTTGGACTATCCACCCAAGCAATGGGTTGCACGAATTGCAATAGCTTGCATCGAAGTTATCCATGGCAAAAGAAGTGTTAATCAAATGCGAAAGATCTGTAGCAATCGAGTTTCACAAGACTTCCTTATCAAGCAATCTGTGTTGTCATCCAAAAAGAATTGGAATTCGGTTCGTATTCTCAAAATCAAATTCTCGCCTGGTGTAAAAGAATCAGTCGAGGTGACAATCAATTTTGAATACGAAGAAAGGGTTTATCCAATGGCGATGAATCTGAGCCAGACTAAAGATGGCTGGCGAATCAATGCTTGTGAAATTGGTCCGCATTAACTAGCGAGCGAAACGCTCCCAGCAAGGGGTGTGCCAATGGCGACGGTCTTGTAATCGCGATTCGTGGTCGGTGTGGTCGTCATATGGCCATGCAACTACGTGTGGTGTGGCTGGGCGAATCTCTTGATTACACCCTGGGCACCGGTAATCCTTTGTTGATGCTGAGCCAGTGATGCGCTGGATAACCCAGTCTTCACCTTTCACATCCACAATAGTGCGCACGCCCATAGATCTTGCATCACCTAGATCTTTGCCACCGTCATCTCGGCGATTATTTCTTCTAGCCATTGCTCCCCCTAAAACAATCTCGCTGCTGGGTCATCAATTCCGCGCAGCTCGTCATAATCAATAACATAGCAACTAATTCCGCGATCTTCTGCCAAAGTGCGAGCTTGGGGTTTGATTTCTTGGGCTGCGAAGATTCCGCGCACTGGCGCTAGGAGCGGGTCGCGGTTGAGAAGTTCAAGATATCTAGTTAGCTGCTCGACGCCATCGATTTCACCACGGCGTTTGATTTCAACTGCCACATGCCCACCTTTGGTGTCTGTGCAAAGCAAGTCCACAGGTCCAATAGCGGTTGGAAATTCCCGTCGGACTAATTCATAATCATCATCAAGTTTCTTCACGTGGAGAGCTAGCAGTTCTTGCAAGTGCGCTTCTACTCCGTCTTTGACTAATCCGGGATCTTCGCCCAATTCATGTTCAGAGTCATGGTGGAGTTCTTCTATAGTGATGATTAGTTTTTCGCTTTGTTTATTTGTCACAATCCAATCGCCTAGTCCATCTTTTCCAACTTCAAAAGTTAGAAAACATGGCGGGCTCATCCAGTTGAGTGGTTTATAGGCCCGATCATCAGCATGAATCGAAACTGAACCATCGGATTTCACCAGAATCAATCTCTTGGCAGACGGTAAGTGAGCAGAAAGCTTGCCGGCATAGTTGACGGTGCAGGTTGCAATCACAAGGCGCATGCGCGCAGATTACTAAGTAGCGGATTTACTCCTGCTAGCGTCCCGCTATGGCTGGTATTAATTGGGGTTCACTCTCATTTTTCTATGGTCCAGTAGTTGCTATTTTGGGAATCGGTATCTTGATTCTCTTTCTTCGTTGGGGGTGGACGCGAGGCAAGTCTGTGGTTGGAGCTTCTAGACGACCTGGCGATCCGACAAATTATGGTCAATTAGAAGTGGTTGCATCCTGTGCAAATCTGGTTGAAGCTGAAGTATTGAAACTTGCTTTGAAAGATGCTGGACTTCAGGCGACAGTTGCAAACACAACCGCAGGACCGAAAGTTTATGTGTGGCCAAAAGATAGAGAAATTGCTAAACACGTTCTTTCTAAAAGAAAACCGATTTAGTCAATTCGTTTTGCATCAGCGCCAAGGCTGACCAGTTGATCTACAAAATCTGTGTAGCCGCGGTCGATGTGTTCAACCCCGTGCACGAGTGTGTTGCCATCAGCGACTAAACCTGCCAAAACCAATCCAGCACCAGCGCGAATATCGGTTGCTTCAACTGGCGCACTACTTAGTTTTTCAACTCCGCGAATCAAAGCGTGGTGGCCATCAGTCTTTACTGATGCGCCTAGGCGTGCAAGTTCCTGAACAAACCTGAAACGTGCTTCAAACAAGTTTTCAGTAACCATAGCTGCACCTTCAGCGATTGCGTTCATCGCAATGAATTGTGGTTGCAGGTCAGTTGGAAATCCTGGATACGGTAGCGTCACGATATCGACCGACTTTGGCCGCGAATTCATTGTGACTCTAAATCCATCTTTTTCAATATCGACAGTTGCGCCAGCATCTCTAATTTTTGAGAGCGGCATTTCTAGATACTTAGCATCAATGCCAGTAACAGTGATGTCACCTTTTGTCATAACAGCAGCGGCAGCCCAAGTGCCAGCAACAATTCGATCACCAATGGTTTGGTGGGTTACTGGGTTTAACTTCTTGACGCCAGTTATTTCAATAACTGAGGTGCCAGCGCCAGAAATCTGTGCGCCCATTTCAGAAAGCATGTTGCAGATGTCGACGATTTCAGGTTCGCGAGCTGCATTGTCAATCACGGTCACACCTGATGCAAGAACTGCTGCCATCAAAATTGTTTCAGTAGCTCCGACAGATGGAAAATCTAAATGGATAGTTGCACCGTGCAAACCATTTTCGGCATGTGCAACTAGGTAGCCGTGTTCTGATTTAACGGTTGCACCAAGTTTCTTCAAACCTTCAATGTGGTAATCAAGGCCACGCGAACCAATCGCATCACCTCCAGGAAGTGCCACATCAGCGGCACCAAATCGAGTTACTAGTGGACCGAGCACACAAATAGATGCTCGCATCTGCCGAACAAGGTCGTAGTCAGCGCGGTGTTCGAGTTTTTCAGGAACGGAGATAGTTAAAGATTGTTTTGGCTCATCGTGTGAAATATCGCATCCAAGGCGTCGCATGAGTTCAGCCATGATCGTTACATCAAGAATTGCTGGGACATTTGTAATCGTGGAAGTTCCGGGCGCCAAAATCGTTGCAGCCATGAGTTTTAGCACGCTGTTCTTCGCACCAGTTACTCGAACTAATCCCTCGAGTCTGGCCCCACCGGTAACTGAAATCACTGTCACACTGCCAACTCTAGCCAACGCCCTCTAGGGTTAAGCCATGGTTAATCTGACACGTATCTACACCCGCACTGGCGACGACGGCACCACATCACTAGGTGACATGAGCCGAACTGGCAAAAATGACCCACGACTCAAGGCATACGCCGACGTCGACGAAGCGAACTCCGCCATTGGCGTGGCCATCGCATTAGGGAATCTCGATCCAAAAATCGTATCCCTGCTGACCCAAATCCAAAATGACTTGTTCGACGTTGGCGCAGACCTTTGCACCCCAGTGATCGACAATCCAACTGTTGAGCCACTTCGCATCACCCAGGAATACATCGACTGCCTAGAGAAAAGCTGTGATGACTACAACGAGAACTTAGAACCACTTAAATCTTTCGTTCTTCCTGGTGGAACTGCAGGAGCTGCACTGCTTCACTCAGCGCGCACAGTTTCACGTCGAGCCGAACGTTCAACATGGGCAGCTCTTGATATGTATCACGGTGGTATGAACAAGTTGACTGCAAACTATCTAAACCGTTTGTCAGATCTTCTATTCATCTTGGCACGTTTTGCAAATAAAGCTCAAGGTGATGTGCTTTGGGCACCAGGTGCACACAAACCTAAATAACTATAAGCAATAAGTTATTAAAAATAGAGATTAAACAAAAAATCCCCAGTGAAAATCACTGGGGATTTTTTATATCAAGAATTAGTGCATAGCTCCGGCTGCATGCAAACGAGCTTCAGCACGTAGAGCCGCTGCTGCGGCCAAGTCATCCTGTTCGTTGCGAGCACGTTCGAGTGCAGCGCGAGCACGAGTAACGTCGATATCGGCTGCAAGTTCTGCAACCTGCGCTAGCAAGATAACAACGTTCTTGTCGACTGACAGGAATCCGCCGTGTACTGCTGCCACAACTTTCTCGCCACCCACGGTGTCAATGCGAGCAACTGAACCTTCAGACAAAATCGCCAAAACCGGTTCATGGTTTGCCAAAATACCAATTTCACCTTCAGTTGTTTTAGCAACAATAGAAGTTGCTTCGCCTGACCAAATTTCTCGGTCAGGTGAAACAAGTGAAACCTGCATTGAAGTTGCCACTACTTACCTGCCAACTGAGCTGCATTCTTTAGAAGGTCTTCGATGCCACCACAGAGGAAGAAAGCTTGTTCTGGGATGTGATCGTATTTACCATCAGCAATTGCTTTGAATGCTTCGATTGTTTCTGCAACTGGTACGTATGAACCATCAATGCCGGTGAAGACCTTTGCCACGAATGTGTTCTGGGACAAGAAGCGTTGGATGCGACGTGCGCGGCCAACCAAGATCTTGTCTTCTTCAGAAAGTTCGTCGATACCAAGAATTGCGATGATGTCTTGCAATTCCTTGTAGCGCTGCAAGATTTGCTTAACGCGGGTTGCAGTGTTGTAGTGATCGTCACCAACATAACGTGGATCGAGAATTCGAGATGTTGAATCGAGTGGGTCCACAGCTGGGTAGATACCAAGTTCTGAAATCGCACGACTCAACACAGTGGTTGCGTCCAAGTGAGCGAATGTGGTTGCTGGAGCTGGGTCAGTCAAGTCGTCTGCAGGAACGTAAATTGCCTGAAGTGAAGTAATCGAGTGACCACGCGTTGAAGTAATTCGCTCTTGCAACTGTCCCATTTCGTCAGCAAGTGTTGGCTGGTAGCCCACTGCTGATGGCATCCGGCCAAGAAGGGTTGAGACTTCAGAACCTGCTTGGGTGAAACGGAAGATGTTGTCGATGAACAACAACACGTCCTGCTTTTGAACATCGCGGAAGTACTCAGCCATGGTTAGCGCTGAAAGTGCAACACGCAAACGTGTTCCAGGTGGTTCGTCCATCTGGCCGAACACGAGTGCAGTCTTTTCAATAACTCCAGTTTCAGTCATTTCAAGGAAAAGGTCGTTACCTTCACGGGTACGTTCACCGACACCGGCGAATACAGACACACCACCGAAGTTTTCAGCTACACGGTAAATCATTTCCTGAATCAAAACGGTTTTACCAACACCAGCACCACCAAACAAACCGATCTTTCCACCCTTTACATAAGGGGTTAGAAGGTCGATAACTTTGATACCAGTTTCGAAAACCTCAGTCTTTGATTCAAGTTGATCGAATGAAGGTGCTTGGCGGTGGATTCCCCAACGCTCTTTAATGTCAAGTGATGAAGCTGGCACATCGAGTGGTTCACCCAAGGTGTTCCAAACGTGGCCCTTGGTTACGTTGCCGACAGGCACGGTGATTGCATCACCGGTGTCGCTTACGGCAGCACCACGGGTCAGACCATCAGTTGGCTGCATGGAAATCGCGCGAATCACGTTGTCACCAATGTGTTGTGCAACTTCCAAGGTCAATGTGCGGGCTACGCCACCTACATTGATTTCAACCTTGAGTGCGTTGTACAACGCAGGCATTGACTCGGCTGGAAATTCAACGTCAACAACGGGTCCGGTGACTCGTGATACGCGACCAGTGCTTTTAGCGGTCATTTTGTTTTCCTTTACTTCGCTGACGCTAGCGCATCTGCGCCACCGACGATTTCAGAGATTTCTTGGGTAATTTCTGCCTGTCGGGCCTGGTTGGCCAAACGGGTAAGTGTCTTGATTAGTTCTTCTGCGTTGTCAGATGCAGATTTCATTGCACGACGGCGAGCGGCATGTTCTGAAGCTGCAGACAAGAGCAGCGCATTCCAAACCACATTTGTGATGTATTGCGGAAGTAATGAATCAAGTACATCAGCTGCACCTGGTTCAAAATCGTAAAGTGGGATTGCTGCCCCATGTTCTGCTTCGGTCTTTACTTCAATTTCTAGTGGCAATAAACGTTTTGCTACTGGATTTTGTGTGACCATGTTTTCGAATTGGGTGTAAACCAAATGAATTTCATCAACTCCACCTTCTTCAAGTGGTGTGTTGAATGATTTTAGAAGTGAATCAGCAATCTTGCGTGCATCTTCATATGTTGGCTGATCGGTAAATCCACTCCAAGAATCAGCAATTTTGCGATCGCGGAATTTGTAGAAAGAAATACCTTTGCGGCCAACTAGGAATGCAAGTGGTTCTACATTGGCTTCCCGCAGGTAACTATTAACACCTTCAGCTTCGCGAATCGCATTTGAAGAATAGCCACCAGCCAAACCGCGGTCGGCAGTGATTAAACAAACAGCGGCTCGATTGCGTGTTTCAGGATGAGAAGTCAATGGATGTGCTGTCGTGGAGTTTGAAGCCGCAGCAGATACAGCAGCCACAAGTGCTTTTGTGTACGGCAAGGATGCGGCAACGCGTTGCTGTGCCTTCACAATACGTGAAGAAGCAATCAACTCCATTGCCTTTGTAATCTTCTTGGTTGCCTTTACGGACTTAATTCGTCCGCGGTAAACCCGAAGCTGCGCACCCATGTCTAATACCTATCGCTTACTTCTTGACCTTGGTGATTTTGGTTGGATCAATATCTGATGCATCAAGTGCTTCCACATGTGCATCATTAACTAGCAAGTGACCAGCTTTTGTGGTGAAGGTCTTCTTGAAGTTAGCTATTGTCTTTTCCAAAACTGCAACGGTTTCGTCACTCAAAATGTTGCTACTTGCCAACTCGTCAACAGCTGCTGCTGATTCACGGTGCACATAAGCAATGAATTCTGATTCAAATCGACGAATATCTTCGACTGGAACATCGTCCATTTGGCCTGTAGTTCCAGCCCAAACCGACATAACCGCATCAGCCATTGAAAATGGGCTGTATTGCGATTGCTTTAGAAGTTCAACCAATCGTGCACCACGATCTAGTTGTGCTTTTGATGCAGCGTCTAGATCAGAACCGAAAGCAGCGAATGCTTCTAGTTCGCGGTACTGCGCTAAGTCCAAACGCAAACGACCAGCAACACGCTTCATTGCTTTTGTTTGTGCCGAACCGCCCACGCGGGATACTGAAATACCAACGTTGATAGCTGGGCGAACACCAGAGTTGAACAAGTCAGACTCAAGGAAGCACTGGCCATCAGTAATCGAAAT
>JAPLBX010000057.1:21818-25802 GCA_026392535.1 Actinomycetota bacterium
AAACCAGTCATTGAACCTGCACCTAATTCATCGGACAACTTTGCACAACGTTCAAGCAACCGGCTGTGTAGGTAGAAAACGTCACCTGGGTATGCCTCACGACCTGGCGGACGGCGAAGCAAAAGCGACACAGCTCGGTAAGCCTCGGCTTGCTTAGACAAGTCGTCAAAAACAATAAGGACGTGTTGACCTTTGTACATCCAGTGCTGACCAATTGCAGAACCGGTGTAAGGAGCCAAGTATTTGAAACCAGCTGGGTCAGATGCAGGTGCTGCCACGATTGTGGTGTAAGCCATTGCACCGTTTTCTTCTAGTGCACCTTTAACTGCTGCAATGGTTGAACCCTTTTGACCAATCGCAACGTAAATGCACTTAACCTGCTTCTTAGGATCGCCCGATTCCCAGTTAGCTTTTTGGTTGATAATGGTGTCGATTGCAACTGCAGTCTTTCCAGTTTGACGGTCACCAATGATCAACTGACGCTGTCCGCGACCAATTGCAGTCATTGAGTCAATCGCTTTGATTCCAGTTTGCATTGGTTCTTTAACTGGTTGGCGTTGGACAACTGTTGGTGCTTGCAATTCCAATGCACGGAATGCTTCTTCTTTGATGTCACCAAGGCCATCTATCGGATTTCCAAGCGGGTCGACTACGCGACCTAGGAAGCCATCTCCAACTGGCACTGAAAGAATTTCTCCAGTGCGTCGAACTGTTTGGCCTTCTGCTACACCTGAGCCATCTCCAAGCAATACGACACCGATTTCTTGGACATCAAGGTTCAACGCAAGACCGCGTAGACCACCTTCGAATTCCAATAGTTCGTTTGTCATTGCCGAGTGGAGAGCTTCAACGCGAGCAATACCGTCACCAGTTTCAAGTACACGACCAACTTCGTCGCGAGTTGTATTAGGTTGGTATGAAGCCACATTGCGCTCAATGGCGGCGCGGATTTCGTCCGGGCGGATCGAAAGCTCCGTCATGATGTCCTACTTCCTTTTTATTTCTTAGCCGACGAGGGTTCGACGGGCTTGTTCAAGTCTTGTACTTACGCTGCCATCAATCACATCATCACCGAGGCGCACAGACACGCCACCGACTATTGATGGATCAACTACAACATTGAGGCTGACCTGCTGGCCAGCAATACGAGCAAGTACGTTTGATAAACGTGTCTCTTGTTCGCCAGTTAGGGAGATTGCCACTCGAATTTCAGCCACAATCCGGTTGCGAAGACTTGCTGCAACGTCGCTCAAATTATTTAGAGCAACATCAACACGTCGTCCGCGCAAGTTTGCGGCTGTGTGTTCGAGCAAAACCGCAGAACCATCTGCAAATTTGCCACCAAGCACATCGTGCACTACCCCAGCTTTAAGTTCTGAGGAGAACGCAGGGTTAGTTAGTGCCATTTGCAATTCTGGATTCACTTCGACTGCGTAACCAAATGAGAAAATGTCATTTTCCACTCGATCTAGTTCACTATTTGCATCTGCAATAGCAAACACAATGAACGCAGCCAAACTTTCAATACCTTCAACGAGATCATCTGCCGATGACCAGCGTGATCTAGTTGCTGCGACCACAAAATCAAGTGTGAGCGAGTTGATTTTCGAACCGAAAATGTCACGGACCAATTTTTCACGTGAGTCAACTGGTTGCCCAGAATCAGCAAGTGCAACGCGAAGTGACTTATCACTTGCGAAAAGTTTGGTGACATTCAATAGTTCTAAACCAGCTTGCGCAAAACCTGATTCACCGCGCTTTGCAGAAACCAAATTCTGCAGTGCGGTAAGTGATTCGCGACTAGATCCAAGCATTAGCGACCTGCCTCTTTTGCTTGACGCTCAAGGTCAGTGATGTATTGATCGATAACTGCACGAGCACGTGAGTCATCTTTCAAAGATTCACCAACCACCTTTGAGGCAAGTTCAAGTGCGAGAGATCCAACATCCTTTTGAAGAGTTACAACAGCTTGTGCTTTTTCTGCGTCAATTTGTTCAGCCATACGCTTTAGAGTGGCTTGCGCCTTTTCCTCAGCTTCTTTGCGAGCGCCTTCAACAATTACCCGCTTTTCTTCATCAGCTGCGGCCCGAATGCCTGATGCTTCGGTACGAGCTTGTGAAAGCTGATTCGTGTATTGGCTTAGCGTCTCTTGAGCCTTTTCCTGCGCTGCTTGCGCCTTAGCCAAACCGCCCTCAATTTTGTCTGCACGTTCTTCTAATACTTTGTTGAAACGTGGAAGAACATACTTCGAGAACAGCACAGCCAAGATAAGAAAGGAGACAGTTCCCCAAAGCAAATCCGGAATCGCAGGTATCAGAATTGAGTTACTGCCTTCTGCGCTTGCTAGTAGTGCGTTGATGCCCATGTGGCAATCCGTCCTTTAAAAGATCGAGTTAGACGAAGAGGAAGCCTGCAACGAGGCCAATTAGTGCTAGAGCTTCAGTGAACGCAATACCCAAGAACATATTGGTACGTAGGACACCAGTAGCTTCTGGCTGACGTGCGATACCTTCTAGTGCTTTACCAACCAAGATACCGATACCGATACCAGGTCCGATTGCAGCGAGGCCATAACCGATAGCGTTTAAGTTACCGCTAACAGCTTCAGTAGCTGCGATGAGAGCGATGTTGCTCATTTGTTTCCTTTCGTTGTGATGTTTTGCCTTTTAACAAAACATCGTCTGTGTTTTTAGTGTTCATCCGCCGTAGCTCCACTGATGTAGACCGCGGTCAGCAAAGTGAAGATATACGCCTGGAGGAACGCGACCAGTACTTCAAATAGCGTGAACGCGAAGCCCATCGCATAAGCAGCCAAGCCGAAAATTTTGAGGAAGCCTTGTCCATCAAACAACAAGGCCGAAGTCGCACTAAAGAAAAGCACGAGCAACAAGTGACCTGCCATCATGTTTGCAAGCAAACGAATGGTCAAAGTCATTGGGCGCAAAATGAATGTTGAGACTGCTTCAATTGGAGTCACCAACAAGTAAATAGGTGCTGGAACTCCTGGCGGGAACAAATTCATTTTGAAGTACTGAACCACACCGTGATGGCGAATACCTTGAACGTTGAAAATTACCCAAGAGGTAAAAGCCAAAATTAATGGAACTGCAATAACGGATGTGCCGGAAATCTGCAGGCCAGGGATCACACCTGTGATGTTGAAACCTAGCAACATAAAGAACAAGGTCGCCAAGTACGGTGCGTACTTGCGACCTTCATGTCCCATAACTTCTTCGGCAATATTGATGCGAACAAAGTCAAGGGCTATCTCACCCATGTTTTGCAATTTTGCGGGCACAAAACGAGTGCGAGCAAATGCCGAAATAAAGAAGAAGACAATGACAAATGTCATCAAAACCATAATTAAATTGATGCGAGACATTTCGTAAGGAGTACCGATAAAAAGCAAACCGCCTGGAAAAAACTCTTCAGTCGAAGGGGCGTGAAAGCCGCCTTCTCCTTCAGCTCCACTTAGTGGAAGAAAGTTTCCAAGTCCAAGCATTCTGGTGTGACCCTATCTGTCGCATCAGCATTCAACGTTTGTTGAATTATTAATTCTTTCCGTATCTCACATATACGATGTATAGCGAGGTGATGAAACCGACAACCACACCGATTGCTGTGTAAGTGCGCGTGGTGTTTAACCAGCCATCGACAAACCAACCGCCAAATCCCCAAACTGCAGGGCCGGCAACCAAGGTACTGATTGCTCCCCAAACTTGACCTTCACCGTCATTATTTTGAGGTGAATCAGTTTTTGATTTTGGTGTTTCAGGGGACGGTTGACGCTTACTTTCTGGTTGAAAATCGCCGCTCATCGAGGCGGAATACTAACCAATCTCTGACATTCTGCAGACCGCGGGGTGAAGTCCAAATGAGGCCAAATCCCTAAAAGGGGGGAGGCTCACTCCTAAGAAACGTATGGCACTTTGGCTTTGAGGGTGATCTGAGCCTCAGTAATCAAAAGCCCTGAAGTTGCTATTA
>JAPLBX010000173.1 GCA_026392535.1 Actinomycetota bacterium
ATCTTTAGCCAATTGGAATTAGATCGGATTGCTTGGCAACTTAATACGAGACCACGCAAATCTTTAGGGTACAAATGTTCTCCGGAGGCGTTTGACTTTAAGCAACATCATGCAGCAATTTTCGCACTTCAACCTTGAAACCCTACTAGCATGAAGTCTGCAGGTGTTTCAAAATAAGAAAAAGAAATCATGGAAAAGAAAAAAATCATGCTAGTTTTGGGTACGCGGCCAGAAGCCATAAAAATGGCGCCACTCTATCATGCGCTAAAAGCACAACCGGAAGTTTTTAACACGGTACTCTGCGTGACGGCACAACATCGTCAAATGCTGGACCAGGTGTTGAAGGTGTTTGACATGACACCAGATATTGACTTGAACCTGATGACGCCTGGGCAAGATCTGTTTGATCTCACGGCAGCTGTCTTAAAAGGAATGCGCAATGTGTTGAAGGCGTACCAGCCTGACGTTCTGCTGGTGCATGGCGATACCACCAGCACGCTGGCTGCGTCTATGGCGGGATTTTATTTTGGGGTGCCGGTGGGGCACGTAGAGGCTGGACTGCGCACGCATGACTTGCAAGCGCCTTTCCCCGAAGAGTTTAATCGGCAGGTGGTAAGTAAGTTGACTAATTGGCACTTTACACCGACGGAATTCAGCCAAAAAAATCTGCTTGCCGAACGTGTGCCGGAGAGCACTATTACCGTGACCGGTAACACGGTTATCGATGCGCTGTTTTGGGTGTTGGGCCGAATAAATAAAAACGTAACCCTGCGCCAACAACTGGAACTATTTTTAAACGAACAACTTGGCTTTGACTGGCAAGGCGTGCGATTTGTGCTGATCACTGGTCACCGCCGTGAGAACTTTGGTGACGGATTTTTACGGATTTGCCATGCTCTGAAAGAATTAGCATTACGCTACCCGGCTGTGCGTTTTGTGTACCCTGTACACCTTAACCCAAACGTGCAGCAGCCGGTAAATACTATTCTATCAGATATACCCAATGTGCACCTGATAGCGCCGCTGGACTACGAGCCCTTTGTATATCTGCTGAAACACTGCCATATTGTGCTAACCGATAGTGGAGGCATTCAGGAAGAAGCCCCCAGCCTGGGCAAGCCGGTTCTAGTTTTGCGCGACGTGACCGAGCGGCCAGAAGCTGTAGCGGCCGGTACAGTCCGGCTGGTGGGCACAGACCGTGGCCGAATTGTGGCTAACGTGGTGGAACTGCTTGACAATAATTCTTGCTATGCCGCCATGGCCAAGGCGCTTAATCCCTACGGTGACGGTAAGGCGTGCGCGCGAATCGTTTCAATACTGAGGGATATTTAAATAATGAAAAAGAAAACAGTATGTGTTGTGGGCATGGGCTACATTGGTCTGCCAACAGCGGCCTTGTTGGCTAGCAATAATTTTAATGTGGTAGGGGTGGATCTAAATACAAATACAGTAGAAACAATTAATCAGGGTCGCATTCACATTGTAGAGCCAGATCTGGATGCGTTTGTGCGGTCTGCCGTAGCGGCCAAGTGCTTGACTGCCTTTACAACGCCGCAGCCAGGTGATATTTACATGATTTGCGTTCCAACACCGTTCCATGAAGACGCTGATATTCCACAACCCAACATCGATTACGTGTTAGCCGCTGTACACAGTATTGCTGGATTTGTAAAGCCAGGGGACTTAGTTATTTTGGAATCAACATCACCGGTGGGCACGACAGAGAAAATGGCGTTAGTGCTGAAAGATGCCGGAGTGGATGTTTCACAAATTCACATGGCCTACTGTCCGGAGCGTGTGCTGCCCGGCAAGATCATGACCGAGCTGGTAGAAAACGACCGAGTGGTTGGCGGCATTACACCTGCAGCAACTCATGCCGTGAGCAATTTTTATCGCACATTTGTTCGCGGTACCGTGTTAGAGACAGATGCCAAGACGGCTGAGATGTGTAAGTTGACTGAAAACAGTTTCAGGGATGTGAACATCGCTTTTGCCAACGAACTGTCAATGCTGTGTGCCAAGTCTGGCATTGATGTTTGGAACCTGATTGCCCTAGCCAACTGCCATCCCCGTGTCAACATCTTGCAGCCCGGCCCCGGCGTAGGCGGCCACTGTATTGCAGTAGACCCATGGTTTATCGTAGCGGGTGATCCCGAAACCGCCCGCATGATCCGCACAGCGCGCGAGGTAAACAACTTCAAGACCGATTGGGCGATTGATCAGATCAAAATCGCGGTTGTAGATGCCTCTGCCCGCACTGGGCATAAACCTAAAATCGCATGCCTAGGATTGGCCTTTAAACCAAATATTGATGATTTGCGCGAATCTTCAGCCGTGCGCATTGCCAATGCATTGATATCGGAGGGCTATGACGTGGTGGTAGTGGAACCCAACATTGAGGCACATGACCAGTTTGCTCTTGTATCTCTGGAAGAAGCTTTAAAGTTAGCTGATGTGTTTGTGGCGCTGGTTAAACATCGTGAGTTTTTGACAGATACTGTGAAGGCTACGATGCGCCAAAGAAGTGCGGTGGATTTTTGTGGCGTGGTATTTGGATGAGGGTTGCCAATTCTAAATTTAGGGTAATCATCAAATGGGATCACAACCTTTGAAGATTTTGGTACTGAGCTTTTATTTCAGGCCGGACTTGAGCGCAGGATCTTTTCGAACCACTGCGTTTGTCGATGCGCTGAGGGTGGTGATGCCCATCGATGGGCAGATTGATGTGCTGACCACCCTGCCCAACCGCTACAGCAGTTTTTCATTAGAGGCCCCTGCGGAAGAGAAACTTCCTGGATTGTCGATAGTTCGCATTTCTCTGCCCTCCCATCAAAGCGGTATGCTCGACCAAGCTAAGTCGTTCATCTCGTTTGCGCGAGAGGTTTTACTCCAGACTCAGGGACAGAAATACGACCTTATCTTTGCTACATCATCACGATTGATGACGGCCGTATTGGGCGCGTTGGTCGCACGTACAAATCGAACACCGTTGTATTTAGATATACGCGATATCTTTGTCGATACGATCAAGGATGTGCTTCCAAGGCATTTGGCGATACTGACTAAACCCGTATTTTATTTTCTTGAACGTTGGGCGATCAATAGTGCGAGCAAGGTAAATCTAGTATCGCTAGGGTTCGCTGAGTATTTTTCAGCACGTTATCCAAAACAACGATTTTCTCATTACACCAATGGCATCGACGAGGAGTTTTTGTCAGTGCCAAAACCTGAATCGGGACCGCGAACGAGTGATGTAGTGGAGGTGATCTATGCTGGAAACTTGGGCGAAGGGCAGGGGTTGCATGCAATAATTCCTGATTTGGCAAAAAGAATGCATGGAAGAGTTCGTTTTACGATAATTGGAGACGGAGGTAGAAAAGGTGCTCTACGTGCCGCATTGATTAGTGCTGGTGTTGACAACGTCGAGCTTTTGCCTCCAATGAATCGAGCGCAATTGATTGCGTCTTATCAAGTGGCTGACGTGCTATTCTTACATCTGAACGATTACGAGGCATTCAAAAAGGTATTGCCTTCGAAACTCTTCGAGTATGGTGCGATGGGCAAGCCTATCTGGGCGGGGGTTTCCGGTTATGCGGCTGAGTTCGTGGGCGCTGAACTGGATAATTCAGTAGTCTTTAATCCATGCGATGCGGCGGATGCTGAACGTGTATTTGGCCATCTCCAGTTGCAGGATGAGTCCCGATTTCGATTCGAAGCCAAGTTCGCCAGGAAGAATATTGCCAGCAAACTGGCAAACGACGTATTGAACACAATTAATTTATTTAAAGTAAAAAATAAATAATTTATGAATCAATTTATATTAACAACTGGAGCTGCTGGCTTTGTTGGAAAGGCTTTTTGCGAGCAGGCGGTTTGTCGTGGTCTAGATGTTAAAGGTGCATTGCGCACTAAGAGAGTTATTCCAAGTTGTATTGAGCCATTTGTGGTCGGTGAAATTAACGGTTTAACAGATTGGGGTTGTGCCTTGCGAAAAGTGAATGTTGTAGTCCACCTCGCCGCCCGAGTCCACGTCACGCAAGACACCGAGGACGATCCATTAGCAGCTTTTCGAGCCGTCAACGTGGAAGGCACCTTGAACTTGGCTCACCAGGCTGCAGCCGCAGGGGTGAAGCGCTTTGTGTTTATCAGCTCGGTTAAGGTCAATGGCGATACAACATCGCCCAGAAAACCGTTCACCGAAGTAGACGCACCCAACCCGCAAGATGCTTACGGTCAGAGTAAGCTAGAAGCCGAGCAGGGTTTGCATCAACTCATTGCTGACACTGGCATGGAGGTGGTCATCATCCGCCCACCCTTAGTCTATGGCCTCGGAGTCAAGGCTAACTTTGCAGCCCTCTTGCGGGCAGTACAACGCGGCTTGCCTTTACCGCTGGGCGCGGTTTACAACCAGCGCAGCTTTGTAGCGTTAGACAACTTGGTGGATTTCATCTTTACCTGTATCACCCACCCCCGAGCAGCTAACCAGACTTTTTTGGTCAGTGACGGGCATGACCTGTCCACCACCGAGCTTTTGCGCTGTATGGCGCAAGTCGCCGGGGTACATGCTCGTTTGCTACCGGTGCCGGTATGGGCTTTGCAGGCTGGAGCTTCTCTCCTAGGCAAGGGTGATGCTGTGCAGCGTTTGTGCGGTAATTTGCAGGTCGATATGTTGAAGGCGCACAGTTTATTGGGCTGGGTACCGCCTGTGTCTGTGAAAGAGGGATTGAGGCGGGCGATAGTGGTGTGAAAAGACTTTTTGATATTTTCCTCGGCTTTCTGGCTGCATTGGTTTTATTTTTACCAGCGCTGCTGGTCGCATTTGCAGTCCGATTAACTTCCAAAGGGCCCGCTTTGTATTGGTCTGCCCGCGTTGGCCGAAACAATGTGATCTTCAAAATGCCCAAGTTTCGCAGCATGCGGGTGGGTACTCAGGCGGTAGCCACACATCTACTGGCCGATGCCCGTTCCCACCTAACGCCCATTGGTTCTTTCTTACGAAAAAGCAGCTTAGACGAGTTGCCGCAGCTGTGGAGCATTCTAGCTGGGGACATGAGCTTTGTAGGCCCGCGCCCGGCGCTGTTCAACCAGCAAGACTTGATTGCCTTGCGTACAGAACTTGGTGTGCACGTCTTGGTGCCTGGCTTGACCGGTTGGGCGCAAGTGAATGGGCGTGACGAGCTGCCTATTCCACAAAAAGTGGAGTTGGACGCTGAATACCTTATGCGCCAAGGCTTTTTGTTTGATATCAAGATTCTGTGGATGACATTCCTAAAGGTGATTCAATGTGATGGTGTGTCGCACTGATGAACAGCACTAGACTTTTAATCATTGGTGTAGGCCATGGCCGCTCGTTGGCAGAAGTGGTTCGGTTTTTTTGAACAGTCTTTCTTAATTTATAAGTGATTTTTCTGAGGTGGTTAAGCTGGGTAATCCTCCCTTAGGATAACTGGATTTAGAAGTAGAATTTTCTCATTGAGAGGAGTTCTACATGAAGCGTTCAAAATTTACAGATAGTCAGATTATGGAAGCCCTAAAAAGGGTCGATGCTGGTTTAGCGGTTCCAGAGATTTGTCGAGAGTTGGGTATTAGCACAGCTACTTTTTATAAATGGCGTGCGAAGTATGGTGGTATGGATACATCGATGATAGCTCGCATGAAGGAGCTTGAGGCTGAGAACGCCCGCTTAAAGAAGATGTACATCGAGGAGAAACTCAAAGCGGAGATCGTGACCGAAGCTCTCGCAAAAAAGTGGTGAGGCCGTCTCACAGACGTGAGATGGCCCAGCGAGCAGTAAGAGATAAAGTAATCCCCATTCGTTTGGCGTGTGAAGCCTTTAGGGTTAGCGAGTCTTGTTATCGCTACCAAGCCAAGAACAACGCCGAAAATGAGATCATTGCTAACTGGTTGATCCGTTTAACGGATAACAACCGCAGCTGGGGCTTTGGCCTTTGCTATTTGTATCTGCGTAACATGAAGAACTTTACCTGGAATCATAAACGGATCTATCGTATTTATAAGGAATTAGAGCTGAACATACGTATCAAGCCACGTAAACGTCTGGTACGTGATAAGCCTGAAACTTTAACTGTTCCACTAGCCATGAACCAAGTATGGTCAATGGATTTTATGCATGACCAATTAGAGGATGGTCGCAGCATCCGGTTGTTTAATGTCATTGATGACTTTAATCGGGAGGCTTTAGGGATTGAAGTAGACTTCTCTTTACCCTCTGAGCGAGTCGTTCGCAGCTTAGATCAAATCATTGCTTGGCTTGGCAAGCCTTGCGTGATACGAGCGGATAACGTACTAAATGCAAGAACTTTTTCCAGTGATAGGCAAAGCCATCCCGTCACTGCAATTTGCAGTTAAAAAATTAAAAATTACTACTCACCTCTACCCAAACAGTCACTTCCACGAATAAATCAGGGG
>JAPLBX010000044.1 GCA_026392535.1 Actinomycetota bacterium
TCGGTAATTGGTCATATTTGGTGCAATACCAATTTTTAATGCTGGATTGACTTTACGCATTGCGCGAGTTGCAAGACCATGTGCAAGTGCAGTGTGATGTGAGGCAGCAATTGCGTGATCTAAATTCTGCACTCCCGGTGCATGTACACCAAGCATGTAACCCAACCATGAAACACACCATGGTTCGTTCAATGTAATCCAGTTTTGCACCCGATCACCAAAAGCTTCAACAGCAGCTACTGAATAATCAACAAATTTGTTGACGATTTCACGGTTCTGCCAACCACCCTTGTCTTGCAAAGTTTGTGGTAAATCCCAGTGATACAAAGTGATTAATGGTTCGATGTCATTTGCGATAAGTTCATCAATCAGACGATTGTAAAAATCAAATCCGCGTTCTTCACGAACATTGTCTCCTTGTGGAAACAGTCTCGGCCATGCAATCGAGAATCTATAACTCTGAACGCCAAGTTTGCGCATGATCGCGATGTCTTCTTTGAAGAGGTGGTAATGATCGCAAGCGACGTCACCATTTTCGCCATTTACAACTTTTCCTGGTGTTGCGGCAAAGGTGTCCCAAATACTCACGCCGCGGCCATCTTCTTTGGCAGCGCCTTCAATTTGGTAACTTGATGTTGCAACGCCCCATTTGAAATCGGCAGGGAAGTTGTTAATCATTGACTATTTCTCCTCGAAGAAGTGCTGACATCTTTTGAAATTCGTTTCACAGAAAGCCTGTGAAATCGGTTTCACCTGCACTAGGCTAGGTCTACGACGCATAAATCGCAAGATTTATGGTTTTGTAATCGGTTTCTTGATGAAATCGTTATCTGCTAGTTTTAAGTCCGTTTCTTGAAAGGGTATGCGATGACTAAGCCTGAACTAAGCCTGATTTGGGAACAAGACTTCAACGAACCTAGCGGCACTCTGCCAAATCCAAAGTTTTGGAACTTTAACCTTGGCGATGGCTCTGAATATGGCATTCCAGGCTGGGGAAATCAAGAGCGCGAGTTCTACACGGACAAGAATGTTGCAACCGATGGTTCGGGAAACTTAGTTATTTCAGCCGATCGATACCCATTAGATGAGCAGCCAGATTCATATTACGGAAAAGCTGAGTGGTCGAGTGCAAAGCTCACCACTTTAAACAAAGTTCATTTCAAATACGGACGGTTCGAAGCTCGTTTAAAACTCCCTTCAGGTCTTGGAACTTGGCCAGCTCTTTGGCTTTTAGGCACAGATATTGAAACTGTTCCTTGGCCAAAATGCGGAGAGATTGACATTGTTGAAAGCCGCGGCGATCAACCCACTTCTGTTTACGGAACCTTGCATGGCCCTGGCTATTTCGGTGACAAAGGTAAAGGTCTGGTCTTTGAGGCGCCGGATCAATTATTTGATGAGTACCACGAATTTGCAATTGAATGGTTGCCAAACGAAATTCGTTGGTTCTATGACGGAGTTATGTATCACAAAAATACCGCTTCCGAAATTGCGCCACTTGAATGGGTTTACAACCATGATTTCTATCTAATCACAAATCTGGCAATGGGCGGAAATTTCACTGGTGCAATAGACCCTGAACTAAATCATGCTGAACTAGCAATTGATTACATTAAAGTTTTTTCCATCGATGGAGTTGGCGAAGTAATTCACCAAAACTAGTTAATCAAACAAGTGGTGGTGGTAATCATCAACTAGCAAATAACACTGCAAATCACAGGATTATTTGTAAGAAACCTTGCCCCAGCCATCAAACTTCGAGTAACGAATGTAGTCGATATACATTTTCGTTTGCTCAATGCTTGGATCAATCTCACCAGTAAACAATCCACCCATTGCAAGGTTAAGGATTAAGAAGAAGTTGTGATTAAACACCCAATCATTTGGGGCAACTTGATCCTTTGTCACACTGTGGTAAAGCTGATCGTCGATATACCACTCAATTGAATTTGGTTTCCAATTCACTGCGTAGACGTGGTAGCCGGCAGATAGATCTACAGAAAGGGTTGTGCCATTCGAAATTCCACCACCACCGAAATATCCCGGACCGTGAATAGTTCCGAAAGTTGTTGAAGGCAATGAGCCGCGGGCTTCCATGATGTCGATTTCGCCGCAATCAGGCCAGGTGTTGACTCCGCTGTCGGTACCGAGCATCCAAAACGCAGGCCAAGTTCCTAATCCAGGTGGCAACTTAATTCTTGCCTCCATGCGTCCGTATTTGAAACTTATCTTGCCCTTTGTGTAGAGACGAGCACTCTTGAATTTGTATGGGAAGTATTTATCGCTGCTGGCGGATTCATAAGAGATCTTTGTGGCTGTAAAAACCATTTTTCCGTGTCCGTCAGTGGCAGAGGTCTTACGACTATTTACGTAGTACTGCTCTTCTGAGTTTCCCCAGCCGCCGCCGCCAGTGTTGTACTTGAAGTACTTACTGTCTGGGGCTTGGCCAGCCTTACCGTTGAATTCAACCTGCCAGAGGTATTTCTTGGCCAATGGAGCTGTCGCAGCGGTGGAACTTGGAACAAAGGAAATCGAAATTAGGGCTAGAACCGCGATCTGAATGGTAAATAATGCCAATTTGGTCCGGCTCATTCTTGCTCCTAATTTAATCTCTTTTCGTCAATACATTATCTGAAAACCACAGATATCGCATTAGTGACGACTTGGTAACAATTCCCTAGCCCTCACACACGGGGTCTTGCCAAGAAATCGCTTTCACGGTTAACTATACACACAAGAAACCGATTTCATGAGAATGATATCTAATTTTCCAGGAGATTTAAATGGCGGCAAAACTTCGGGTGCTCATCGCATCCACACTTGTGGTTTTTTCAATGATTGCAGCAAGCAGTGTGTTAACACCAGCAAAAGCAGCAGGTGAAAAGACTTTAAAGATTTGGACTTTCGGTAACGTAATTCAGCCGCTACTTGTTCGCGAATACAAAGCTCTACATCCAGAAATTACACTCGACATCAAAAAGTCGGATCTAGATCCACTAAATGGTCGTGACTTAGTAACTGCATGTAATGCTGGCACAAGCGGACCTGACATCACTGCAATTGAAATTGCATACTCCGGTTACTGGCGTTCATACCCACAATGCTTTATTGATCTTCGCACTATGCGTACAACTGTTGGAAACAAGAGTGCAAAAACCATCAAGAAGGAATACCTACCTTGGCGCTGGGATAACGGTGTTGCATACAACAAAGCTGTAATTGGTATCCCAACGGATGTCGGCGGGCTTCAGGTTGCATACCGAATTGACTTGTTCAAGAAAGCTGGACTTGCAACCAAGCGCGATGCAGTTGGAAAGCTTTGGCCTACCTGGGACAAGTTCATTGCAGTTGGTGAGCAGTACATGAATTCACTTTCAGCGAAAGATAAAAAAGCTGGCCTTGGATTTATGGATAACGCTGGAACAATTTTCGGCGCGAAACTAAATCAAGGTAAAGAGAAGTACTACCGCAACAATGACACACCTAACGGAATTCTTGTTTACAAGAAGAACAAGGCAGTCAAAGAAGCTTTCGATGCAACAGTTGTTGCTTTGAACAAAAAGATTGGTACCCGCGTTGGTCAGTTCACTTCTGACTGGAACGTTGGTATGACTAAAGGTAAGTTCGCTGTAATGCTCGCACCAGCTTGGATGCTTGACTACATCAAGCAACAAGCTCCAAAGACTGCAGGCAAATGGGACGTAGCATTACAGCGAACTTACCTTTAGTCATACCAACGTTCCAGTCAGAAGTGAACTGACCAACGCGGGTACCAATCTTTTTGTTCAAAGCAACCACAACCAGTCTTTACGATGATCCAGCATTGTTGAATTACAAGTCAGAATTCTTCAACAACGCACCAATCGGAAAGATTTATGCAAAAGGCGTTTCACAGTTAAAGCCAATTTTCGAAGGTAAGAAACAACGCGCGATCGACAGTGCCTTCGGAAATGCATTAGCACGTGTTGCTGCTGGCAAGCAAAAGGCAAAAGCTGCATGGAAGAAGGCCTTGGCTGAGATTGCAACTGCAGTTGGCGGATAAGCATGACGCAAGAAGCAACAAAAGGTAGTCGCATTTTTGCGGCTCCCTCTCCATGGAAAACCAAACAAAAAAAGCCGAAGGCTCAGAAAGCAAATGGCGTTCGTTCATTGAATGGCCGGTGGGCATATTTGTTCACCGCGCCGTTCTTTGTGATGTTCCTAATCTTTGGATTGCTTCCAGTTATTTACTCGGTCTATATTGCTTTTTATTCTTGGGATCCACTAGATCCGACTTATCAAGTATTTGTCGGAACTGATAACTTCATTCGGCTTTGGCACGATGAAAACTTCTGGAATTCAGTAAGAAACACTTTCAGTATTTGGGGATTCTCTACCTTCCCACAAATGGCAATGGCTATTGGACTTGCTTCAATTCTGAGAAATCCAACTTTGCGTGCAAAAACTCTATGGCGCACAATCTTGCTAGTTCCAAACATCACATCTGTACTTGCGGTTGCGATTATCTTCCAACAGTTATTTGGGCGCGACTATGGACTAATCAACTGGGTTATTGGCCTGATGGGTTTTGACAACATTGATTTCCAAGAGCAGGCGATTCCTGGACAAATTGCAATTGCAACCATGATCACCTGGCGCTGGGTCGGCTATAACGCTTTAATTTTCTTGGCTGCCATGTTGGCAATTCCAAATGAACTTTACGAATCAGCTTCAATTGATGGTGCTGGTCGTTGGCAGACATTCCGATATGTAACTTTGCCACAACTAAAGAACACCATCACCTTTGTTCTTATTGTTGGAACTATCGGCGGTTTGCAAGTCTTTGCCGAACCTCTGGTCTTTGGTAGTGCAACCGGTGGTAGTGATCGACAGTTCTCCACGTTGACTCTTTACCTATTCGAACAAGCCTTCACAAACATCAACTGGGGTTACGGCGCTGCAATTGGTATTGCAATCACAATCATTGTTTTGGTTATTTCTGCAATCAACTTTGCGATTACTCGCCGACTAGCTAGCGAGGATTCCCGATGAAAATGCCTTTTGCCCGTGCAAATTTCGCACCAGGTTGGCACCGCGTTCGAATTGGTGGCTATCTATCTCTAGGTTTAATTACCTTCATCTCAGTATTCCCTTTTTACTGGATGTTCGTAGTTGCTTCAAGCGGAACCGAAGAAATCTCCAAGATGCCACCTTCGCTAACACCTGGTCCGCGCTTCATGACTGTGATTGGTCACGTCTATGAAGTTGTTGACTTCACTCGTGCATTGCTTAACACTGCATTTGTTGGTGTGACAGTTGCGATTGCTCAAGTTCTTTTCTCAGCACTTGCTGGATTTGCTTTTGCGAAGTTGAACTTTCGTGGTCGCCGATTCATGATCTTATTTGTGATTGGAACCATGATGTTGCCTAGCCAACTCGGCATCATTCCACTTTTCATCATGGTTTCTAAGCTGGGTTGGATTGACAGCCTTACTGCTTTGATTGTTCCAGCTCTAGTTGCAGCTTTTGGTGTTTTCTGGATGCGGCAAGTCATTGATGCTCAAGTGCCGAATGAACTACTAGAAGCAGCAAGCATCGATCAAGCAGGGGTACTGCGAGTGTTTTGGCATGTGGTTTTGCCAATCATCCGCCAAAGTGCTTTCGTACTTGGTCTATTCACTTTCTTGGCTTCATGGAACGACTTCCTATGGCCAACATTGGTACTGACTAGCCCATCAAATTTCACCGCTCAAGTTGCGGTAAATCAGTTGAAGGCGAGCTACGTCTTGGACTACGCACTAAACCTTGGTGGCGCATTCATGGCCACTGCACCTTTGCTACTGCTATTCGTAATCGTTGGACGCAAACTCGTTCAAGGTGTTATGGATGGCGCAGTAAAAGGTTAATCACAAATCTTTATTCAACAACAGGTTAGGAAATAGAATGAAAAAAGTAACACGCAAAATGGCACTCTGGATTTCCCTTTTGCTTGCGGTAGCAACAATTCCGGCTCTTTCAAGCTCAGCTAGTGCTTTGCCTGAGAGTGTGGAGATCCGCTTAATCACCCCACAACTAGATGACAGAAATACTTGGTTCGACAATGAATTTGTTAATCAGCAGTGGGTGACAAATGGTTGGTTCGCAGAAGGATTCACTTTCCGCCAAGGTTGGGCCCCAGCCGGATCCACAATTCATTTCACTTACCTAGTGACTGATGGTGACACTCACGAGCCACTAGCAAACACAAACGTTAAGTTGCGCGTGAACAAGGGTTACTCTCTTGCAAACTCCATCGTCACTGTTAATGGACAAGGACCGACAGATGGCGTTGATAAAGCACCACTAGATCAGCTTCAGGTTAATGCTTTGACTGACTCATTTGGTTTCGTTACTTTCACAATGGTCAGCCTTGATACTCCAGACATGTGCGGTGAACCAAAGCCAGTAGCATGGACAGAGCGCGGTGCTGAATCTGATTTTGATTGCAACGTTTCTTTGTACACACAGATTTATCCAGAAGTACTTGGACAGCTAATTGACATTGCTGACATGACTGAAATCCACTTCTACAAAGAATTGGAAGCTCCTTCATACAACACAAGCACATCAACAATCCGAGTTGCAACGCCAGTGTTTGAGAAAGATACTTCAATTCTTCGTACTGATCTTGAGGAAGAATTCTCTGTAACTCATGATTGGTACCCAGATGGACTTCACTTCTACCAAAAATACGCACCTGCAAGCCGGAAAATCAATCTGACCTACAACGTTGTAGATGACAATGGTGACTCAGTAGCTAATCAGGAAGTTTCTGTCGCGGTTGGTAAGGCGAATAGCAACAGCACGGCAAAGGTGACAAATGGAACAAATGCAACTGACTTATCAGCGGCGAATGACCAAGATCAAGCAGTTTGGACTGGAACAACCGACGCATTCGGTAACGTACTATTCAAGGTACGTAGCGCTGACTTGACTGGTCAAGCAAAGCCTGCAACATGGACTGATACCTTCTTGACTTCAGACACTGGCGCAGTTTTCTCACAGCTTTATCCGAATATCGCGGGATATTATGTGGTAGTTGCAGACATGGTCGAATTCCATTACTACACCGACCCAACAGCTGCAAAGACTGCAATCAAAGTCACGCCGCTAAAGGGCAAAATCAGTGTGAAGATTTCTAACCCTCATGGAAAGTCTGTAAAGATCACTATTGATGGCAAGAAAGTCACCAAGAAGCCTGGTGCTAGCAAAACCTCAATCACTTACACCTTTAAAGCTAAAAAAGGTAAGCACAAAGTGGTTGTAATTTGCAATTCAGTTAAGAAAACTGTTCAGGCAAAGGTTAAGTAACTAACTAATGTCAAACGCGATGAGAAATGGAACCATTGCTCTAGTAATTGCGCTTGCTGTCTCGTTGTCACAACTAAGTGGCGCGTCTGCAGTAGCTAAAATTGCTACCAAAGGTTCCATTTCCATCGCGTTTACAAATTCGAGTGAAACCTCTCTAAAAGCGACACTCCCACAAATCAAAACAAAACTGCTGGTGTAAAAAAGAAAATCCAGTGGCTGCGCAGTAACAAGCCAATCGCCAATGAAACCAAAGCGACCTACACACTAAAGGCTGCAGATCGCGGAACTTTTGTAACGGCACAACTCACTTTGACCAAATCTGGTTTCAAAAATAAAGTAATTAAGGCGCCTCGCAAATTTATTCAAACCGGAGTTCTCACTGGAAAATATGAATTGCTATGGCAAGAGGAATTCACCGGTAGTGAAGGTGCAAATGTTGACTCAACTTTTTGGACACCTCAAGAGGGCGATGGAACTGCACCGGAATTTGATAATCCTGGTTGGGGAAACGAAGAACGTCAGTACTACCTAAGCGATTTAGCTAAACTCAATGGCGGTGGCCAATTAGTTATTTCAGCGACCAAAACTAATGCAGCAAATTACGACTGCTACTACGGTGATTGCCACTGGTTGAGTTCAAAGATCGTCACACTAGACAAAGTCGGTTTTCTTCACGGAAGAATTGAAGTCAGAGCTAAAGGCGCTAAGGGTGAAGGCACCTGGCCAGCTGTTTGGACTTTGGGCGCGAACATTGAAGAAGTTCGCTGGCCAAACTGCGGTGAAATCGACATCATGGAGCTAAAAGGATCTTGGCCTGGTGGCCTTTGGGGAACCGCTCACGGCCCATTTTCAGGTGGCGCTGGTCGAGGTGGCAATTGGAGCGTCACTAACCCAAGCACGACTGAGGACTTCCATATCTATGCAATCGAGTGGTTCGACGACCATATCGACTGGTACGTTGACGGCAAGCTCTACTACACCTATGAAAAGACCGACGGAGACTGGGTCTTTGACTCTGAGCAGTACCTCATCTTGAACCTAGCGATGGGCGGCATCTGGGGCGGTCTAATCGACTTTGACCTCACAGATTCCCAGTTCACCATTGACTACGCACGCTATTACTCAATAGATGGCCTCGGAGAGCTAATTTCCCACTAAATCACAGGGAATCGGGCTTGATAACGGTTTCACAACACTCCTTAAATTCCATTGTGAAACCGCTTCCATAAAACCGCTTTCAGGGCTACTTTTCACCCACGTGTGAAAGCACGACTCAATTAGTTACGCCTCCTGGAAGGAAATAAATGGCTAACAATAAAAAGTGGGGGACAAAGTTCCTTACAATCATTAGTGCACTGTCACTAGTTGGTGCTGGTGCACTTGTTGCAATCAGTCCTGCAAGTGCAGCAAACACACTGCCAGCAACAGAAACACTTCTTACTTTTGAAGATGATGACGCCATTGGTGCAGACGCTGTTGGTGCAAATGGAGAAGGTGACCCTCAAGGTTCATTCGAAGGAATGGTTTCTGAAATTGGGGATGCTGCAAATGGTGGTGGAACCGGCAAAGTTTTGAATTTGCCAAAGAACGGCCAAGCATGGTCAGGTATCGTTCTAGCAAAATTTGAAGATCGTCGAATTTCAACTGGATCTTCAGCAACTTTCGAATTTGACTTCTACTCACCAGAAACAGCTGCAGTAAGTGTTTTGTTAAAGGTTGAGGCTGCTGATGCAAACATCAACAAGGAAATTTCATTTGATGCTGCACCTGGTTGGAACCGCTACATCCAGACAATTTCTGATCTGAATGCAGATGTTGACTATGTGACTCTTGTCTTGATTCCAAACTTTGGAACTGCCGCAGGAGGAACAGTCGCTGTTAGTGGTCAGGTTTACGCAATTGACAACGTTGGACTCAACGGTGCCGAACTTCCTGAACTTCCTGCATTCGCTCCAGTTAAGACAAAGAACCCAGCAATTTCAGGTTCAGTCAAAGTTGGTAAGAAGCTAACTGCTGATGGATTCATTGCATCATGGGAAGGCGAACCAACTCTCGCTTACCAATGGTTTGCTTGCTCAAAGAAAGGCACTAACACCCCTTCAGTTAAGCCTTCAAATTGCAAGTCAATTAGCGGTGCAAGTGCAAAGAAACTAACTCTGAAGAAAGCCCAAAAGGGTAAATTCATCCGCGTTAGAGTTACTGCCACAAACGATGCAGGTTCAACTGTAGTGTTCAGTAAGTCAACTTCAGGAAAAGTCTCCTAAGTTCGTTTCTAACTCATAGCGAAAAGTCCCTCGGGGTAACCCGGGGGACTTTTCGCATCAACCCAAATATGATGGAATAGGTAAAGATGAAACTTAAAATTATCTCGGTGCTTATCGCTCTTGTCGCAAGTGCAGCGGCTATTCCATCTATTGCCTTGGCTCCTTATGCTGCCAAACTAAAAGCTCCAGTAATTTTGAGTATCACAGCTCCATCTCATGATCGAATTATTGTTAAATACAAGAAAGACACATCGAACGCAAAGCAGATTCGATCTATCAAATACTCAATCGATGGTTCAACTTGGACTAAGTCCTTTAAAAGTCCAATCAAGATTCTTGGGCTCAGTGCTGAAACTACTTATCAAGTCCAGCTGAAGCAAACATCCAAGGACTACCGAGTTAAAACAATCAAGCGCACTATCGCAACGCCTGCTCAGCCCGATTCTGAAATACTTCCTGAACTTTCTGGATTTAGTGTTGGGACCAGAATTTGGGCAGATGAATTTAATTCTGGCAACACAATTAATACTGGACGATGGACCGCACGTTATTGCGGCCATTCGGGTGCAAACGGTGGCGGCACATGCCACAACAACGAGTCTCAGTACTACATTCCTGAAGCAATTACGATTGAAGACGGCAAGGCCGTAATCACAACAAACCGAGTCACCTCAGCCCCGCCGTCACCAGCTACTTGTTTGGGTGCTAACTGCGCATTCACAAGCGGACGGTTTGATACTCAAGGCAAAGTTTCTTTCCAATACGGATATATCGAAACTCGAATGAAGATGCCGCAAGGAGATGGAAACTGGCCAGCTTTCTGGATGCTTGGAACAGACATCGTTGATGTTAGTTGGCCTCGCTCGGGCGAAATGGATATTGCAGAACAAGGCGGTAACGCGCCAACTCGAAATTCAGCAGCTCTTCATTACCCTGATAACGGTGGTGGGCATCTCTACGAATATGGGGAAACTTTTAAGGGATTCAACTTCTACCAAGACTTCCACACCTTTGGTCTAGCTTGGACGCCAGATCAAATGACCCTTTATGTTGATCGAGTTGCCTTCTGGACAATCAGCAGAGATGGCATTCGAAGCGATAACTGGCCAGGCAATAAGCCTTACTTCTTAATCTTTAACAATGCAGTGGGTCCAATTGGTGGTGGCTTTGGTGGTTTATGGGGTAACTGGAACACATCCAAGACTTACATTGACTACGTCCGGGTTTACAAACTTGATGGATACGGAACTGTAAACGATTAGCTTGCGCTAGTTACCTGCGATGCAAGACTTTCTGATCCCAAATGCAAATATTTTTATGTAGTTGTTGACTATATTATTTTTCTAAGCGGTCAATCTCTCTGCGACCTGGATTAAATGTGTTGATGATGTCGTCATCTGGATAACCCATTGAGATTGCCGTAATAAATTTATATCCCTCAGGAATGTCGAATTCGGCCCTCACTGGACCAGCCCAGGTCGCTATCGCGCCTTGCGCGCATGTGCCAACGCCGTTGACTAATGCTGAGAGCATGAGGATTTGTTCCATATAACCCGCATCTTGTGCTGCAAATTGTTTCAGACCATCATGCACGAAAACAAAAATCACAGTTGGCGCACCAAAAAATTCAAAATTACGACGCCACTGCGCATCTCGCCCTTTGCGATCTCCCCGTTCGATTCCAAGTAAGGAGTAAAGCTCAAACCCAGTCTTGCGGCGATATGGAACTAATACTTCTGGATAAGGAAGAGTCGTCCGATAGTCCCAACTTGGTTTACCTTTTCCAGTCAGATACATCTTGAGGATCGCCCATTTACTTCCGTGCTGTGCTGGAATGGATTGGTCAAATAGGCGGAGATACTCTTTCGATAAAAGCTTAGTTGTTTCACCACTCGCTATTGCCAAGAAGTAAGGCTGGGTATTGGTCCAACTCGGCGCCCATTTCGCATCCCCAAGAATCCGATTAAGAACATCTGTAGGAATTGGATCGCTCTTGAAACTACGAATACTGCGCCGGGTTCGAATGAAGTCAGAAAACTCTTCGGGGCTGATGTTGTGGGTCACGAGTCAAGGGTATTGAGGCAGCACCGATTCTGCATAGAACTAGAAGTTTCATTTAGCTGTGCTTTTTTCGCAAATGATACAAGCGGACTGCCCGGCTTTAGCGAAAGCAAGACCCGTAAAAAACACCTAGAGTTGAGCCATGCCAAAACGTCTAATTATTGTTTCCTTACTCTCAATATTGGCCCTAGCAACTTTCATCTCCCCTGCAATTGCAAAAGACGGAAATACCAAAGAAATCACAGTCCAAGGTGGTCCAATCTCGAGTACTGACAAAAATCCAGTCGGTATAGATGCAACGATCTATCTTCCGGACGTGACCCCGGCACCAGCAGTGATTTTGGCTCATGGTTTTGGTGGGAGCAAAGAGAGTGTTCATTCACAAGCAGAAATGCTGCAAAGCAATGGTTACGTAGTTCTAACCTTTTCGGCTCGTGGATTTGGCAGAACGAATGCACCAATCAGCATGAATTCTCCAGAGTTCGAAATCGCTGATGGAATTGCATTAGTCAACTACTTGTCCGAGCGTAAAGAAGTAGTGAAGGATTCTTCTGGTGATCCTTTGGTTGGGGTTGCAGGCGGAAGTTACGGTGGAGCATTTTCTCTGCTATTGGCTGGTTATGACCAAAGAATCGATGCTTTAGCTTCCGACATTACTTGGAATGATTTAGAAAGCTCACTTTTCAACCAATCAGCGGACTTAGAAATTCCTGGAGTGTTTAAAGAAATGTGGACCGGCTACTTTTTCAGTGTCGGAATGGCAACTCCACCAAAGCTGGTTAATGAATGTGGAAGATTCAGCATTGCTTGGTGTCTTGCATATCAGGAAGCAACTTCGGGAGTAGAACTTAGTGTTCGGTCGAAACTCTTGATGGCTAATTCCTCACCAGCTTCCGTCACTAGCAAAATTGCAATTCCTACATTATTAATGACTGGCCAGGCCGATTCACTTTTCACTTTTGATCAAACATTGAAAATCGCAAAGCAAATTCAGCGCACAAACGCGGACACGCCAATCAAGTTGATTTGGCATGCAGGTGGACATGATGGCGGCGTAAGTGAGACCGACCGGTTAAACGCTGCAATTCTTAATTGGTTTAACGCTTTTTTGATGAAGTCGGAGAAAGCCGAAACCGGATTTGAAGTTAGCCGTGTGCAGGGTGCGGTAGTTGGAAACAATACAAACGCAACCATTGAATTATTGCGCTCACCCAAGATTCCTAACTTTGATTTATTCTCAAAACTGACTTTGGGTGGAAAAGCCCAAAAAGTTATTGCACCTTCCGGTGGAGTTCCTGCAAACATAACGATTGTGCCAGGCCTTGGCAGCGCGGCAAGTTTGCTTGGCAGAATATTGCCAAATCAAGGTGCGACATTTGAATCAAAAGTTGTGGACTCGGATTTAAATCTAGTTGGCGCTAGCAAAGTCTTACTTCGAATCTCATCTAAAAGGCCAGCGGCAGAAGCAGTTTTCTTTGCGAGCTTAAGAATTATTCGAGATGGTGGCCGTTCGGTTTTTCCTAACGGCTTGGTCAGCGCTTTCCGAATTGAAAATGTTGGGATGACAGCTCAAGAAGTCGAAGTTTCTTTGCCAGCCATTAATTTGGAACTAAATCCTGGAGACAAAATCCAACTAGTGGTTACAACTACTGATTCCGCCTACCGACTGCCAAACCTTTCTAACACTTACACGATCGATCTAGTATCAAATGAACTTCTGATACCAACAGTTGAAATGCGATTGGTGAATACCCAAGTTTCTGGAATTGTTTGGTTCTTAGGTTCGTTTCTAGTCGTGTTACTAATTGCAGCGATTGTGTTTCTCAAACGGCCAAAGAAATCGGCAGATTTGTTCCGGGAAGAACTCAAAGATATTCCAGTTCGCATTGAAGATTTGGTCAAAGAATTTAAAGGTGGCTTCAGGGCCGTCGATTCAGTCACATGGGAAGTGCCTGTTGGCAAAGTTGTTGGTTTGCTCGGCCCAAATGGCGCAGGCAAAACCACCACCATGCGCATGATTATGGGTTTGATTAAGCCCACCAATGGTGATGTGTTTGTGTTCGGGCACCGCATCAGCAGCGGCTCGGCAGCGCTATCAAATATTGGTGCGCTAGTTGAAGGAGCAGGATTCTTGCCACACTTATCAGGGCGTGAGAATCTAGAACTCTTTTGGCGCGCAAGCGGGCGGACTGGAGAACCAAAGTTTGAGGACGTGCTTGAAATTGCAGATCTCGGCACTGCAGTTGAGAGAAAGGTTCGTACCTACTCGCAGGGGATGAGACAGCGCTTAGGTATTGCTCAAGCAATGCTCGGAATGCCAAAGCTCTTGTTGCTTGACGAACCGACAAATGGTTTAGATCCACCGCAGATTAGAGAGATGCGCGATGTACTTCACAAGTACGCAGAAACTGGTAGAACAGTTGTAGTTTCTTCCCACATGCTTAGTGAAGTTGAACAGACTTGTTCGCATGTGATTGTGATGCATCGTGGAAAGTTGATCACGATGGGCGAAGTAAAAGTACTTCTATCAAGTAAAAAGAATATGCGTCTTGAAGATTTCTTCTTGGACGCTGTTGGGGATGACTTGACGATTGGTAAGAAATCATGATGGACAACTACCGCGCAAATCACACATTACCTTTTAGAGTTGAATTAAAAAGGCAGATTCGTCGCCGTCGCACTTTGGTGGCCTACGTCCTGATGATTGCATTGCCTTTGATTGTGGTGGCTGCAGTTAAGTTTGGGCCATCCTCTGGTGGCGGCTCTGACTCAAGTAGCAACTTTGGCAGCGGAAGTGCGAACTTGATTGGGTTAGCCACAAATGGCGCATTCAATTTCACCCTCGTCATGTTGTTGTTTGGTTCTGGATTCCTTCTAACAACTGTCTTCGCATTGTTTAGCGGAGACAGCGTTGCAAGCGAAGCCTCATGGTCCACCTTGCGATATTTGCTAGCCGCCCCTGTTCCGCGCCGGCGGCTATTGCTGATCAAGCTCTCAGTTAGTCTGACTTTGAGCTTTGCCGCACTCGCGGTACTTGTGTCTGCTTCCTATCTGATTGGGTTGTTGGCATTCGGCAACAACGGCCTACAAAATCCACTTGGAGGCGTCTACGACTCTGCTGAGGCGTGGAAGCGAATCCTGATTGTCACCGCATATATCGGATTTACGCTGCTTTTCACCGCTGGTCTGGCCTTCTTGATGTCAGTTTCTACTGATGTGCCCCTTGGAGCGGTTGGAACTGCAGTAATCATTGTCATCATCAGCCAGATTCTGGACGCAATCGAAGCTCTGGGCGGAATCCGAGATTGGCTTCCCAGCCACTATGCCAGATCCTGGACAGATGCCCTTGAAGGCAACATCGATTGGACCTTGATGTCCAGAGGGGCTTCTTATTCCCTAGTTTTCTTCGCAGTATTTGTCGCTTGGGCAATTCTCAAGTTTGATCGCAAAGACATTTTGTCCTAATTAAAGCTTCCATTAAAAGTTTTGCGCAGTGCGATTCGCGATATCTTGGTAAGTGTCACCAACTCTAAATCGGTGGCTAAAACTGTTGAGCCGCCTTGGGGAATTGAACCCCAGACCTTCTCATTACGAGTGAGATGCTCTA
>JAPLBX010000161.1 GCA_026392535.1 Actinomycetota bacterium
GCCAAGAATATTCGCCAATCATTTAGACAAAAGCGAAATCAGGCTTCTTACATCAAGACCGTTGTCCGTCCTCTACACTCACTGTGGTTAAAGCGGTGGCGACTTGAACGTGAGGACTTCGACTTTGCAACCGTCTCGGCTAGGGCCGACAGACTCAATTCCACACTGATCACAAATGAAGAGGACTTGGATCAATGGGCTAGAGATGTTCTGGTTTTTTTCCACGACACGGCTGTTGAGCCTGAAACATCAATGGAGACTAGTAAGCGACCCAGAGGAACCGTATCAGAAGCTGGCTTTCGAGCTTACCGCTTAGCGTGGATCAACTTCATCAGTGAAAACAAGTATGAGATTCTCAATAGGCTCCGCAACGACCCTGCCGTCTCTAAGAGTCGAAGCATCGAAAGAACCAGGATGGCAGATACAAAAAGCGATTTGGGAAGACCTGAAACAGTCTTCAATGATGCTGCTGTCTCCCCCACTATGGCGTTGAAATCAATTAGCATCATAAAACAATCCAAACCTGCAATAATCAAGGCCGAATCATTCACCGCGGTGCCGGGTAGTCAAATTGAAGTCATACTTCAGCCAGATGATCCGTCAACGCCAAGAGTCGCGCGCGCTTGGGAATTCCCGGCTCCAGACTTGGTCATACAGTTTCAGCAGTGGGCGGCGAGACTCGCTCCATTGCTCAAACTCAACGAGGTGCCCTTCAACGGAACGATAACGGCGAGAACGCCTTGGGGTGACCAAGAAGTCAAGCTAACTAATGCCACGGCCGCTGACATTGACAACTGGGGCACAATGATGATTAAGCCCTAGCGTTTTAATCGTTTAGTGCGTGGCAATCTTTGAAGAGCATCAGCCTTGATGATGCGCCATGCGCCGAGATTGTTGCGCACGGTCTGGGCTGAAGGATAGTTGCCAGGTTGAACCCGTAACCAATCATCAAATGCCTGGTAGGAATCAGATGTTGCGGTGGGGTCGGACAGGAACTCAATCAAGATTTCGAATAAGCGTTCCTCGGACCATTCACGAGAATATGTACGAATGGGGTTTCCAGGTTGCACCCTTGCAAATCTGCAGGCTGCAATCCACCCACCAAACCGCTGATGTAGCCGAGGAACTGACGGACCGTCTATTTCCCCATCATGCAGTAATTGTGAATACTTCTTCGCAGTTAAAGGCTTAGCTAGAGCTTCTGCATCGCGAAGTGCCTTCTTAATCTGAGCATCAGAGAACTGCTGCAGATTGGTATTGTCACGTTGTTCATTGCCTCGAAGGATCGCTTGTCGTGTTTTACTTATTGCGTCCTTGATTGCATCTTCCGAAATCTTGAGTTTGGCGCTAATCTCAGCCAAAGTGAGGTGACTGAGATTAGCCCAGTCACCGTAAATCTTGGTGCGTATGGCGTTCCTACCTTCAGCTACCTTAACCGCCTTCACCTTCCGCTGAATCAGCCTCACCTCTCGGGCAACAAGCGAGGGGTCAATCTCTTTGATAATCTGCCTCACACGCTCACGGGTCAAATGAAAATGTTGTCCGATTTCTTCCAGTGTCTGACCTTTGCGGCGCATTTCAACCATTTGACTATTGCGCTGTTGAACCGTGAGTTTCATCGTCACTACCTTCTGCTATTTAGCATTACTCTGGTATGTTTTCCAAAAAAGCCGTGCATTATTGTCACAGTACGATGCTAATTTACAATCATGCCAAATTATGGATTTAGCATTCAAGAGATTCTCAGTGGATTACA
>JAPLBX010000136.1 GCA_026392535.1 Actinomycetota bacterium
CAGATGACAGTGGAAGCGACGCTTGAATGCAAAATCAGCCCTCAGCAAGAGTTCAGTAGTGCTGATAAATTGATTGTTGTTTCCCGTGGGCGGACTAAATCTCTTGCTGGCGAGATGGCCGATACCTTGGAAATCGACGGATTAGCCCTCTTGGATGTTCTTTTAGTCGCCGACGGCAAGTGGTGGTCAAAATTATGTAAGGACCCAGATTGCTGCCCCCTCGATGGTCGAGTTCTGCCAAACCGTAAACCTGTTGATTCAGACTATCTGTCGAAACGTCATGAGATTTGGTTTCAATGGTTGACCTTGGTGCAATCTTTTTCGCAACAATCTGACGTGGGAGAAGTTGCCTCAAGTCAAGAATCAACTTTGCGGAATTCACTAGATGATTTAGCTATTCGCGACTGTGCCCTAAATCATCTGGCCATCAATCGTGATTCACAACCTGTTTGGATAAGAATATGTAAACAATTCCTTGCGGGATCTCAAACACATAACAATCACGTGCTTTATTGCTTACTAGCTGCTATCTATTTCAGTAACGATGACTCTGTAGAAGCGGATTTTTACACAAAACAGTCATTGCTGATTGAACCTAAATATTCTCTAGCCTTATTGATGCAACATGGATTAGAAATCAAAATGGATTGCAAAAAAGTCGTTGCGGCTTTAACTCATGTCACACCAGAAGAACTACTTCAAAATACTCCAGTGCGAAATGGTGAAAAAAAATGACCTTGTTGCCGAAGGCTTCCCCTCCCGCGACAACAAGATCGTGGACGAAATTTATGGTACGCAAAGATAAATGTGAAATTGACACGCCGCCGCCGACCTTGAGGTAATTTCGCAAAACCCCTACCTGCTTGCACCTGTCGAAAACCCATTGCCTAATCTCTGCCTATGCGACTCGACCATGTTTCTTATGCCGTAAGTCCCGGAGAACTAGCCGACACAATTCAACGACTTGGCGCATCGTTAGGTGCAGGGTTTGTTGATGGTGGTAAGCACCCGTCATTTGGAACACGAAACTTCATTTTGCCTCTTGCAGGTGGGATGTACCTGGAAGTTGTTTCCGCACTCGACCACCCAGCTGCAGACCGTGCTCCCTTTGGTCAAGCAGTCCGCAAACGTGCTGAATCTGGTGGCGGATGGCTAGGTTGGGTTGTAGCAGTTAACGATCTAACCCCGATCGAAAAACGCCTAGGTCGCGAGGCTGTAGCGGGTCACCGAACTCGTCCTGATGGATTTGAACTTCAATGGAAGCAACTTGGTGTTATTGGCACACTTGAAGATGCGCAACTTCCATTTTTCGTGCAGTGGATTTCTTCAAGGGATGAGCATCCATCTGCAAATGCAAATGGGCTTAAACTTTCCAAGATTGAAATTTCCGGTGACAGTACCTCAATAAGCGAATACTTAGCAGAACCTGCAAATCACCCACTAGAAGATGTTGATGTTGAATGGGTTTCAGCTGACGAACCAGGAATTGTTGCCGTTACTTTCCAGACCGCTAACGGTCTCGTCCGAATCGACTAGTCAGACTTCTTCGAAAACCAGCTAACCCGAGCAGGGCCAGCCTTAACGTTCTTTTGTATTCCTAACTTTTCGTAAAGACTCCAAAGACTCAACGACAAAAGCACTAGGGCAAAACCAAATAAAACATCCTCTACTGGCGCGAAAAACAACCTGCCGTCTCCAAGAAATGCAGGTGGACCTACTTCAGGACTTGCCACACCAATAATTGCAAAGTCGTTGTATTTCACAATTCCTAAACCCGTAAACATCCCGTTGGAAACAAACTGGAAAAACAAGATTATTGAGTATGAGTACCAAAAGATTTTCCGCTTTACCAATTTTGTCTTGAAAACTAAAAGATCTAGCAAAACCACAGTTAAGACTGCTGACAAACCTAAGGCTGTATAAGTCACAAATCCCTGCCTAAGTCGGGGCGAATAGATCGAACTGCCTCAAAAGTCAGAATAGAACAAATCGGAATCACGATGAAAAATAGAATTTCATCCAGTGGAACATCCAAGGCTACGTAGATCCCGGTAATTTGGTCTAGATCAAAATACCAGTGGCCAGCTTGGATTGCGTATGAATCCCAAAGGGTAAATGCAGCCACAACGGGGACTAAAACTAAAACCAATCGAAGCCATCTTCGATAAACCCGAGCCCGCATTACGATTTCCAGCCAACCGCTTCCGATCAAGCAAAAAATCAGCACTTTTACATAGTTACTAAACACTTGCGAAATCTAGCGTGGCATTTGCTTCTTTGCTCGTAAAATTCGAATATGACCACTTCCCCGGACCAGATAATTGGCGCTGTGCTCGACGGTCGATACCGACTTGATTCAATTTTGGCAAAAGGCGGTATGGCCACCGTTTACCTAGCCAGCGACCTAAGATTGCATCGACAAGTTGCAGTCAAAGTAATGCATGCGGCTTTGGCTGAAGATGCAGATTTCGTACGTCGATTCGAACAAGAAGCCAGAGCTGCTGCTTCATTAACGCACCAGCATGTTGTTTCTGTCCACGATCAAGGCAACGACGGAACGGTCAATGCGATTTATTTGGTGATGGAACTCGTTCCAGGCCACACGGTTCGTGAATTACTTCAAGAACGTGGACCATTAACCGCAATTCAAGCCCTAGCAGTTATGGACCCAGTTTTACAGGCGCTTTCTGCAGCGCACGAAGCTGGTTTTGTTCATCGCGACGTAAAACCCGAGAACATAATTATTGGCGATAACGGAAGAATCAAAGTTACAGATTTTGGTCTAGCCCGAGCCATCACAACTTCAAAATCGATGGCAACAACTCGCGGAATGTTGATCGGCACAGTTGCATACTTGTCACCGGAACAAGTTGAACAAGGCAAAGCCGACGAACGCAGTGACATCTACAGCGCGGGTATCGTTTTGTTTGAAATGCTAACCGGGAAATTGCCACATGGTGGAGACACGCCAATCGCGGTTGCTTTTCAACATGTTCACGCAGATATTGCTAAGCCATCCACCGTAAATTCAAATGTTCCATCTGAAATGGACTACTTAGTACTGAGGTCGACTGCACGAGACCCACGTAAACGATTCGCAACTGCCGAAGACTTTCTAGACGCTGTACGCAAAACTCGAAATTACATAGAGACCGGTAGCGCGCACCAACTTCCACCTATCGAAGCAAGCGTCGAACAAGAAACCATAATTATTGAATCCCCAGATTTGCAAGACTATGCGGAATCTGAAACTCACAACACATTGATATTCCAAAAACCAAAGAAGCGTCGCACACTATTGCGCATTATTGCTGGGCTTTTAATAGCAATTTCAGTTTATGTTTACTGGTCTGGTACTCAAACAAAAGTTCCACAATTGGTGGGGCTAACGCAAGCTCAGGCTGTTGAAGCAATCACCACTGCTGAACTAAATATTGAAGTAGTCGAAGTTTTTAGTGAAGTAGTCGCCAAAGGAACTGTGATATCTGCAAACCCAACAAGTGGCAGCTCACTGGGTAAAGATCAAACCGTCACCTTGACTATCTCCAAAGGCCCAGAGTTCTTTAGTGTGCCGAATTTGAAAGATATGTCCCTCGAAGAAGTTCGCTCATCGCTAAGCAATATCGGGTTGCAGCTCGGTGAGGTCACTTATGCATATTCAAGCGACATCAAAAAGAATCATGCGATTTCTGCTAAGCCAGGATTCGGTGAACTTGCAAAACCAAACTCTTTAGTCTCAGTTGTGCTCTCTAAAGGGCCGGCTCCGATTGCTATTCCTGATGTCGCTGGTGAAAGTAGCGAAAATGCGATTGCCCTTCTCGGCACATCCGGTTTTAACTCAGTAACAATCGTCAAGGAGTTCTCCAACACTGTTGCAACTGGTGTAGTGATTACCCAATCACCAGGTGCTTTAACGGAACATCTGCCAAAGACTCAAATCACGCTCACGGTTTCAAAAGGCGTTCGACCGGTATCGGTGCCAAATATCATTGGTTTAACTCAATCGGCTGCAATCCAGATTTTAACCGACATGCAACTTGGTAATGAGCTAATCGGAACAAAGTCTTGCACTTATGGATTCAAGAAAAACACTAAGAAAGTTTCAACGCAGAGCATCGCGGCGGGCACTAAAGTTGCACCAGGCACGGTCATCGGTTTTGAAATCACCGGAAAGTGCAAGAGCAACTAAATCAATGCACCCTCGTGGCCTAAAAGAGCCTCTTTTAACCTGCTACCGTCTTTCAAAATTCGACTTGCATAGTTTCCAATAGATAAGTCGCTCGGAACGACTCGATGGCAAGGCAGAATCAAAGGCACCTTGTTC
>JAPLBX010000165.1 GCA_026392535.1 Actinomycetota bacterium
CACTCTCCGGCCAATTTCTATATAACCCTTCAACATCGGTAAGAACAATCAGCTTTTCAGCTTTTAGCGCTTGCGCGAGGGCTCCAGCTGCTGTGTCCGCGTTGATGTTGTATGTCTTTCCATCTTTGCCAGTTGCAACGGTGCTGATTACTGGAATCATTCCTGAATCTAAAAGTGAAAGAATGTGATCTGGTCGAACTTCTACTACATCGCCAACAAAACCCACATCAACTAACTGGCCGTCAACATTTGCCAAGCGTTTTTCAGCTGTAAAGATGTTTGCGTCTTCACCACTAACTCCAACAGCACGCGGGCCGTAAGCATTTATCAAACCTACGAGTTGAGGTTGCACTTGACCTGTCAAAACCATTCGTACTACATTCATAACTTCCGGCGTAGTTACGCGAAGTCCACCTTTAAACTCATTAGGAACACGAAGTTTTTCGAGCATCGAAGTGATCTGCGGTCCACCACCGTGAACGACAACTGGTTTCAATCCAGCAAGTCTCATAAACACAATGTCCTGCGCAAAAGCCGCTTGCAAAGCCTCTTCCACCATTGCGTTGCCGCCATATTTAACTACAACTGTAGCGCCGTTGAATCTTTGCAACCAAGGTAATGCTTCGGCGAGCGTGGCCGCTTTTTCTAAAAGTAGTTCGCGATTCATCATGACGAATACGCACTATTCTCGTGAACATACATAGCGGTCAAATCGTTTGTCCAAAGCTCAACTTCGCTCGCGCCCGAATTCAAATTGATTTCAATTTCCACAACTCGATCTTGCATGCTAACCAAATTACGATCATCGCCCGTCATGCCATTTCTGCAAACCCAAACTCCATTGAGCGAAACGTCCACATTGTCAGCCTCGAACTTTGCATTTGTCGTGCCAGCGGCTGCAAGCACTCTTCCCCAGTTTGGATCCTGGCCGTGAATTGCACACTTCAAAAGGTTGCTTCGACCCACGGCACGAGCTACTTCTAATGCATCTTGTTCGGTGTTTGCATTAACAACTTTGATGTTAATGTCTTTAGTCGAACCTTCTGCGTCTGCGATTAGTTGACGGGCTAAGTCTTTACAAACTTTTTCTAGAGCCTGATTGAATTGCAAAACGTCCGGTTTAATCCCACTTGCCCCATTTGCAAGGAGCAGCACAGTGTCGTTTGTGGACATGCATCCATCACTATCAATTCGATTGAATGAAACATTCACTGCTGCCTTTAAGGCATTATCTAAATCGATTGGGTCAACTACAGCGTCGGTTGTAATGCAAACCAGCATGGTTGCGAGGCCTGGAGCTAGCATGCCGGCTCCTTTGGCCATTCCGCCTATTCTGAATCCGTTTACCTCTAACTCACTTACCTTTGGCACAGAATCAGTTGTCATAATTGCTAGAGCAGCATCGCTGCCACCGGTGTTGCTGAGAGCAGCTTTTGCTAGATCACAGCCAGTAAGAAGTTTGTCCATCGGCAACCGCTCTCCAATGAGACCGGTTGAGCAAACAGCTACGTTGATTGGCGCAACATTTAGAATTTTGGCCACATGTTCAGCAGTCTGATGAGTATCGGCGAAACCATCAGGGCCTGTGCAGGCGTTTGCGCCACCACTATTGAGAATGACTGCTTTTATCTGTCCAGTTTTCATAATTTCTTGCGACCAAAGAACTGGCGCGGCCTTGAACTTATTGGAAGTAAAAACAGCGGCAGATGCAAAAAGTGGACCCTCGTTTACAACTAAAGCCACGTCATGTTTGTCACTGCTCTTGATCTTTGCCTTAACGCCACTGGCAGTGAATCCTTTTGCAAAAGTCACGCTCATGGCGCTATCCCAATCTTTGTAAGCCCTGTTGCCTCGTTAAAACCAAACATCAAGTTAGCGTTTTGAACAGCTTGGCCTGCTGCGCCTTTGACTAAATTGTCAATAACGACAGTAGTGACAACACGATTAGTGTGAATATCGACAACTGTCTGGATTTGCACGTTGTTTGACCCAAGAACTGAAGAAGTTTTAGGTTGCTGTCCATTGCCAAGAACTGTTACAAACTCTGAATTTAGATAGCGTTTGTCATATGCTGCCCAAACATCGCTTGCTGAGACATCCTTAATGAGTTTGGCTGTGATAGTCGCGTGGATTCCACGAGTCATTGGTGCGAGTAACGGCGTGAAAGATATTTTCACATCTTTGTCAGACGCATTTCGCAATGTTTGTTCGATTTCGGGCGTGTGTTGATGAATCCCACCAGTTTTATACGAAGAGACAGATCCAATTAATTCGGAGGCTAATAAGTTTTCGTTTGCTGCACGTCCAGCACCACTTGTGCCACTAGCTGCCACCACAACAATGTCATTAGCGTCCACAAATTCCAACATCGGTAATGTGCCAAATGCAATCGCAGTTGCATAACACCCTGGATTAGCAACACGTGAGCTTTTGGCAATCACTTCTTGGCCAACAATCTCACTTAATCCATAAGTCCAAGTCCCTGCATGCGCTGAGTCTCCCGCGTAGTATTTAGTCCAATCATTCTCGTTCTCTAAACGGAAATCAGCACCCAGATCAACTATCTTTGCGTTAGAAATTTCTTTTGCAATTTCAGCAGACGCCCCGTGCGGTAAAGCTAAGAAAACCAAATCACATTCATTCAACGCTTTTGAATCAGTGGCTTTAAAAGCGCCATGATTTAGATGAGCAAGATGTGGATGTAATGACGAAACTTCTTTGCCAACTTTTGATGATGCAGCTAGATATTTAAGTTCAAATTCAGGATGGTTACTGATCAAGGCGATTAATTCGCCCCCCGAGTAGCCAGATGCTCCGGCAATGCCAACCGTTATAGTCATACCAAAATTATACGCATAATTGTATAAAATACAAGATTAGCGGAGAGTCGCGCCTAAAGCCTCGGCCGCCGATATAGCCCTGAGGCGCAAATCTGCGATTTCAGCGTCCGTGAGAGTGCGATCTAAGGCTCTAAAGGTCAACGAGACAGCCACTGACTTTGAGCCCTGCGGCACTTGCTCCCCTTGATACACGTCAAATAGATCTACAGAATCCAGCTCATCAATACCTGCAGATTCAATCGCCCGCACCACTACCGATACTGGCATTTTGTGATCCACGACGAAAGCAAGATCGATTTTGGCCAATGGGAAGGTCTTTATGCGAGATGCGGTTACAACTTCTCTGTGCAAATAAGAAATTGCTTCAACATCCAATTCGAAGGCGCAACTTCGTAGTGGAAGTCCATATTCTTGAACTACACGTGGGTGAAGCTCACCGGCGAAACCAACAATGTTGTTCCCCATCACAATGGCAGCACATCTGCCAGGATGCCAAGGCGCTTGATCTGTTTGCAAGACCGACGCACTTACATGATTTAAATTAACAACTTCGATTGCGAGAGAAATCGCTTTTTGCCAATCCCATTTCTC
>JAPLBX010000018.1 GCA_026392535.1 Actinomycetota bacterium
TGGCGAGCTCCTTGCAGTTCGATTTCAAGAATCACGTGCAAACCTTCGTCGAGTTTCTGGCGCACCAAATCAGCAGGTGTGCCATAAAGGTTGCCAGCAAATTCAGCCCACTCAAGCATCTGCCCATCAGCCACGGACTTTTCAAATACATCTCGGGTAACAAAGAAATATTCGCGACCATCAATTTCTTCAGGCCGCATCGTTCGAGTCGTCATTGAAACTGAAACCCAAACATCTGATTGATTGTTGCGAACCCAATTCACAACCGAAGATTTGCCGACTCCGCTTGGCCCAGAGACCACAATCAATTTGCCACTCATAATGAAGCCGCAATCTCCATCGCAGCTTTTTGAATATCTAAAGCGCCAGTGATTGGCCTGCCAATTACGACAATGTTTGCTCCATTTGCAATTGCTTCTTGTGGGGTTGCAACTCGCGATTGATCACCAACATCCGCACCAACTGGTCGAACTCCTGGAGTAATCAAAACTATGTCACTTGAAACGACAGATCTGATCGCAGCAACTTCATGTGGCGAACAAACTATTGCACGAGCACCGTTTTCAACTGCCATTTTCGCCAAGCGTACTGCTAATTCTTCGGCAGACTTTTCGAAGCCAATAGCTTTCAAATCTTCGCTCGACATTGACGTCAGCACCGTCACAGCTGTAATTCTTGTTTCAGGCAAAGCATTTGCGGCAGCAGCAATCATCGCAGGCCCGCCACTTGCATGGACGGTTAAGAAATCTGGTGAAAATCTGGCAACACTTTGAGATGCCCCTTTTACTGTGTTTGGAATGTCATGCAATTTCAAATCCAAAAACAGTTTGCAATCCGTTTGCTTGATGACCTCAATTGCTGCCGCGCCATCACGTAGGAAAACTTCTAGGCCAACTTTCAAAACATCGACTGCTGGAGCTGCTGCCAACGCCCACTTCTTCACAGTTTCAAGGTTCGGTGCGTCTAGGGCTACTGCGATTGGCGCTTTCACTAGTTGTCCCCCTTGTGTGCAACGCCAATAACATCTGAAACGGATTCAAAGCCGTGATTTTCAATATCTTGAAGCAATTCATTTTGAATCCGCATAGGTGCACTCGGATCGCCGAAGGTAGCCGTTCCAACACTTATCGCACTCGCTCCAGCAGCAATGAATTCCAAAGCGTCTTTGCCGTTGCGAATTCCACCCATTCCCAAGATTGGAAAACTAGGCATAGCCGCATGAATTTGAAAAACGCATCGAAGTGCTACGGGGCGAATCGCTGGCCCGGATAAACCACCAGTACGGCCACCTAGTACTGGCCTAAGAGTTTTTTGATCAATAACCATCCCCAGCAATGTGTTTATAACTGAGACTCCGTCAGCACCAGCAGCCTTCACCGACTGAGCAATTTCAACGATGTCAGTTACATCAGGTGAAAGTTTTGCAAGTAATGGCATTCCTGGACTTACGTTTCTGCGCACCACCGAAACAACATCAGCAGCGGATTCAGTATTGCAGGCGAAAACCAAACCGCGATTTGCAACATTTGGGCATGAAATGTTGATTTCAATTGCTGCCACCGCTGGATGATCGCGTAGCTTCGACGCTAAACGGCCAAATTCCTCGATGTTGTTCCCAGCGATTGAAACAATTGTTGTCACTCCGCGTTCATGAAGCCAAGCTAAATCTTTTTCAATAAAGGAATCAATGCCCGGACCTTGGAGACCAATTGAATTTAGCATGCCGGAAGGTGTTTCAGCCATTCTTGGAGTTGGTCTGCCTGAACGCGCTTCCAACATAATGCTTTTGGTAACTATTCCACCGATTTTGGTGATGTCAAAGAATTGATCCAACTCTTTACCAGCAGCTGCACAGCCACTTGCCGTTAGAACAGGTGCAATCAAATTAAGTTTTGCAAGTGATGTTGCGCTATCAATTGCCACTAGTGGCCTCCCGATTTCGGAGCGCCTAGGCAATCAGCAGGCACAGTGCCGATTTCATCCCATCGAACTTTGTCACCGCGAAAAACTGGTCCGTCAGTACATGAGCGAACCATGCGAGTGATTCCATCATCGCCAATTACTGGCAAAACGCAAGTCATGCACACGCCAATGCCGCAAGCCATACTTTCTTCAACCGCACATTGACTAATGATGTTTGATTTAGAAGCCAAATCAGCGACTGATTGCAACATTGGCATCGGGCCGCACGCATATATTGCTTCGGTTTCACCTTTAGCCATCATCGCTGGCATGGCTGTTGAAACACGTCCTTCAGTTCCAACCGAACCATCATCGGTTGTGATTTCAAAATATCTAGCTAACCGTTTTGCTTCAAGCACATCGAAAAGTTTGCTTTCAGTTCCGGCACCAAAAATTATGTCTACTTTGCAACCACGAGCGATCAACTCTTGCGCCAAATAAACCATAGGAGCACTTCCGTAGCCACCAGCTACTAGCAAACAATTTGCTGGCGTCTTTGGCAATGCAAAAGGTTTTCCAAGTGGCGCCACCACGTCGATGATTGCACCCTCTTGTTGGGCAACTAACCATGAAGTGCCAGGTCCGTGTGCCGCAACGATCAGTTCTAATGTGGAACCTCGAGAAGTAATTTCTGCTGCTTTGTGGATGCTAAAAGCTCGGCGCAAAATCATCGGTGAGTTTTCATCGCCAACTGCAACCGCGGCGAAATGACCTGGGCGAACACCAGTAGCGATGCCATCACCTGCAAAGATCAAGTGGTGATAACTGCCAACTTTTTTGTTGGAAATTAGACGAGCCTTCACCTGATTCGCCATTAGGACTCCCGTGCCGCTTTAATTGCCAGAGCGTACTCCTGCAGTGGATGGACGGTCATTTCATGTGTCATTGCAGATTCAATCCCCTGCACAGCGGCACCTAATCCAGAAACAGTTGTGACTGATGGCACGCCTCGAAGTACTGCTGCTGTTCTAATCTCATAGCCGTCCTGTCTAGAACCAGTTCCATGTGGAGTATTGATCACTAAATCAATCTCGTCATTCAAAATCATTTGAACAATTGTTGGCTCACCATTTGGACCAGGTCCTTCTGATTGCTTACGCACCGCAATTGCATTTACCCCATTACGTTGTAACACATCAGCAGTACCACTAGTTGCATAGAGTTCAAAACCCAAATCCGCTAAACGTTTGATTGGGAAAATCATCGTGCGTTTATCGCGATCTGCAACACTCACGAACACCTTGCCACTTGCAGGTAATCCTTCACCCAACGCAGCGATTTGTGATTTTGCAAACGCGACACCGAAAGTCTTGTCGATTCCCATTACTTCACCAGTTGATTTCATTTCTGGACCAAGTACCGTGTCAACACCTTGGAACCTGCCGAATGGAAGGACAGCTTCTTTAACTGCAA
>JAPLBX010000118.1 GCA_026392535.1 Actinomycetota bacterium
ACCAATGCCAACCCATACGGATTTGAGGCCCCGACCAATCGCTCCAAGGAATCTGGATGCGCCACCGGTCGTTGAGCGCGAGGTGGATTTTCGGGCGCGCTTGGGGGAAGGTCTTTTTGTCGCCATAAGGGCTAAATGTAGCCAGCAGTTTGTGCGTAAGTCCGACTTTTTTGTTCGTGTCTGAAGGTTTTAGAAGGTCAGGCTTCGATTACTACTGGCACAATCATTGGTCGGCGGCGATGTGCTTCATTTACCCACTTGCCAAGAATTCTTCGAGTTAATTGCTGAAGTTGGAGTTGATCGGTCATGCCCTCGCGCAACGCTGCTTCTAAACCATTTCGGACCAGGATAATCACTGGATCAAAGATTGAATCGTCTTCCGCGAATCCGCGGGCGTGAATCTCAGGGCCTACAACCACTTTCTTAGTTTGTGAATCAACTGCCACTACACAGGAGATGAAACCTTCTTCTCCTAAAATTCGACGGTCTTTGAGTGACACCTCGGAGATATCACCAACAGATGCGCCATCAACATAAACATATCCGCAAGGCACTGCGCCAACTATCCGCGCTTTACCATTTGCTAAATCTACGACTACGCCATCTTCAGCTATTACAACATTTTCTGGCTTGACTCCAGACTTGATAGCTAAGTTTGCGTTTGCCCGCAGATGCCGAGGTTCTCCGTGGACTGGTAAAACATTTTTCGGCTTCACAATGTTGTATGCATATAGCAATTCACCTGATGCTGCGTGACCAGAGACGTGGACTAAAGCATTACCTTTATGGACAACTTGAGCACCCAATCGCATCAAACCATTTATCACGCGATTAACTGAGTTTTCGTTCCCAGGAATCAAAGACGAAGCCAAAACCACTGTGTCATTTTGTGTAATCGCAATTTTGTGATCACGACTTGCCATCCTTGAAAGCGCAGCCATTGGTTCACCTTGTGAACCAGTGCTTATCAAAACAACTCGCTTGTCAGGAATCTCTTCAATGCTGTCGTTAGAAATTAAAACACCGTTTGGAATGTTCAAGTAGCCAAGGTCTTTGGCTAGGTTCATGTTTCGCACCATTGACCGACCAATGAAAGCAATTTGTCGGTTATGCAACACCGCAGCATCAATTACCTGTTGAATGCGATGCACATGCGATGCAAACGATGCCACCACTATTCGACCTGGTGCTCGCGCAAATACGCGGTCAAGAACCGGGATGATGTCACTCTCGCTCGATACAAATCCAGGCACTTCAGCATTTGTGGAATCCACCATGAACAAGTCGACACCTGCATCACCTAAGCGAGCGAATGTGTTTAGGTCAGTGATTCGACCATCTAGCGGTAATTGGTCCATCTTGAAGTCACCAGTGTGTAAAACCACACCGGCTTTGGTTTTAACCGCGACCGCGACGGCATCTGGAATTGAGTGATTAACGGCAACAAACTCAAGGTCGAATTCATCAATTGATATTTCATCACCTTCGCGCACTTCGTTTAGCTTTGGGCTAATGCGGTGCTCTTGAAGTTTTGCATTCAAAAAAGCCAAAGTGAGTTTGGTTCCATAAATCGGAATGTCTACTCGGTTGCGCAAAAGATAAGGAACAGCGCCAATATGATCTTCGTGGCCATGTGTTAAAACCAAACCCACAACATCTTGCCAACGATCTTCAAGATAAGAAAAATCTGGCAGGATTAAATCAACTCCAGGTTGACTTTCCTCTGGGAATAAAACACCGCAGTCAATAATTAAGATTTTTCCATTGATTTCAAAGCAAGTCATATTTCGGCCAATTTCGCCTAGGCCACCTAATGCAATAATGCGAAGTGTGTTGGCCGCTAGCGCTGGAGGCGCGTTTAAATCAGAATGCGACAAAATCACAGCTGAAAGCCACCTGCTCGTAAATCAAGTTTTAGTTGATCGCGCAATGTTTGACTTGCTGCCACAAGTGGCAATCTGAGTGCTCCGCCACCTGGGCGACCTAACAAGTCGAGTGCAGCTTTAACCATGATTGCGCCGCCGGCTTTTGTCATGATGCCGGTTGTGATTGGAACCATGTCAAGGTTTATCTGTTTTGCTTTTTCAACATCGCCAGCACGATATGCCGCAGCCATTGCTTGGAATCTATCCGCGACAAGATGGCCAGTAACGCTAACAAATCCGATGGCTCCGACTGCTAGCAAAGCTAGGTTTAATCCGTCATCACCAGAGTAATAAGGCAATCCGGTTGCCTTCATTACTTGCTGAGCAGCGAATGGGTCAGCTTTAGCATCTTTGTTGGCAACAATCCGCGGATGTTCGGCAAGTTTGATTAATGATTCAGTTGTGATCTGAATACCGGCACGGCCAGGAATGTCATATGTCATTACTCCTAAGTCGGTTGCATCAGCAACTGCTTGGAAATGTGCAACTACACGTTCTTGTGGTGGTTTGTTGTAATAAGGGCAAACAACTAGCAAACCATTTGCGCCAGCTTTCTGCGCATCTTTTGCATGTTGCACAGAGTCGGCAGTGTCGTTATTGCCAACACCAGCAACCACATGAATTGAATCGCCAACCGCTTCGCGGACAACTTTCACAAGTTGGGCTTTTTCTTCTGGCGCTGTGGTTGGAGCTTCACCAGTGGTGCCGTTTACGACGATGCCGTCATTGCCTAGTTTTACTAAATCAATAGCGAGGGCAGCTGCTTGATCAAAGTCGATCTCCAAATTAGCTTTGAAAGGTGTAACCATTGCTGTGAGCATGGTGCCGAATGGCATTTCCTTTGTTGACTTTGGAGACATAAATACCTCTTAAGGTGCTACTCGACCGTTTTTAACGAATGCCGCATGCGTGATTGGCATTAGTTTTGACCATTCTGCTTCGTACTTCTCGCCCACCATCTCGATTTCTCTTTGTGGGAATGAAGGGTACTTACTGTCATCGCTCTTTGTGCGAAGCGACAAGAAGTTCATCATTGCACGAGCATTCATTGTGACGTAAGCGCTTGAGTAAATTGTTAAAGGCAAGACTATGCGAGCAACTTCACGCGCAACGCCAGCATCTAGCATTTTTTGGTAAGCGTCGTAGGCAGTTTCGCATGCTCGCTTAGTTTCCTCAGTAACAATGTCGAATTGTTCTTTTGTGCCTTCGACAAATTCATACGCACCTGGTTTACCAATCTGAACCAAACGACGTTCTACTGAAGGTGTGTAAAAAACAGGTTCAAGAACTTTATATCTTCCACTTTCTTCGTTGTAAGAAGCGATACGGTGGCGGAAATGTTCACGCCACATGAATATCGGAGCTTGAACGAAAAATGTCATTGAGGAGTGTTCGAATGGGCTTCCATGACGGTCGCGCATGAGGTAATCGATTAAGCCTCGCGAACGTTCAGGATCTGTTGCAACATCATCCAGGCTTTGTTCGCCTTTAGTTGATACTCGAGCCGCCCAAATCACATCTGCATCAGATGCGGCCGCCTTCACAAGTTCAACAGTTACATCACTTCTAAATCTAATTTGTTCGCTAGTCACGGGTATTTCCTCCTAGAGCCAAGCCTACCCGTGAGCCTTAGCTAACCCTCGTAGTCCTGTGCCGTGGTTCGAGGCAGATCGGCAAACATGGAAGTAACTGTGATTGGGGCAAGCGAGAAGCAATCGTGATGGGCTTGTGAGGGAAACGAGAGGAATGGTGAGTTAAGTGCACCCACTGTGAACAATCACAGTAATAACCGAGGGGAGGAACCAATGCCACTATCCGTATTTGTAATTGCAGACAGCCCAGCTCAACAGCGCGATGTTTGCAAAATCTACGACACTGCAGGATTTCGGACATATAGTCACCAAGAAAATCAAAATCCAATAAACGCCCTTTATCAAGCTCAACCAGATGTCGTCGTGATGGCCACTGAGAATGGGATTGGAAATGCATTGGCAATTTGTCAACAAGTTAGGGCCCAATTGGATGTG
>JAPLBX010000176.1 GCA_026392535.1 Actinomycetota bacterium
GCTTGGTGGTTTTGCCCAAGCTTGCGCATTTAGTTTGCAAAATTACCAAGGTGGCTCATCCGAAGTAATGATGGAACGAAATCTATCGATGTATGAAATTACGGCAAGCGAGAACCCTGACTACTTGATACCAGTGTTTAACTTCCGAGGAACTCCTACCGGAATTGATATCCGTCGGGTTTTGCAGACAGAAATATTGCCGGTGATGGATGTAGGACTAGCCGGACGAGATGGTGGACAGATTGGTGCTGGGATAATCCGAGCACCACTTGAGTGCTTCAATGCTGCATGGAATGCGCATTTGGCTCAGTTTGGAGAAGCTAAATAAAAATGAAAAATGCAGGCAGAACAGCTTTAATCACTGGTGGAACACGCGGTATCGGCAAAGGCATAGTTAAGTGGTTAGCGTCTCATGACTATGCCGTTGCCTTTAGTGGTAGAGACCAGGTAGCCGGAGAAGCGCTCGAGAAAGAGATTAAAGCTGAGGGCGGAGTTGTTAGCTTCATTCAATCGGATTTAAATCAAAGTGGTTCAGTCGCTGACTTGATCAATGCAACTGTAAAGACACTTGGTTCACTAGACGTGCTTGTTCACAATGCAGGTATATATCCAGAGCAAGATTTTGCGAGTTTAAGTCTGGATGACTGGCATGCTGTTATGGATACGAATTTGACTAGTGGATTTCTATTAACGCAGGCAGCTGCACCACATCTGGCTAAATCAAAGACAGGAAGAATTGTTTTCATCAGTTCGATAACTGGTCCTCGCACTGGAATAAGTGGACTCGCACACTATTCCGCATCTAAAGGTGGAACTGAGGGTCTAATGAGAGCTCTTGCAGTTGAACTTGCATCACTTGGAATTACTGTCAATGGTGTAGCACCTGGCACAATTCTCACGGAATCTCTAGCAGAACTTTATGCTGAGCCAGGACTGATGGATTCCGTCACAAGGATTATTCCAGTGGGTCGAATGGGTTCCCCGGATGACATTGCCGCAACAGTTGAATTTCTTGCCAGCACTTCTGCGGGCTTCATCACCGGACAAAGCATAATCGTCGATGGGGGACAAACAATCCCTGAAGTACAAGGGAATTCCTAACTGGAGCCAGATCAGGAATCGGTTCTGCAACAGTTGACGTGTTAGTTGAGTGTGGAATTAGCGTTATTGCTCTTGATAGAGCTGCGCCAAATGAGTCAGTCACCAATCCTTTGATCCGACAAGCAGTCGTTGATGTAACCGATGAAGCATTACTGTCAAAGGTGCTCGCTGATTTTTTAGATGACGGCGCACTTGACTATGTTGTCAATTGTGCAGGCATCCATCAACAGGCTGGGCTTGAATCTCTTTCGTCGCAAGACTGGCATCGGATGCTCGATGTTAATTTAGTCGGAGCAGCCCTAACCACAAAGGCAGCGCTCCCATGGCTTCGTAAATCGACCCACGGCGCGGTTGTAAATGTTACATCGCTTGAGTCCGAACGCGTAGTAGCGCTAATAAATCCAGAACCAGTAGCGCACTATGCCGCATCGAAAGCGGGACTTGCAATGCTCACGGTTTCAATGGCGCGCGACCTTTCTCGTTATGGAATTCGTACTAACGCAGTAGCACCGGGTTTTATCCAGACACCAATGGCTTTTGCAAATCATGCTGGCGTAGCAGAATTGCCAGCCCAAGCTGCCAGCCGAGTGCCACTGGGAAGGTATGGGCAAGCCAGAGAAGTTGCGTCAGCAATTGCTTTTTTGCTCAGTGAAGGGGCCTCCTACATCACAGGAAGCTCATTACTAATTGACGGTGGTTTCAGTACAACATGAGCTCCTCTGAAGAAAGTACTCGCGGAATTGTTTATGAAGAGTTCTTGGGGCGCAATGTGCGCTCGGGAAGCCTTTCAGATTTAGCGCTTGGCACTTATAGAACTGTGTTCGATGAAATTGAAAAAGGCAATACAGAGTTAGCCATTCAGTTGCTTGATATGACGCTTCTGGAAGCAGATGAGCTGCATGATATCTATGGACATTGGACAGATGATGTACTCAATTGGCTAAGAGCCCGAAACGTAACTGGACTTGATGAAGAGGTTTCTCGACTTCGAAACTTATTGGGCGATGAAGCCTTTGATGAATTTGAATCCGGTTGGCAGAATTACTGCGCCTTGACAAATGAGGGTGCAGTGGCAATTCAAGCGGGTGCTTCAGATGCTGCTGAAAAAGTAGAAGCTGCGCGTGCAAGTTGGCAGCGAACTCACGATGATGCGGTGGATGTACTTTATGGAGTCCTAGATATCGCAGTCAGGTTACAAGGCGAGGAATGCTTGCGTGAGATTTGGGACATGCTGATGGGCGATTGGTATGACGCT
>JAPLBX010000166.1 GCA_026392535.1 Actinomycetota bacterium
CTTAATTGAATGTCATTCTACTTTTGGGTGCGCCTGTAGCTCAAAGGATGAGCGCACCACCGACTATGGTGAGGATGCGGGTTCGAATCCCGTCAGGCTCTCACCAAACTTGTAGTCTTTTCTCAAGAGATTGAGGAACCTTGAGCACTGATCCGCTTTTAACGCCATTCACCATAAAGAATCTGACCCTGCGCAATCGCATTGTCAGCACTTCACATGAACCGTCATACAGTGAAGATGGCTTGCCTAAGGATCGTTATCGGGCGTATCACGTTGCTAAAGCAAAAGGTGGCGTTGGGCTGACCATGATTGGTGGTAGCTCAATCGTCAGTCGCGAAAGCGCACCAGCTTTTGGTAACTTACAGCTCTGGAAAGATGAGACGGTTCATTGGCTTCGCCTACTGACTGACGAAGTACACGAAAACGGCGCAGCCGTAATGATTCAACTAACCCATTTAGGTCACCGCAGTAGCAGCTACTCAGGCGACTGGCTGCCAACAATCTCCGTAAGCGCAGTCCGGGAACGTGCCCATAGGTCATTTACTAAAGAAGCTGAAGATTGGGATATGGATCGCATCAAAGCTGATTATGTGACTGCTGCCCAACGTTGTGTTGAGGCCGGTATGGATGGCATTGATCTGATGATTCATGGACATTATCTAGATTCGTTTATGACACCGTTTTGGAATCAACGCACCGATGAGTTTGGTGGCTCACATGAAAACCGCATGCGCTATCCACTTGAAGTGATTAGGGCAATTCGCGCAGCCGTTCCAGAGGACTTCATAATCAGTGCCCGAATGAGTTTTGATGAACTTCGCGAGAACGGTCTTGGTCCTGGCGAATTACTAACGGTTGCCCAAGACATTATTGATGAAGGTATCGATGTGATTAGCGCTCTTGGTGGCGCAATTGATTCTGACTCACGATTGACTCGAATGATTCCAATTATGGGAATGGCTTCAGCTCCACATTTGGAACTAATCGGTGAGATGAAACAGAAATTGAATGTTCCAGTCATGCACGCTGGAAAGATCGCTGATGTTGCTACCGCTCGTTACGCGATTGAAGCCGGAGTGCTCGATCTAGTTGGTATGACTAGAGCACTAATTGCTGATCCATACCTGCCAATAAAGATTGCGAATAAGACAGAGGATCAGATTCGACCTTGTGTTGGGGCAAGTATGTGTATCGATGGCATCTACACCGCAGGTGCTGCCTTCTGTATTCATAATCCATCAACAGGCAGAGAACTAGAACTGCCTCAAACCATTGATGCAGCAAAGACGAAGCGAAACGTAGTTGTTGTTGGTGGCGGTCCGGCTGGACTGGAAGCTGCGCGGACTTTGGCAGAAAAAGGCCACACCGTAACTTTGTTTGAGGCCAATGATTCGTTAGGTGGCCAGATCAACATTGCGATTCGCTCCCCTCGCCGGCGAGACTTGCAAGGAATTACGGATTGGCGAACTCAAGAGTTAAAGCGTCTTGGGGTAACAGTGAAATTGAATTCCTACGTTGAGGCCTCCGATCTTTCTGAGGCGGGTTTTGATGCCATTGTGGTTGCAACTGGTGGCATGCCAAAGGCACTCGATATTCCTGGTGGCAATCACGTACTCGAAAGTTGGGACGTCCTTAGCGGCGCAAAGCGAATCACTGGCGATGTCCTCATCTATGACGATCACGGTGGCACCCAAGCTTTGGATTTAGCTGAGAACCTGGCTCAGTCAGGTGCAAACGTGGAATTAGTTACACCTGAACGAAATATGTCAGTTGATGTTGGTGGCATGGTTGCTTCGGCTTACTTCAAATCCCTAGCCGCGCATGGCGTTAAGTTCACAATCTTGCGAGAGCTAAAACGAATTGAAAAGAATGCAGACGGCACATTCACTGCGTACCTAGGAATTGAGGACGACGTCTGGGAAGAATCCCGAGTCGTTAATGCCGTCGTAGCCGAAACAGGAACTACTGCAATAAGTGATGTCTATGACGAACTTGTATCGTTTTCATCAAATGGTGGTGAAGTTGAAATTGAGGCGCTGATCCATGGTCGACCACAAACGTCGATCCGAAATCCTGATGGAAAGTTTCAAGTTTTTCGCATTGGTGACGCTATCTCTAGTCGTGGAATTCACTCCGCGATCCTTGATGCTGCGCGAATTAGCCGGGGAATCTAGGGACTACAACCCAAGCTTTGTAACTCGCAACTCGCATTTCAAATGCCTGCTACGTTTTTCAAAATCTGCATAGATAGTCATTTGCTTTTCGAAAAAATGAAAATCTATTCGGTAATCGACATTGCAGAGCTCTTGATGCACTGGGGTTGTATGTTAGAAATACCAAACCTTAGGATGCAAATATGAAAAGTGTCATCTATTCGAAGACTGGTGGTCCTGAGGTTCTGTCGCTGGCAGAAAGACCAGTACCCGAATGCGGCGTTGGCGAAGTTCGCGTGCGGATGCAGGTCTCCGGCGTAAATCCTACGGACTGGAAATCCCGAAAAGGTTCCGCTCCAGGCGAGCCGACGACATTTTCGATCATGGTCCCAAATCAAGATGGCAGTGGCATCATCGATGCAGTGGGTATGGGAGTCCAAGGACTTCGGATTGGTCAAAACGTCAAGCAGTTCCACTTCCCGACCACGCGTCATTCGACCTCGGCGCCAGCCTGGGTATTCCTGCCTTGACAGCACATCGCTGCCTCACGGTAGCGCAGGGTCAATCAGGGCGCCTGAAACCGGGAGCGCTTGATGGAGTGAACGTTCTGGTTATCGGCGGGGCAGGTGCGGTTGGCAACGCGGCCATCCAATTAGCCAAGTGGGGCGGGGCCAAAGTTGTGACCACAGTCAGTAGTTCCCTCAAGGCGGAGTTGGCACGCAAAGCCGGTGCAGACTGTGTAATCAATTATCAAACTGAAATCCAGGACTACATTAGTAAAATTGGTTTAGAGTTAATCGTTAAAAAGGATGAAGGATTTGCTTTTGTAAAGCAACTTGAAGATAGTGAAGGTAACAC
>JAPLBX010000125.1 GCA_026392535.1 Actinomycetota bacterium
ACAAAAGGCGGAGTAGTAGTTAGGAACCTGGATGAAGGCGGAAAGTTTCCTGAAAACTTCGACAGTTATCAGCAAGTTAGTGCTGGCGATTTAGTCACATGTCTATTTGATGTCCCTGAAACACCAAGGACAATTGGCTTGTCTCCACACAACGGCATGATCACGGGTGCCTACGACGTTTTTGAATTTACTGAAAGAGTTAACCCGCGTTACTTCGAGTACTACTATCTGGCACTAGACGATCGTAAAGGCCTAAGTTACTTCTACAGTGGCCTTAGAAATGTTATTCGCACGCCCGTTTTTCTTAGCATTCCTATGCCCGTACCGCCGCTTGATGAGCAGAAGGCAATCGCTGATTTCCTTGATCGCGAACTCGCACAAATCGACGCACTAATTGAAAAGTTGAATCAAGTCGCGGTCTATCTTGATGAGAGAGAGCGATCATTGATCTGGTCAATGGTGACCAAGGGTCTGGAAAACAACTCTGACGTCAAATCTGCAGGGCTTAGCTGGATCGCCCAAATTCCTAGTCATTGGGAAGTGCGCAAGATTGCTGGTGTCCATAAGTTTGTTACGGGCGGAACTCCAAACTCAACCAATGAGGAGTTTTATGATGGTACTTATCCGTGGATTACAATTTCGGATTTAAATGGCGACGAAGTGCGAGAGACAAAATCATCGCTGTCGCATGCAGGTGTCAAAGCAGCTAATCTGCAGATGGTGCCAAAGGGCGCTCTGCTCTTTAGTTTCAAATTATCAGTAGGACAAGTCGCATTCACTGGCCTTGACTGTTACACCAATGAAGCGATTGCTGCGTTCATTCCTAATGAACTAATTTTCCAGAGGTGGGCGTTCTACGCTTATCCCGTCTTTCTCATGCAGAATGCAAATTGGAACATCTATGGCGCCCGGCTTATGAATGCTGCATTGATTAGAGGGGCTCGCATTCTGCTTCCTCCGATTGCGGAACAAGTAGCGATAGCAGGCATTCTTGATGCAAAGGTTAGTGAGCTGCAGGCACTTAGAAAGCAGTGTCATGCAAGTGCTGAACTGATGCGTGAACGCCGTCGGTCTCTGATCTCTGCTGCTGTGACTGGCAAGATTGATGTTCGGAAGGTTGCATGATGGCTGATTACAACGAGTACAAGTTTGAACAAGAACTATGCGAGTTCCTTGAAGCATCTGGCTGGTTATATTCGAAGAGCGATGCGGGTTACGACCGTGATTTGGCTCTTTTTCCTGAAGATGTTTTGGGCTGGTTGGGCGATACTCAGCCAAATGAGCTGGCAAAGATTGTTAAGGCATCTGATGCCGATTCCGTCCAGGCTAAGGCGCGTCAGGGCCTGCTACAGCGTTTAGCAAAGTCTTTGGATGCTGAACTTTCTCATGGTGGTGGAGCGCTTAATGTGCTTCGTAAGGGCTTTAAAGATGGTGCAGCAAAGTTTGAGATGTGCCAGTTCAAGCCTGCTGAATCACTGAATCCTGCCACATTAGAAAAGTATGCAAGAGTGCGCTTGCGCGTGATGCGCCAGGTTCATTACTCGACAAAAAATCAGAACAGTATTGATCTAGTTCTCTTCGTAAACGGTATTCCTGTTGCAACGCTTGAACTGAAAACTGACTTCACACAAAACGTTGAAGATGCAAAGATTCAATACAAGAAGGACCGACTACCAAAGGGTGAGCCGTTATTAGGTTTTGGTCATCGGGCATTGGTGCATTTTGCTGTGTCTAATGCTGAAGTGTGGATGACGACCAAACTTGAAGGCGAGTCCACATTCTTCTTGCCGTTCAATAAGGGCGATGATGGCCGTTCAGGAAATCCAATCAATCCTGACGGCTCTAAGACTGCCTATCTATGGGAAAACGTACTTCAGCGAGACAACTGGCTGAACATTATTGGCCGGTTCATGCACTCAAGCAT
>JAPLBX010000002.1 GCA_026392535.1 Actinomycetota bacterium
AATACCGCGTGAAGCATCGAGCAGAACCAGTGAAACATCTGCGCGGGATGCGGCTACAGCCATATTTCTGGTGTATTGCTCATGACCTGGCGCATCGGCAATGATCAGACGGCGACCGTCTAGTAAATGCATTGAGCGGTAGGCAACGTCAATTGTGATGCCTTGTTCGCGTTCAGCTTCCAGTCCATCGGTTAGCAAACTGAAGTCGATGTCACCAACGGCAATAGTTGAGCCGGCGCGACGAACATTTCGTGCTGCGCCAACAGTGTCGTGAGGGACAGAGTCGGTTTGAACTAGTAAACGACCGATAAGAGTTGATTTTCCATCATCTACTGAACCGCAAGTAACAAGGCGAACAATTGGCTTTTGCATTAGAAGTAACCCTCGGTTTTCTTCTTTTCCATTGAATCTTCTTTGTCACCGTCAATTAACCGAGTTGCACGTTCAGAAACTTTAACTTCCAAAACCTCGTCCATAACTTCTTTCAAAGTTGTGGCAGTGCTTTCAACAGCTGCAGTTAGTGGGTAGCAACCAAGAGTTCGGAAACGAATCATCTTCATGACAGGTTTTTCACCTGGTTCTAATGGATAACGTTCGTCATCAACCATAATCATTTGATCGCCGCGGAAAACTACTGGGCGTTCTTTTGCAAAATACAACGAGTTCACTGGAATATTTTCTTGATGAATGTATTGCCAGATATCTGACTCAGTCCAATCCGAAAGTGGAAATACCCGCATTGTTTGATCTGTTGCAAGACGAGAGTTGTATGTGCGCCAAAGTTCTGGACGTTGTTGACGTGGATCCCAACGGTGGCCTGGTTCGCGCACACTAAAAATACGTTCTTTCGCACGACTGCGTTCTTCGTCGCGGCGGCTTCCACCAAATGCTGCATCGAAACCATGCTTGTCTAGACCTTCTCGCAAGGCAACAGTTTTCATGATGCGGGTGTATTCAGAAATAGAAACACCAGGGGTGAAAGGAGTGATGCCATCCTTGACGCCTTGTTGATTGGTTTCAACAATTAGGTTTAAGTCGTATTGCTTCACGATTTCTGCGCGGAACGTGATCATCTCTTTAAATTTCCAAGTGGTGTCGATATGCATCACTGGGAACGGGATTTTTCCTGGTGAGAAAGCTTTACGTGCAAGGTGTAGGAGAACTGCCGAGTCTTTTCCGATTGAATAGAGCATTACTGGTTTTCGAAAAGCCGCGGCGGCTTCGCGAAAAATCTCGATTGATTCGTTCTCGAGAGCCTTCAGAACGCTCTTCATCTAAACCGTGCTTTCCGTATTAGTTGCATCAGACAGTTATTTGTTTCAAACCGCGCCAAGTTTAACCTGAGCACTTTATCTGCGCAGACGTTCTTTAGTTCAAGGTTCGTTCTCTTTTTGCTCACATTTTGTGAGTAATTAGAGCGATGGACGTGAGGTTTTCGGGTGCTTTTGCCCGTTAGGCTCTGCGCGTGCCCAAAATTGTGACTGTGATCGGACTCGGCTATCTCGGAGCCACCCATGCGGTGGCGATGGCCGAATTTGGCCATACCGTGATCGGAATTGAGCCTGACGAGAGCAAATTGAGAGCATTTCGTGAGAAAAAGCTCCCTTTCTACGAGCCTGGCCTTGAACTAGCACTCTCAAAAGCGGTGGATTCGGGCAAACTGACCTTCCAATCCGCTCACAGTGAAACCTCACGAAATGCTCACGCCCACTTCATTTGCGTTGGCACTCCACAGTCGGAATCCAGCTATGCCGCAAACACCACCTATATATATGCATCCGGAAGTGAATTGGCCAAGTGGATGAGCCCAGAATCGATTGTGGTCGGTAAGTCCACCGTCCCAGTCGGAACCGCATTGCGACTCAAGACTGAAATGAGTGAATCTGCTGGTTTCGATGTGGACCTAATTTGGAATCCAGAATTCTTGCGTGAAGGCAATGCACTCGAAGACTCACTCCGCCCAGATCGAGTTGTGCTTGGTGGCGGAACGGCAAAAGGCATTGCAACACTTAAAGAAATTTATGCGCCAATTGTTAAAGCTGGGACTCCATTCGTTGAAATGGATTTACAAACTGCAGAACTAGTGAAGACGGCAGCTAATTCATTTCTGGCAACAAAGATTTCATTCATTAATGCGATGGCTGAAATTGCAGAAGTCTCCGGTGCTGACACCGTCAAGTTAGCAGAAGCAATTGGACTAGATGAGCGAATCGGAAAACATTTCTTGAAAACTGGAATTGGTTTTGGTGGGGGATGTTTTCCAAAAGATATCCGCGCTTTCATTTCCCGTGCTGAAGAATTAGGCGTTGGAGATGCACTTGACTTCCTACGCGCTGTTGATGCAGTGAACCTGCGTCGTCGTCAACGCGTGGTTGATTTATTGAATAAAGAATTTGGAACAATCGCAGAGAAAAAGATTTTTGTGCTTGGAGCATCATTCAAACCAAACTCTGACGATTTGCGTGACTCCCCTGCGATTGCTGTGGCAACGAAACTTAGAGAACTCGGCGCAAATGTGTTTATCCACGATCCGAAAGCTGGTGAACAAGTCAGCATTCTATTTCCAGAGCTAACAGTGGTCGACAATCTTGCCGAAGGCTTCAGCATGGCAAATGCAGTGGTGCTGGCAACTGAATGGGATGAATACAAACAAATAGATCCTGAAGTCAGTGGCACATTAATGGCGCAAAAGGTTGTGGTTGATGGCCGAAACGTCTTAGATGTTGAAAGATGGCGCAATGCTGGTTGGAAGATTTATGCACTTGGCCGTTCGGTCGCAAACGAAGTTGGTGGACTATGAGTAAAATAATAAAAGCTGTTATTCCTACCGCAGGCATGGGAACCCGATTCTTGCCAGCGACTAAGGCGCTTCCAAAAGAAATGTTGCCAATCGTTGATAAGCCAGTTATTCAATATGTGGTTGAAGATGCTGTGTCTGCCGGTTTAGTCGACATCCTATTTGTGACAGGGCGCAATAAGAATGCGTTAGAAAATCACTTCGACCGCTTTGGCGAATTAGAAGCTCACCTCAAGAATCGTGGTGACCAAGAACTTTTGGACAATGTAATGAACGTGGCGAACCTCGCCGATATTCACTACACCCGCCAAGGAAATCCGCGCGGTCTTGGCCATGCCGTTTTATGTGGCAAGCGCCATATTGGGCGCGAGTCATTCGTCGTGCTACTAGCTGACGACATAATGCAACCTGGCAATGATCTGCTCAAGCGAATGATTGATTTGCATGACTCGAAGAACGCTACTGTGATTGCGCTGATGGAAGTTGATCCATCTGAGTCTCATCTATATGGATGTGCCAAAGTTGAAACAACAACCGATACCGATATTGTAAAAATCGTTGATTTGGTAGAAAAGCCAAAAGCTGGTTCTGCACCTTCAAACTATGCAGTGATTGGTCGCTATGTATTAAAGCCAGAGATTTTTGATGTGCTTGAAAAAACCGAAGCCGGATCGGGTGGTGAAATTCAACTTACCGATGCCCTTCGTGCTCTAGCAGTGGATGAAAAAATCGCTGGACCGGTTTATGGAATTGTTTATCGCGGTCCGCGCCACGACACCGGCGACAAACTTGGATACCTGAAAGCCATCGTAGATTTCGGTTCTCAGCGTGAAGATATCGGCTCTGATTTCAAAGCTTGGCTTAAGTCGTTCACTAAGTAGAACAAAGATCAAAGCAGGGTCTGTTTTCAAATCTTCGCAACGACATTGGCATTAGATTTCAAGATCCAAATCCACAACTATCTACAAATGAAAAACCCCACCCGATGGGTGAGGTCTATTCATTTGCGGAGACGAGAGGATTTGAACCTCCGAAGGGCTTTAACACCCTTACC
>JAPLBX010000031.1 GCA_026392535.1 Actinomycetota bacterium
CCGAGATTTCTTTCCGAGCCAGACATCCTTTGGGCGAGCCAGACAGGGGCAACCAACAAAATGAGCATAAAAGCCGCCACCGCATTCACGATCGGGCCTTGATTTGGTCGAAATAGGTTGTTGAAAATCCACTGCGGCAGGGTTTGAACTCCTGGACCTGAAGTAAAGGTTGTGACCACAATCTCGTCGAAGGACAAGGCAAAAGCCAAAAGTGCACCTGCCACCAAAGCCGAGCGAACGGCTGGGAAGGTCACGTATCTAAAGGTCTGCCAAGCTCGAGCTCCCAAATCAGCTGATGCTTCTTCGAGGCTCACACCAGTTCTGCGAAGTCTTGCCGATACATTGTTAAAGACCACCACAATGCAGAAAGTCGTGTGACCCAAAACCACAGTAAACAAACCCAAGCTAATCCCCAGCGGCTGAAGCACAGTTGAAAATGCCGAGTTCAAAGCAATACCTGTCACAATGCCTGGAAGTGCGATTGGCAACACAACCAAAAAGTTAATTACATTTTTACCAAAGAAATCAAATCGCACCAAAGCGAATGAAAGTGCAGTGCCCAATAACAAGGCAAAGAAAGTTGCACCTAGACCAGCTTTCAAACTAGTTGCAAAAGCTGCGCGCACACCTTCGTTTGCAATCGCCTTTTCCCACCAAATAGTTGTGAACTCAGTTGGCGGCCAACTAAATACTTTTGACTTATTAAATGAGTTAACCACCACGATAGCAAGTGGGAAATAAATAAATCCCAAACCAACTATTGCACCAAATGCCAAAAGTGCCCTTGCGCGAAAACTCAACAACATCAGAGGTTCTCCAATGCGCCAGTTTTTCTAACGGCCCACAAATACCCAACCACAATCAAGATTGGGAAAGTTGCAGCAGCTGCCGCAAATGGAAGATTTCCCGCCACACCAATGTTGTCATAAACCACATTCGCAAACATCTGGGTTGCGCCACCAACAATCTTGACCATGATGTAGTCACCAAGACTTAAAGAGAAAGTAAAAATAGATCCAGCGATGATTGCTGGAGCGAGCAGTGGAAACACAATGCGACGAAATGTTAATCCGGATGGTGCACCTAGATCCGAGCTTGCATCAGTCAAGGAATCGGGAATTCTTTCCAGCCCAGCATAAATTGGCAAGATCATGTAAGGCAACCATAGGTATGCCAAAGCAATAATCGTTGCCGGCAATCCAAGACCTGGGCCTTTTAACCCAAATGGCTGAAGCAGCCAGTCGATAACACCATTGTTGTCGAGCATGATTCGCCAGGCATAGCCTTTAATTAAATAACCAGCCCAAAGCGGCATAGTTGATGCAATCAAGATTGCGTATCGAATCTTTGAAGACTTAACCACCTTCGCTGCATAGAACGCGATTGGCAAAGCAAGCATCAAGTCAATTAGTGTCACCAGAATTGCAATTGCAATACTTCGGATAGCAACCGTGCGATAAACCTCAACGGTAATCAGAGTTTCAAAGTTTTTAAGCGTGAAGGTTTTGATGATATTGCCAGTGAAGGAGTCCACACTCCAAAAAGCAGACATCACCATGTTTGCAAGCGAACCAAGGTATAAAACAACTAGCCATAGAAGTGGCGTAGTTAGTAAAAGTGTTAAATGCAGCTTTCGATTTCGAAAGAAAATGTTTTTGGGTGCACGCTCTACATCCGCGCCACTTTTAGGTGACGCGGATGTAGAAGCAGTGCGGTTAGGCATTAACCCTTGATATCCGTCCAGGCTTGAACCCACTCAGCAAAATCAACACAGATTTCGCCGCGGCCATCCAAGCAATCGGCCAACGGTGTAGTCCAGTAATGAATCTGGGCTGCATAGTCAGCGTCAAGTGAATGGTAGGTATCACAATGAGTTGCATCTGCAGTCTCATCGCAAGCCAAAGTCTGTGATGGTGATTCACCGAACCATTCAGATACCTGAGCATTTACAGTTGGAGAAACAATCCAGTCCATCCACTTGTACATGCAGTTTGGATGTGCAGCTTCGCTAGCAATCATCCATGAGTCTGACCAGCCAGTTGCACCTTCTTCAGGAATAACACCCTCAACAGCAACTTTGCCCTCTAGGTTAATCAAGTTTGCGTTGATCTGCCATGCAGTACCAATCACATTTGATTCCTGACCGAATGAAGAAACTTCATCGGTGTAGGCAGCCCAGTAGCTACCAATCATTTCGCGTTGTTGCTTCAAAAGTGCAACAGCTGCATCGAATTGATCTTGGTCAAGTGAGTAAGGATCTGTAATTCCCAAATCAGGTTGAGTTGACATCAAGTACAACGCTGCATCTGCAATGTAGATAGGTGCGTCATACGCGGTAATTTTTCCTGCATATGGTGAATCAGCTTCGAATACTGCACCCCATGAAGTTGGCGCTGGGCTAACTAAATCAGTGTTGTACATCAATACGTTTGCACCCCAACCGTGAGGAACACCGTACATCTGGCCTTCAGCTGAGTTCCAGTCACGATCTTTTAGGAAGTCAGAAATAGTTGCATAGTTAGGCACCAAGTCGGTATTAACTGGAGCAACATCTCCACCATAAATCAAACGAAGAGTTGCGTCACCTGATGCTGAAACACCGTCGTAATCGCCACTCTTGATCAAAGTAACCATTTCGTCAGATGTGTTACCGATTTTCACATTAACCATGCAACCGGTTGCATCTTCGAATGGTGTAACCCAGTCAACTGCTGGGTCTGTCGAACCGTCTTCTGCATAGCCAGCCCAGACAACGATATTAAGTTCTCCTTCGCCATCGCCAACCGAAGTTGCCATTGGAACGTCTGGAAGACTCGATTCTGGTGCAGCGGCGTCTGAAGAACATCCTGCTAGCGCCAATACTGATGCTGCCGCAATTGCAAGCAACTTCAATTTCTGCTTACTTGTCATACCTTTTTCCTCCTTTTTCTCCGGTTGGAGAAAATCTATTTTGCAATCACAAACTCGTCGGAACTTTTCCAACTAAGTGAAATTGATTCGCCAACCGCAGCAGTGGCCATAGTGCGGCCGTCGTTTGGTTGACTTGTTACAAGCTGTCCGCCACCATCAAGAGTGACAATTACCCGAGTGGCGTTTCCGACATAAATCACTTCACGAACCACGCCGTTAGCGCGCCGATCGTCTGCGCCATTAACTGTAATTTTTTCCGGGCGAATTGAAACTGTCTGCGAACTACCTGTGACTTTAGAAGCCACTTCCCCAGTCAGTAAATTCGCAATACCCACAAACCCGGCAACAAACTCAGTTGCTGGATGTTCATAAATTTCTTTGGCCGTGCCAAGCTGTTCAATCTTGCCATTGTTAAACACGGCGATGCGATCACTCATAGTGAGCGCCTCTTCTTGATCATGAGTTACAAAAACAAATGTGATGCCAACCTCACGTTGAAGTTCTTTCAACTCAATTTGCATTTGTTCGCGAAGTTTCAAATCCAATGCGCCAAGTGGTTCATCAAGTAATAAAACTTTTGGACGGTTAACGAGTGCACGAGCAAGTGCAACCCGTTGGCGCTGTCCGCCAGAAAGCTGTGATGGTCTTCTATCGCCATAACCGCCAAGTGCTACCCCATCGAGAGCTTCAAGCGCGCGTGCCTTGCGTTCGGCAGCAGGCACTTTTTTAACTCTTAATCCGTATCCAACATTCTCAAGCACATTCATATGTGGGAAAATTGCGTAGTCTTGAAAAACTGTGTTCACATCGCGAGCGAAAGGTGGCTCGTTTGAAACATCTTTACCGTCCAGCACAATCGAACCAGCAGTTGGCATTTCAAATCCAGCAATCATTCGCAGAACTGTGGTTTTACCCGAACCAGATGGGCCAAGCAAAGTAATGAACTCGCCATTGAAGACATCAAGGTCGACATTGTCGACCGCAACAACTGTTCCATTGCCTGTTTTGAATTCTTTGCGCAG
>JAPLBX010000099.1 GCA_026392535.1 Actinomycetota bacterium
CGGTTTGTATTTGTGGCACTGGATTGTGATTCAAGTTTTGCGCCCTGGCTATGATTTGAATTGGGCAACTTGGCAAGTAATTGCTTTACAAATCTTCATCATGGTTAGCATCACCGAGTTTTCCTACCGTTTCATTGAAATGCCTGTTCGAAAAGGTGCTATTTCAAAATGGTTGCGGTCTATTCGCAATCAGGATTTGCGTACCCGGCGCTTAATTGCAAGTATTACTGCTGTTTCAGTTGCACTGCCATTATTGCTTGCAACCGCTATTGGTGCAAACGCAGTTGTGGTTTCGCGACGCGATCCAATAGGTATTGGCACAGTTGTAGATCTTGATACGACAGATAGCCCGACGCGGGTTACGCAAACTGAAGACGTGCCAACCGATACTGAAACTACGATAAAGTCGCGCAAGGTTTGGGTTTATGGTGACTCAGTTGTTTTAGGTGCTAGCCAAGGATTTAAAAAAGGTTTTGACACTGCAGGCGTGCGGGCAGAAGTTGCTCTGCAATCTTGGGTAGTTATGAAGTACCTAATCAAGCATGGAAAAAAACATGGCGGCAAATTCGATGTGATTTTCGACATCGGAGTAAATGGCCAGCTAAAAGAAATTTTCTTAACCCGAATTTTTGATGCACTTGCAGAGGTGGATCGAGTTGTAATCATCAATGCTTCAGTTCCACGCGTTTGGCAAGATCCAAACAACGAATTGATAGCTGAAGTTTCTTCCCGCTACCCAAATGTGCGCATCGCCGACTGGGCATTGGCTAGCGAAGGGCATCCTGAGTATTTCATTTCTGACGGGGTCCACCTGGACCCAGCTGGGGTAAAGTCGTACATAGAGTGCGCACAAGCCGCCTATTTAGGACCTTGATTTAGCCCGTTATTGACATTGTCAGGGCTTCACTGTTTACTTGCCTAATCGAACAAATGTTCGATTAGGCAATGTGACCCCCTGAACACATTGCACATGCGGGACACCCTGCACTTACTAGTCCTCGACCCACTAGTCAGTGCAGGTGAGGCACTCGGGCCAGAACTTCGGCCCGAGCGCCACCCGCACGGGCAGAGCGACTTTCCCCCTAACGCCCCGCGGGTCGTCAGGAATGCATTAGAAAGCTAGCTGCCAAGCGATGTCCAAACGTCCTGAAGTTTTTCAATTACAGGTTGATACCAAAGACAACATTCCAGTTCGTTTTTGTTGGCGTGGGCAGTGGTATTCGATAAACACGATTTTGATGTACTGGTTGGAAGTTGGCTCATTTAAAAATGCCACACCTTGGTGGGAGTCAATCTCGGCAGTATTTGCAGACCAGATCTACAACGATGTCGATGAGCAAGATGTTACTTGGCATATTTGGCGGATTGAAGCCAAAAGCCCTAAGGGCAAACTCGTAAGCGATATTGCATTTCGCGAATCACTTTTTTCAGCAAATGCTGAACCCTGGCGAATGATTCGAGTATTCGACTAAATGTTTACCCACCTAAATGTTGTTTCACATTATTCATTGCGTTATGGCGTTGCATCACCGGATGAGATTGTGGAATTTGCAAAACAAAATGACATGGAAGCAGTTTCATTAACAGATCGAGATGGTTTGTATGGTGCGGTTAGATTCGCACAAGCCTGCATGGATAACGATATAAATCCAATCATCGGTTGCAATCTGCCTTTAGAAAATTCTGGAATCGAAATGGCTGCGCCAATGGTGGGGCAGCCGAGTCTGGACTTAAAGCCAGCACGGTTTACTGCAATTGCCTACGGTTACGGCGGAATGGTTGCGTTAAATAGATTAGTTAGCGCCCACCATGAAGTGGGGGTAACTCACGATGTGGTTGGCCGAACTTGTGAGATTGCGCAAGAAACCAATAGCGGCGGACTTAATGTTTTGTTAGGACCAAATTCAGACCTTGGTAGAGCAATTTATGAAAAGCAATTTAATGATGCAAAAAGAATCTTAAAAATTTGGCGCAGCACAGGGGCAAATATTTACTGTGAGATTGTTTCCCATAGATCATTAGGCGAAACCCAAGCTGCAGCCAAGATGTGGCAGTTTGCTAATGAGAATAAAGTGCCAGCAGTCTTAACAAATGCAGTGCGGCACCTAAAAGCAGAGCAAGGCAAAACTGCCGACATCCTTGATGCCACTCGCAAATTAGTTCCACTTTCAAAAGGCAATGTGGAACGTAAGAACAACGAAGCAATTTTCAAATCCGAAATTGAGATGCAAAGACTTGCTTGTGAAATTGCTCAAGTGGCTGGGTTTGGAATCGAAGAAGTCTGGAAGATATTGCAAACTACTGAAGACTTGGCTCAAAACTCGATTATCAATCCACGTGACGACATGGGAATAGGTGAAATCTTTGTTCCTGAACTAGATGTAATCGTAAATCCAAGTGTCAAAACATTCGAGGGGGAAGTTTGGAGTCGACCACCGGCAATTCGGCGTACTAAATCCACCCTTAAGCGTGAGGCATTACAAGCCGATGCAATCTTGCGAAAAATCTGCCAAACCAATTTGCCGTTAAACAACTTAGTTGCCAAAGAGCGTTTGGAAGCTGAACTTCAAACTATTTCAACTTTAGGTTTTGCAAGTTTTTTCCTAACTGTGGGTGAAGTCGTAAATCTCACTCGCAAACTCGACATCCGAGTTGCGGCGCGGGGCTCTGGTGCAGGTAGTTATGTAAACCACTTACTTGGGATATCGGTTCTAAATCCACTAGATCATGGCCTAATCATGGAAAGGTTTTTGTCTCCACTTCGAAGTTCGCTTCCCGACATAGATATTGATGTGGAGTCTCATCGCCGGCTAGATGTCTATGACGCAATCTTCGAAAGGTTTGGTATTGATCGAGTAGCTTGTGTTTCGATGATGGACACCTATCGAGTCCGCAATGCAATTCGTGATGTTGGATCAGCACTGGGATTACCGCCAGCAGAAATCGATATTTTCGCCAAATCTTTTCCCCGAATTAGAGCACGCAATGCCCGTGCTGCACTGGAAGAACTACCAGAACTTGCAAGGTCTGGTTTTGCAGTCTTGGCAAAATCTGGACAACTAAATCCCTTACTCGAGTTAATTGAAAGTTTAGATGGCTTGCCACGCCACATTGCCATGCATCCATGTGGGGTCTTGTTAAGTGATTCTGCACTTTTAGACCGCACCCCAGTTCAGCCAAGTGGGCAGGACTTTCCGATGAGTCAATACGACAAAGATGACGTGGAAACTTTAGGGTTTTTGAAACTAGATGTTTTAGGTATTCGAATGCAGTCAGCCATGTCGTATGCAGTGTCAGAAATTGAGCGAGTGGAAAATACTCGAATTGAGTTAGATCAAGTTCCACTCGATGATGAGAAAACTTTTGAATTGATTCAGTCCACAAAAACTTTAGGGGTTTTCCAAATAGAAAGTCCAGGTCAAAGGGAATTGATTGGCAAGTTCGCACCCACCACCTTCAATGACATCATTATTGATATTTCATTGTTCAGGCCAGGTCCAGTAAAGAGCGACATGATTACGCCGTTTCTCAATGCTCGCCAAGGCTGGAAACCCGCACAATATTTACACCCAAATCTTGTGGAGATTGTGAAAGAAACTTCCGGAGTAGTGGTGTTTCATGAACAAGTTATCAAACTGATTTCGGCTCTTTCAGGATGCACCTGGGCAGAAGCCGACGAGGTGCGCAGATCTTTTAGTGATACTGAGAACTTACCCAAGATTCGAGCCTGGCTTTATCCCAAGGCTTTGAAGCTTAAGTATGACCTGGATGTGATTGAAGAAGTCTGGGCAGTTCTAAAGGCGTTTGCATCATTTGGTTTTTGCAAAGCACATGCTGGGGCTTTCGCTTTGCCGACTTATCAATCAGCCTGGCTAAAAACCCACCATCGAGCTGCGTTTTATGCCGGGGTTTTAACCCACGACCCTGGGATGTATCCAAAACGTCTAATTGTTGAAGATGCAAGACAAATGGGAGTGCCGATTTTAGGTTTGGATATAAATTTAAGCCGAAAGTATTTCGTGGTCGAAGATTCCAAAGATGGATACGCAGTTCGGATGGCTTTGTCGCAAATCAAAGGCATAAATGACACTGAAGTGGATTCGATAGTCGATGCCCAACCTTTTGTTGATATCAACGATATGTGGCAGCGCACCAATGTCAGCCGACCAGTTATGCAGTCGCTGGTTTTGGCTGGGGCTTTTGATGCATTGCACCAAATTCCTTCTGCTCGGCATCAAAATCGCAGTACCACTACTAGGCGAGATTTGTATGTACACGTAAACGAACTTGCCCGAAATCACATTGCAGATCGAAATGAGTTGTTATTTGCCCCAGTGGCAGATGCGCCACCACTAGTTACAGGTCTTCCTGAAATGGATGAACTTGAAAAAGTGCAAGCCGAATTAGAAATATTGGGAATTGATGTGAGCCATCACGTGATTGATTTCTATAAACCGTTATTGCAGGCACTCAATGTGGTTTCAAGTTCCAATTTGTTGAATACCCGTTCTCGCCAAGAGATTTTTGTGGCCGGGGTAAAAGTTGCTGCTCAAACTCCACCAGTTCGTAGCGGTAAACGCGTCATCTTTGTCACCCTAGATGATTCAACTGGCCCAATAGATGCAGCTTTCTTTGAAGATTCGCAAGCTGACTATTCCCACACATTACTCAACTCATGGACACTGTTAATGCGTGGTGTAACTCGCAGAACTGGTCCACGCGGAGTGAGCGTTCGCGGAACGGGATGTTGGTCGCTGGCAGATATTCAACAAGTGTTCAACAATGGAGCTGCTTGCCCGTGGGGATTTGATAAAGAAGCCGGAGTCCAAGCGGTAATGGATTTCATTGAAAATGATTACGCAGTTAATTCAAATGTCGCCATCTTGGCACCGCAAAAACTTTGGCACACTAGCCCAGGCATCGCCGGATAGGACTGGGCAGGTAAATGAGTCGCAAACCAATTGAGCGAGATCGTTCTCGACTTGATTTTGGATCGGATGATTCCCAGACTTCTATTTTGCATATCGACATGGATGCGTTTTATGCAAGTGTGGAATTAATCGAACGTCCTGAATTGGTGGGCAAACCAGTAATCATCGGTGGCTCTGGCGGTCGCGGTGTGGTCTTAAGTGCAACCTACGAAGCTCGCGCACTTGGAGTTCATGCAGCAATGCCAATGAGCGCTGCCAAACGACTAGCTCCTCAAGCAACAGTTATTTCGCCAAGTCACCACAAATACAGCGAAGTAAGCGATGCGGTCATGGAAATCTTTTCAGACGTTACCCCAGAAGTTGAGGCCATTTCCTTAGACGAAGCATTCCTAGATGTAAGCGGAGCAAGACGCCGGCTTGGAACTCCAACTTTTATTGGTGAATATATTCGTGCGCGCATTGAGGAAGAACAAAAGATTACTTGTTCAGTTGGAATTGCAGCCAATAAGTTCGTTGCCAAACTTGCCTCAACTGCAATCAAACCAAATGGTTGCTTAGTTGTGCCACCGGCACGTGTCATTGATTTTCTCCATCCGTTGCCAGTTGGTGCGCTTTGGGGAGTGGGTCCTAAAACTGAAGAACAACTATTGAGACTCGGACTTCGTTCAGTTGCTGATGTTGCAAATACTCCAGTATCAACTTTGGAACGCGCACTTGGTTTTGGCCTTGCTCACCATTTATCTGAATTATCTTGGGGAAGAGATGATCGACTTGTAATTAGCGAATCTCGTGAAAAATCCATCAGCAACGAAGTCACTTTTTCCACTGATATTGACGCCCATGAAGAACTATTAAAACAATTACTTGAGTTGTCTGAACAAGTAGCAAAAAGATTGCGCGAACAAGGATTAGCTGGTTACACGATCACATTAAAACTTCGCTATAGCGATTTCAAAACTATTACGCGCTCGCAGAAACAAGATCGAGCGGTTGACACAGCTTTTGAAATTTATGGTTCTATCAAAAGGTTATTTGAAGAATTAAGGCTCCAAAGAGTTCGAGTTCGACTAGTGGGCGTGAAGGTGGATGGGCTTATTGAGTCTTCTGAAGTCTGGGCTCAGTTGGACCTAGGTTTGCCGGAGGTTGCCTGGCAAAAAGCTGAGCGGGCAATGGATAAAGCCAGTGACCGGTTTGGCCAAGGTGCAGTGCGGCCAGCGCGCTTGGTGCCCACAGATGACAATTAAGCCGCTCTTGACTTATTCTTTGTCGGTAGGAGGATCAAATGTCGCTGTCAGACCGTGAACAACGGATGCTCGATGAAATGGAACGTCAGCTTTATGCTGAAGATCCACGCTTTGCCTCAAACTTGCGCGAACAAACAAGCCCTAAATCTGCCAAGAGCGGATTGGCCGCAATCCTCACCCTCGCTGGAGTGGTCTCAATTGGGGTAGCAGTCTCGATAAATCAGCCATTTTTAGGTGTTGTCGGCTTTCTAGGTGCCCTTTTTGGCCTCTACGAAATAATCATGGCAGCCACTCGGCGCTCGAGCAGCCCAGCAACTCCAGCTCAAAAGAAGGCTAAAACCTCACTATCCAAGCGCGCTGAAGAGCGTTTTAAGCGCCGTCAAGATGGCGATTCCTAGCCGAATCGAGGTCAGGAGCATTAATTCCTAGCTCTTATTCAAACTTAATCCCGCCTTTGGGCGGGTTTTTTTATGCTCAAAACCAAATGGGATCTAGTTCAGATTGGGGGATTTACCCACCAAATGTAAAAAAGTGGTGACAAATGGTTGAAAAGGGAGGGAAGTGGAGTATGGTTCTCCCGAATTGAGGGCGGGGAAGCTTTCAAATGAGGGAAGTGGAGGACCGAGATGTTTTTCGGCACACATACTCCACGCCTTGATGAAAAATCCCGATTAATCCTTCCGGCGAAATTCCGTGAACTTCTTTCAAGTGGATTAGTAATTACCAAAGGACAGGAACGCTGTTTAGTTGTTTGGCCAAGAGCTGAATTTGATGAATATTCAAAACGCTTAAGAACAGCTGCCCAAACCAATAGCAATGTCCGCGCCTACATCAGAACTTTTTTCTCCAGTGTCTCTGACGAGCAGCCAGATAAACAAGGTCGAATCACTTTGCCTCCCGCACTTCGTGATTTCGCTGGCCTTGATCGCGACTGCGTCGTCATTGGCACTGACACCCGCATCGAAATTTGGGATGCAAAAGCATGGGAGACCTACCTTGCTAATTCAGAAGCAGGTTTCGTTGACCTTGATGGAGAGGTCATTCCAAACTTTTAAAAAACTTGTGTGAGTTACGGCCCGTTACCGAACCCGGCATCACTTCCCCGATACCGGACTCGGTGGCGGACCGAAATTCATACGCACAACTTCACACAACTACATACAAACCAAATAGAAGGGTCGAAAGAGTGGAGCAAGTAACCAGCAGTGTTACAGAGCCAAAGCATGTGCCAGTCATGCTTGAGCGTTGCATTGCATTGTTAGCTCCAGCCATTTCGCGCCCAGATGCAGTTGTGATTGATGCGACTCTTGGTTTGGCTGGTCACAGCATTGCAATGCTTGAACAATTTCCGCAGCTTCGCCTAATTGGAATTGATCGCGATGAATCTGCGCTAGCAATCTCGCGCGAACGCCTTATGAATTATGCAGAACGAATCACACTGGTTCATGCAGTCTATGACGAAATATCTGATGTATTGGCAGATCTGGGCATTCCAGCAGTTGATGGCGTCCTATTCGATCTCGGAGTTTCTTCAATGCAACTCGATGTTGCTGAACGTGGTTTTTCTTACAATCAAGATGCCCACCTAGACATGCGAATGGATAACTCTGATGTTTTGACCGCATCAGAAATTCTGAATTCGTATTCACACGGCGAACTAGCGCGAATCATTTCCAATTTTGGAGAAGAGAAGTTTGCAAGCCGAGTAGCAAGTGCAATTGTGAAGGCCCGCGAGACTGCACCAATTGAAACCACTGTGCAACTTGTGGAATTAATTAAAGGCGCAATTCCTGCCGCAGCTCGTCGCACAGGTGGCAACCCAGCTAAAAGAACTTTTCAAGCTTTGCGGATTGAAGTCAATTCTGAATTGAGTGTTTTAGAACGCGCAGTTCCACAATCTTTAAATGCGCTGAAGCCTGGTGGGCGAGTGGTAGTTATGTCTTACCACTCCTTGGAAGACAAGATCGTTAAAACAGCATTTGCAAAAGTCAGTACTTCAACTACACCAATTGATTTACCGATTACACCAGTTAAACCTGATTTTGAATTGTTAGTTCGTGGAAATGAAAAGGCAACTGACGAAGAAGTAGCTTCTAATCCAAGAGCTCGCTCTGTTCGCCTACGCGCTATCGCAAAGGCGGTGGCTGCATGAGTGTTTTAGATGACTTCTTACCAAACGTAAAGAGCCTAGGAGAAATTAAACCTATTGCCGGCATTGGTCCGTCAATGGAATTAATTAAATCTGCAACCAACCGCTTTGGTTCGATTGGAATAAAAGCTTTTGCAGCCGTCTTCTTAACTCTCATGGTGGTGATGCAACTAGTAATCCAAACATTTGTTTCACAAGGTGCTTTCACTGAACAACAGTTAATGCTTGAAGTCCGCACATCATCTGCACAGGTTCAAGCACTTGAACAACAGATCACCGTGATGGCAGCCCCAGCCACATTGGCCAACCGAGCTGAAAACCTTGGAATGGTCATGATGGATACACCAGTCTTCTTAAGCCTTCAAGATGGCCAGATCCTGGGTAAACCAGTTGCTGCTAATGCTTGGAGTAAGACTGCAAATAATGTGAAGACTTTAGATCACTCTTCAATAGCGCTAACTAAGAGTGGCGCTGACCAGCTTCAAACCGCACAAATTTTGACCGACGATGCAGCCTTCTTAGTTAGCGGTAACTAATGAATACTCGCTTTGACACAAAGTCTTATGACGAAGCAACCGATGTTGAATACCGCAATCACTATCTAACCAAACGGGTTAAATCAATGCGGTTGCTTTCTATTATCGTGTTTATGGCTTTGGCAATTCCGCTAATAAATGTTCAAGCTTTTGTATCTCCTGAGGAAGTACTTGCTAATGCGGCGTCACAAATCAAAACTGTTTCGATTCCGGCAGTTCGTGGTCAGATAGTAGATCGAAATGGCGTGATTTTGGCTGTCACGGTAGATGCTCGAGATGTGATTGCTGATCAAACTTTAGTAACCGATCCAGTGGGCGAAGCTCGCAAACTTGCGAACTTACTCGATCTCGACCCTGCAGATCTTGCTGTGCGACTTAGCGGAGACAGCCGTTATGTAGTTGTAAAGCGAAATGCGACACCAACAACTTGGGACCAAATTGAAACACTTGGTTTGCCAGGAATCTTCAGTGAGCGCAGCCAAGCCCGCGCTTATCCTGAAGGTGAACTTGGAGCAAACATTCTTGGGTATGTAAACATCGATGGCAAAGGTAGTAGCGGAATTGAGGAAATGCTCGATTCCGTTTTAGCTGGCACAAACGGAAGTCGTACTTTCACTGTGGTGCCAGGAGTTTCCACTGCTGACCAAGTTTTTACTGAAGCAATTGACGGAACGAATGTGCAGTTAACCATAGACCGCGATATTCAGTGGATAGCACAAGAAGCTATCACGGCGCAGGTTAAGAAAACTGGAGCTGCCAGTGGCAGCGTAATTGTTATGGATCCTAAAACTGGTGAAATTCTGGCAATGGCAACTGCTCCTACTTTTAATCCAAACAATTTGAATACTTCAAAAAGGAAAAACCAAGGAAATCGAATTCTCACTAACACTTACGAGCCAGGAAGTATTGGCAAGGCAATCACCGTTGCTACCGCAATGGATTCTGGTGGATTGAATCCTCGCAGCAAGATGGTTATCCCATCGAAGCTCGTGCGGTATAACAAAACTTTTAGAGATCACGATCCACACGGTCGCATAAAACTAACGCTCACTGGCGTGCTAGCAGTTTCTTCAAATATCGGTTCGATTATGGCAGCCGAAACCGTTAAAGACGATGTGCTTTACAACGCATTTCGCGCATTTGGTATCGGAGAATTAACTGGACTTGGTTTTCCAGGTGAAACTCCTGGTTTGTTACCGACTCCTGAAAACTGGTCTGGTACAACAAAACCAACATTGGCATTTGGTCAGGGTTACAGCCTTAACGCATTGCAAGCAACCAGTATCTATTCAACTTTCGCTAATGATGGTGTGAGAGTTGTGCCGAGAATCATTTCAGGTTACACAGATAAATCAGGACGCTTTGAAGCCACACCCGGTTCAACTAGTCGTCGGGTTATCTCAGCTGAAGTTGCGCGCAGTGTGCGCTTGATGATGGAAAGCGTTGTTTCTGCTGAAGGTACAGCGCCATTAGCAAAAATTAAGGGTTACCGAATAGCTGGTAAGACTGGTACGGCTTCTTATTACAGTCAAGCATTACAAAAGTACTCAGGCTACGTCGCATCATTCATAGGTATGGCTCCGGCCGACAAACCAGAACTAGTTATCTCTGTAGTCCTTGAGCGACCAGTCAATGGGCACTACGGTGGCGAAGTAGCTGCACCGGTTTTCAAGAAAGTCATGACATTCGCATTGCAACGCATGAGAATTGTGCCAACGGGCAAACTAACAAGCCGATTGCCATTGGATTGGTGATGCGAAGTGAAGCCAACTCTAATTCCAGTATCGCTTAATCAAGTAGTACAACAATCAAATTTGCCCGAAGTCAATTCGAACTTACAAGTCCGCGGGATAACTCATGATCACCGAAAAATTGAGCCAGGATTTATCTTTGCAGCAATCCCAGGCTTTAAGCGCCATGGCATTGAATTTGTAAGCGATGCAATCACACTGGGTGCAGTTGCAGTGTTGACCGACTCGGTCGGAGCCAAATTGGCACCTGTTGGCTTGGAAATCATTCTTAGTGAAAATGGTCGCCACGATATGGCGATTCTTGCAAAGCATGTTTATCAAGATGCCCAAAGCAAACTAATAACTGTCGGCGTGACTGGAACTAATGGGAAAACCACTACTACGAATCTGATTGCAGATGGTTTGACTGCTTTAGGTCAAAATCCATTGTTAGTTGGAACTATCGGAATCACACTAGGTGATGAGTCATTCGCAAGTAGTCGCACAACGCCAGAGGCAACAGATCTGCATGCCATCATTTTGGCTGCTCATCAAAACGGTGCTCGAAGTTTGGCCATGGAAGTTTCATCTCATGCATTGAGCTTGGGTCGCGTCGATGGAATCAAATATGACGTTGCAGTATTTACTGGGCTTTCGCAAGACCATTTAGATTTTCATGCTGACATGAATGAATATTTTGCCGCCAAAGCTTCACTGTTCACTAGGGAACGGTCAGAAATTGCAGTTATTTGCATTGACGATGCTTGGGGGTTGGAATTAGCGAAAATTACCGAGCTTCCGGTTGTCACATATGGAGTTTCGAATCCAAATGCGGATTGGCATCCTAAAGAGATTGAAGTTTTAAGTGATGGCAGAACTCAATTCATTGCTTGTTACAAGAACATTGAGATTAAAGTCATTCTTTCGATTCCAGGAGACTTCAACATTGCAAATGCTCTAGCGGCAATTGCAAGCGCAGAAGTATTGAAAATGGATCTACATGCGTTCGTTGAGAATTTCAGCGAGATAAAAGTGCCCGGTCGCCTTGAAAGAGTTGAATCGGGGCAAGATTTCGTAGCACTAGTTGATTACGCACATACTCCAGATGCAGTGGCTCGAGCAATCATGGTGGCCCGCACATGCACTGAGGGCCAGGTAATTGCAGTGCTTGGTTGTGGTGGCGATAGAGATCCTCATAAACGAATCCCAATGGGTGAAAATGCCAGTAGGTATGCAGATTTGGTAGTTGTGACTGATGACAATCCGCGCACCGAAGATGCAAGCGAGATCCGTGCTGAAGTCATAAAGGGAACACAGAATGCAAACGCTGAAGTTGTTGAAATTGCCAACCGCCTAGAAGCAATTCATTTTGCGGTTAAGAATGCAAACCCAGGGGATTGCTTGATTGTGCTTGGCAAAGGTCATGAAACCGGGCAAGAGGTCAACGGAGTTGTAACTCCGTTTGATGACCGTATTGTTTTGGCCGAAGCTATTCGGGTGAGGATGACATGAAATACTCGTTAGCCGAACTAGGTCAAGCCACCAATGCCCGCATCGAATACATCGATGCCGCCACAGAATTTGTTACTGGAGTTCAAACTGATTCTCGCAAAGTAGTACCTGGCGATTTGTTCGTAGCCATTAAGGGTGAAAACTTTGACGGGCATGATTTCATTGAAGATGCTTTCGAACGGGGCGCAGTGGCAGTCATGGTTTCTTCAGCCACTGAAGAATTGAGTCTTCTAGTTGAGGACACTTTGGTGGGGCTTGGGAAACTTGCCAAATATCACCGCCACAATTTGAATGCGAAAGTTATTGCAATCACAGGTTCGAGTGGAAAAACCTCCACTAAAGATTTATTGGCTGCCACTTTGGAACAATTTGGCGAAACCATTGCACCAGCTGGTTCATTTAATAATGAAATCGGATTACCAACCACAATATTGTCGGCGAGCACTACAACCAAATACTTAGTTCTTGAAATGGGTATGCGTGGTCTTGGCCATATCGATTATCTATGTGAAATATCAGCACCTGATGTTTCAGCACTTTTGAATGTTGGGTCTGCACATATCGAACTACTTGGAACTCGCGAAGCAATAGCGAAAGCTAAAGGGGAGATATTTACTCGCCTAAAGCCAAATGGCAAAGCAATTTTATTCGTGGATGATAATTTGGTTGCAAGCTTAGGTAATCAAACAATTGCTCAAAAGATTACTTTTGGACAATCTGACTTATCTGACGTGAAGATCCAGAACCTAACATTGGATCAGGATGCAAAACCAACCGTCGATGTGACTTTTGCTGGTAAAACTCAATCAGTCTCTCTGAATATCGTTGGTGAACATCAGGCCTTCAACGCCGCCGCAGTGATTGCAATTTGCATGGCCCTAGATCTTGATTTTGATAAAGTTTGCGAAGCGGTTTCAAAAGCTAATCCAGTTTCCAAATGGCGAATGGAAGTTACTGAACTTACCAATGGTGTGACGCTGGTCAACGATGCATATAACGCTAACCCAGAATCGATGCGGGCTGGGCTTAAAGCCCTTAAAGCCATGGCCGGAGAACGTCGCACCTGGGCTGTCTTGGGTCAAATGCGCGAACTTGGCAAAGAAGCAGATGTGGCACATGATGAAATCGGAAGGCTTTGTGTAAGGCTCGATGTAAATCGATTGGTCGCAGTAGGTCAAGGAGCCAAACTCATCCAAATGGGGGCCTCATTGGAAGGTTCGTGGGGCAACGAGTCGATTTTTGTTGAGACGATAGACGAAGCATTGAAATTGCTTAAATCTGAACTAAAAACTGGGGGCATTGTTTATCTAAAAGCGTCTCGCGCAATCGGCTTGGAGAGCGTGGCGCAAGCCCTCACTCAGTGGGCCTCAGGGAAGAATACGCACTCATGAGGTTGGTGTTAATTGCAGGTGGAATATCGCTGCTTTTATCGCTAATTCTCACCCCAATATTCGCAAGATTTCTGCGCCAAAAAGGTTTAGGCCAAGCAATTCGTCAATCGACTGAAGACGTGCATTACCCAGACCATGAAACTAAAGCTGGCACACCTGGCATGGGTGGTGCGATCATGTTGTTTTCGCTGCTTGTTGGTTATGCCTCAGCGCACATCATCACTTTTCGTGCGCCTTCCTATTCCAGTTTCGTTGCGCTCTTTTTAACTTTCGCACTAGGCGCTGTGGGCTTTGCAGATGACTTCTTGAAAATCTTCAAACAACACAGTGCCGGTATTCGTGCCCGAACAAAACTTGGTGGTCAAATTGTTTGCGGTGCAGCATTTGCGTGGATGGCAACGCAAAATCCAAGTATTAGTTGGTTGAATCCAACAAATTCCACAATGCCACCTGCTAGCCAAGCAATTTCATTTGTGCGAGACACGGGAATTCTTTTGCCTGCCGGACTTTTTGTCATCTGGGTAATTTTCATTGTGGTAGCCACCACCAATGCAGTAAACATCACCGATGGTTTAGATGGGCTTGCAACAGGTGCAGCCGTAATGTCGTTCGGCGCATACACAGTGATTTCGGTTTGGCAATATGGTCAATCTTGTGCCTACGGAATTGGTCCACGTTGCTATTCAGTAGCAGACCCATTTGATCTTTCCGTTTTCGCTGCTGCTTTTGCAGGCGCACTACTTGGCTTCCTTTGGTACAACACATCACCTGCACAAATATTTATGGGTGACACTGGAGCATTGGCAATTGGTGGTGGATTAGCAGCACTTGCAATCATGTCAAAAACTCAACTGCTATTGCCGCTCATTGGTCTTTTGTTCGTTGCAGTTGCAGTTTCAGTTATTTTGCAGGTTGGTTCATTCAAGCTTCGTGGAAAACGGATTTTCCGGATGGCGCCACTTCATCATCACTTTGAATTGCTCGGCTGGCATGAAGTAACAATCGTGGTTAGATTCTGGTTAATCCATGCTTTAGGTGTGGCGCTAGCAATTGCCATTTTCTACGGGGAATGGATCAGGCAGTGAACCTCGCTGATTTAAATCGAAACAGCGATTGGTCTCAAATCCGAGTAACAGTTCTAGGGCTTGGAATTGCTGGTTATGCAGCTGCAGATAACTTAACTTTTCTTGGCGCACAAGTAACCGCAATTGATGAGCGAGACACACTTGATTTGCAAGAGAAGAAAAACATTCTTGAAACTTTAGGTGCAACCGTAATTCTTGGCGAGCCATTGGCATTACCTGCTGTTTCAAACATAGTGGTGGTATCACCAGGCTTACCACCAACTCACCAAGTTATTCAATCCGCAATTGCAAATGGAATTCCGGTCTGGGGCGAATTGGAAGTTGCCTGGCGACTTCGTGATCTTGATAATCCTGCACCATGGCTATGTGTCACGGGAACTAACGGCAAAACCACCACCACGTTGATGCTTGAAGCAATGTTGCAGGCACAAGGTTTGCGCGCTGTAGCGGCTGGAAATATCGGACGCAGTTTGATTGAAGTTGTAATGGACCCAGATCCTTATGATGTGATTGCAGTTGAGGTTGGCGCACCACAACTGCCTTTTGTTTATTCAATGAGCCCGCTAGCTTCGGTTTGCCTGAATATTGCCGAGGATCATGTTGATCACTTTGGTTCAATGGAAGCCTATGTTTCGGCAAAAGCAAAAATATTTGAACGGACCCAAGTTGCCGCAATCTATAACTGCAATGATGAAAAAACTTTGAAGATGGTCCAAGAAGCAGAAGTGGTCGAAGGATGCCGAGCAGTCGGATTCACACTTCAAGTTCCAAAGCCTGGCGAATTCGGAATAGTGGAAGAGTTTTTGATTGATCGCACCTTTGTCAACGACACCAGAGCAGAAGCGACCGAATTAGCAGAGCTTGACGATGTGCAGCCAGCAGCAATTCACAATGTTGAAAATGCTTTGGCTGCCGCTGCTTTGGCCCGCGCTTATGGGATTTCACCAGAAGCTGTGAAGCTGGGTTTAAAACAATTCCAACCCGCAGCACACAGAGTGGCATATGTGGCAACGGTAAACGGCGTCAAATACATAGATGACTCAAAAGCAACCAATGCACATGCAGCCCAAACAGCCATCAAATCTTTTGAAAATGTAATTTGGATTGCTGGTGGCGACGCTAAAGGACAAGATTTCACCGAACTTGCCAAAAGCGTCGCAAACAAGATCAAAGCGGTAGTTTTGCTTGGGCGAGATCGCGCACTTATTAAATCTGCAATA
>JAPLBX010000048.1 GCA_026392535.1 Actinomycetota bacterium
CTGGCACTGATGGTCCCTCCCAGTTGTAAAAAACGAGGTCACCAACTTCCAGCAATCCTTTGTTTGCAATTATCTCATCGTTTGTAAAGGTACCGAGCTTGTAGCCACGTGTTGTGTAGGCAGAATTTGGAGTAGTTACAAAAGAATAAAGGTAATCAGCGTTGTACCATGTTTTAGTCGTATTGTTATTGGGCCAGGAATAGTTATTCCAATAACCCCAGAACACGAGTTCATCCCGATCAAGGAGGCTCCCATTGCCAATAGCCTTCCATCCTGCTGCTTTCATAGCTTGGGAAACAAAATTCGCACAGTCTTTCGGGTATTCGATATAAGCGGTGTTGTAGTAAATTGAATATTCTTTGGCATATTCAGCAGCCATTTGCTTTCTAGCATCAGACAAGCCGGAGTAATCTAGAGGCGGAAGCATTCGAGTATTTCTAGAGTAAGTAACTGGCTGATCTAGCGAAGCATTGTTGAAATTCATTTCGTCCATAGGATATGAATCATCAGAATATCCGCTAACTAGGTTCCAGGTTGTTAAGTCTCCATTGAGGTTGAATATGTATCTGACTCGGACAGTCATCTCATTACCGCTCAGCTCTTCTCCTTCACCAGCATAAAGAGAAAGAGCAGTGAATTTGTCGCAGATTAAAGATAAAGAACTTGAACCGGAACTTAGAGCGCAATTTGAAAGTGTTGATTCAACACTTAGGAATTGAGAACCTAGATTTGCAAATCTATTTCCAAATGCGTTGAGCTGAAGTGACAAAGCATCTAACTGGGTTTGCATTAACGGAAAGTCTGAAGTCCATGCATCAGATTGTGATGACGTATTAACAATCTCTGAATTGAGAGAGTCAACAAGATACTGAACTTTTGTGATTGCTTGAGATTCAGTTAGCGGTTCAGTCGCATTTGCTGATTGGGTAATCAGTGTTAGCGCTGCCAGCGATGTGGACATTGTGCCGATCAATAAACGTTTGGTGAACATCAGCAGCACCTTGAATTGGGCGGGTTACTTACAGAATATGTTGCGACTGAGGCGCTTTGGCCCCCTGCAGCCAAAACGTTCTCGTGGAGAGCTCCTGTAAGTAGTACGCAAATTGATGCGATTAGAGCAGTTATTGCCTTCATTTTTTCCTCTCGATGGAAGTAAAACAGAAGTATACGGTTTAAGTAGTATTTGTTGTCAACAAATGCGGTAGGGTTTTCTTATGGATTTCGCCACAAGATTTAAGGAAGCTCGAATTGCCGCTGGATTGACTCAGGCGGAGTTAGCTGCAGGCTTGGTCACACCAGGATTTGTATCCCACATTGAACTTGGCAGGCGTGAACCGACCGCAGAAGTACTTGAGAGCTTGTGCGCGCGGATGAAAGTTCAAGTTGAAGAAATTCGGCCTTTCGAGTCAAATGAGATGCAGGAACTACAGAAACTTCAGATTTGGAACTTGATCACCGTTGGAGATCTGGGCAATGCAGATTTATTGGTCGACCAATCATTGAAATCCGCACCTGCACATTCAACCGCGCAAAATGAGTTTAAGTGCCTCAAAGGTATCTTGGAACATAAAAATCAGAATTTTGATGCGGCAATTAATTTACTTGATATCTCAATTAAGTATTGTAAAGATATAAAAATCAAGGGCGAAGCTGTGATTGCTCTTTTAAAGTCAATAGCATTTACAGGTGATTTGAAGTTAGCACTTTTGCGAGCTGAAAAATATCTTGAACTCTCTGAATATGAAACATGGGACGTGGCAAATCGAATTACCTTGCTATGCCAGACATCTACTATCCATTCGTATCTAGGAAATTTCAAGGCAGCGAGTCGACTTGCAAATAGCGCACTTGATTTTGCCGAATCTATAGATGATCCGCTGGCAAAATCTCAAATGCATTGGACTGCTGCATCGGTTGCTGATGATATTGGAGACAAACAAAAAGCTATTCAACAGATGCATTTGGCTATCAAATATTCAGAATTCGCGGGTGCTGAGATTGCAAAAGTCAAACAGTGGGGTTCGCTTGCTGCAATAATTGTTGAATCAAATGAGGTTGAACCAGAAAGTGTTCTCAAAACTCTGGATAAGGCCATAGGTTTGGCCGAAGCATCTGCTGACAAGCACACACTCGCACTTGCTCTTCACGCGAAAGTGCATTTCTACTTCAAGCACAATAATGTAAAGGCGGCTCGGGACAATCTAACTAAATGCCGTGAATTGTTAAGTCCAGAACATGATTGGTTAAATCAAGCCTTGGAAATTCAAGAAATTCGCTGTGACTATCTAGAAAATAGAGATATCGAAGCCATGATGATGAATTCAGCAAAAGCTTCTATAAATACACCTTCTGATGCTCAATTTATTAGGAGTCATTTCAAATTCATTGCTGACGAGGCTAAATCTCAAGGTAGAAATGACATTGCAGTAGCTGCTTATGAAAAAGTTCTGAGCTTCGATTCTGTTTCAATTAACTTGTAATTTTCTTTGGTCCGCTAGAAATAGTTTGCTGCTGGCCAATATGAGCGCGACCGCCTGCTTCGGTTCCGGCTAGTGATGATTTTCCAGCTTTGCCGCTAGCTCCAGCGCCTGAATAACCAGACCATTTGCCGCGAGCATTTGAAGTTTGTTTGTGGAAGTCTTTTACTTCCGCAGTTTTTTCCCGAAGCACTAATGCGGTTGAGATAACAGCGTTTGTTGAGTTGTCTTGTTTGGTTCTTTCTTTGATGACTTCGGTTCTTGCTTCCTGCACGCGCTTTGCAACTCGTTTGATGAATGCAGCATAGAAAGCACCACGGGCTGTGCCAGCAGTGTGTTTTTTGCGTACCGGGATTTTGTAGCCGGACTTGTGAAGTTTGGATCCGAAATACGTGTCTTCTAGCCACTTTTTACTTCTAATCCATTCATTGCCAAACACCACCATTTGAGTGGAAACTGAGTTGAAAAGCATTTCCGTTACTTCAATGTCTGATGGCATTCCATAGGCAATTACATATGTGGAGTTGTGGGCGATGTCCATTTGTAAGTCGTTTGCCCAACCAAGTTGGATGAACAGTTCTATCAAATGTTTGTTTGCACGTTGGCGAAGCTCACCCACTGCGATGGTTTTGGAAATCGGTTTCTCGCGAGCTTCTTTGCGGGCGGTCTGGGCGCGAGCCATTGCTAAATCAACACTGGCGTTTGTGGCGAGTTGTTGAGCTTTTTTTAAGAATGCATCAGCTTCATGCACGTTGGTGGTGCTTTCGGCCATTGCTAGTAATGCAGCAATGCGATTGATGTTGCTCATCTCGTGACCACAATTTCTTGGCCATCAAATGCAGCAGTTAGGAGCAAGGCAACTTCTTCGCCCATGAAGTGGCTGACAAGAAATAAATAGTTTGCAACGTATTCCAGCCCATGCGCTTCGGCTCCTGGCTCATCAAACCAAGTTAAGTGATGGGCAATTTCGTGAAGCACAACCATTTCGCGCATTGCCCAGTTTGTTTCAGTTGGGATGGCGATGATTTTGTTTTCGAATTCGTAGTGAGCTTTGGTTTGGCCTTTGCGCTGGCGAACTAAAACTGGAGTGAGGCCGACCCAATCTGATGCGATGGCTTCGATTGCAGTGTTTACATAATTTTGAATCTCATCGATGGATTTGAACCAGACTTCTGGGGCGATCGTGAGCTCAGAGCCGAAGAAATTGACCATGCCTGGCCGCTCGAGCACGTGGAAGACCTGCCGCTCAGCCTGATAGACAGACTCACGCATTGGGTCAAGGCTCACCGGATTTACTCCTAAATTGGCTTGGTAGCGGGCGATTGTGCCCTGCTTTGGTGACGATTTGATGAATATCTGAACTGCCCCTGTTTTTGCTCTGGGCTCACGGCTAAACTCTCCTCACAATTAAATAGCCGTTTAGCGGCAACCTCTACAACGGATCGTCTGGCACGTACCTGCCAGTGGAAGGAAACAAAATGGCCAAGGTGGTCTTTAAAAACGCTACTCGTATTTATCCGGGTACCGAACGTCCTGCAGTGGACAATCTAAATATCGAAATCAATGATGGCGAATTCCTAGTTTTGGTAGGTCCATCAGGTTGCGGTAAATCAACTTCACTTCGTATGTTGGCTGGTCTTGAACCAATCGATGGCGGACAAGTTTTCATTGGTGAGCGCGATGTAACCCATCTCGCACCAAAAGATCGCGACATCGCAATGGTTTTCCAAAACTACGCGTTGTACCCACACATGACTGTTGCTGACAACATGGGCTTTGCTTTGAAAATTGCTGGCAAACCTAAAGATGAAATCCGCAAGCGTGTGGAAGATGCAGCAAAATTGCTCGACTTGATGGAATACCTAGATCGCAAGCCAAAAGCGCTTTCAGGTGGACAACGTCAACGTGTTGCAATGGGTCGCGCGATCGTTCGTGAACCACAAGTCTTCTTGATGGACGAACCACTATCTAACTTGGATGCAAAACTTCGTGTACAAACTCGTACACAGATTGCATCTCTACAACGTCGTCTTGGCGTAACAACTGTTTACGTTACACACGACCAGGTTGAAGCTATGACCATGGGTGACCGCGTTGCGGTTATGAAAGATGGCGTGCTTCAACAAATCGATTCACCACAAAACCTTTACGACCAACCATCAAACGTTTTCGTTGCTGGTTTCATTGGCTCACCAGCTATGAACCTTTGCTCCGCATACGTACGTGACAGTGGCGTTGAAGTTGGTGGCGCTCAAATCGCAGTGTCAGCTGACATTCTTGCTGAAGCTCGCAGTCGTGGACTAACCGAAGTAACAATCGGTTTCCGCCCAGAAGACATGCAGCTTGGTGAAGGTATGGCAATCGCTATCGAGTTCGTTGAAGTTCTAGGTGTTGATGCTTACGTTTACGGAACCATCGAAACCACACACGGACAACAGAACACTGTTATCCGCACCGATGGCCGCAAGCCACCAAAAGCTGGTGACACCATCCGTGTCAACGTTAAAGATGGACATATCCACGTGTTTGATTCAAACACTGGCGAACGTCTAGGCAAATAACTCTAAATAATAGTTAGGTCGGGATCGTGTCACTAGCCGTAAAAGCGGCAGTAGCCGATCCCGACCTCTTATTTTTTCCTTGGGATACGCCACTTGAAGAGTGGCCAGCAGATTTAGTTGTTGCCCTGCCCCGCGGTATTTCTCGTCACATTGTGCGCTTTGTTCGCATCAAAGGTGTGATCCATGCAGTTAAAGAAATCGAAGAACACTATGCAAGTAGAGAATACGAATTACTTTTACAACTTACAGATTTAGGTGTGCCATCAGTTAGAGCCACTGCAGTTGTCTCAGGACGCATTGATAAAAATGGTGAACCACTCCCAGCTGCTTTGATTACTGAGCACTTGGAATTTTCATTACCTTATCGCGCAGTCTTTTCATCAACTCCGCGTCCTGATACTGCAATTCGTTTACTCGATGCCTTGACACTCTTGTTTGTGCGACTTCACAGCATTGGTTTTTCTTGGAATGACTGCTCACTTTCAAATACTTTATTTCGCCGAGACGCTGGTGCTTTTGCTGCTTACCTAGTGGATGCAGAAACAGGTGAAATGCATCCGAACTTGTCGAATGGTCAGCGGCAATACGATATTGAAACTGCCATATTAAATGTGACTGGTGAAATGATGGATTTACAAGCTGGCGGCAAACTGCCTGAATCTGTGGATCCAATTCCGGTTGGACAAAGTTTGAAAGTGCGTTATGAACGGCTTTGGGAATTTTTATCCAAACCAATATTGCTGGAATTTGGTGACCGCGCACCTCTCGACAATCACATTCGTCAGTTGAACTTACTTGGCTTTGACGTTTCGGGAATCGAGATGAAGTCTCTTGATGCAGACCGGCAAGTTGTGCAGGTTGGCGCAAAGGTTGTGGACGCTGGCCACCATGCTCGTCGTTTGATTCGCCTAACTGGCTTGGATGTGGAAGAAAATCAGGCGCGTAGATTGCTAAATGATCTCGACAGCTACCGGGCCACAAACGGGGCAAATGAAGTTGAAGAAGTAGTTGCGCATCGCTGGGTGACTGAACAATTTGAGGCCGTAGTAAGCGCTGTGCCACGCGACCTTGCTAAGAAACTAGAACCTGCCGAGATTTATCATGAAGTTTTGGAACATCGCTGGTTTATGTCGGAACGTGAACAGAGATTAATTCCAATTGAAGAAGTGATTGCCTCATACATCAGTGAAGTGCTAGCCAACAAGCCCGACGAAGCAACCATGTTTGGCTCGCCTTCAGGACTTGATGACACGATGGAAATAGCTTTAATAAAAGACTAGAAATAAAGTATTAATTAAAGACGCGAATTAGATTTTTGAATTAGAGACTTGAATTAGAGTCTTTAGCCTTTGTGGTTAGCTGAAACGTTTTTTGTACTCTTCACAGCTAAGTTCATAAATAAGTTCGAGGCCATCTTCTTCATCGATTTGTTCACCAACGAGATCAAAGTTCAATTTCTTGATGATGTGCATCGAAGGGAGATTTTCCGGCGAGACGGTGTAGCGCAGAGTCTTCACGTTTGGATATTGCAAAATCATCTGCCACATGCCGTGGAGCAGTTCTTTACCAAATCCTCGGTTTTGAAATTCTGGCACAATTCCAAATCCAATTTCAATCATTCCATTTTCATCCGGTTGATCGTGAAAACCTGCTGAACCAATGATTACTTTTCCAGATTTTTCAACCGCGAGGATTAGCCCGATTTCGGCAAAACTTGGATCAGTTTTAACCCGTGGAATCCGGTGGACAAGTGGGCCAGGCACTTCTACAAGATGTTTGTAAGAGTTTGTAAAACCATCCCAGGCTGGTTCTTCGCCAGCTTCAAAACTTGCGTAATCAAGCAAAGAAAGTGGAGCGCAAATTAGGCGCTCAGTTTCAAACTTAGGCAATTACTGAACCTGCGCAATTGTGAATAGAGCAATACCAGCCGCTACGGAAGCATTTAGAGATTCAGTTTCGCCAGTCATTGGAATAAATGCAATCACGTCGCAGTTTTCGGCAACCAAACGCGAAAGGCCTTTGCCTTCACTACCAATTACAAGTAAAACTTTGGATTTTCCTAAGCTTTTTGCTGCTTGTGAAATGTTTTGTTCGCCATCAGCATCAAGACCGATTACAAAATATCCAGCTTTCTTAAATTTCTCAATGGTGCGAGTCAAGTTTGTTGCTCGAGCAACTGGAACGCGCGCTGCGGCACCAGCGGAGGTGCGCCAGGCAACTGCAGTCATGCCGGTGCTGCGACGCTCTGGCAATACAACTGCACCTGCTCCAAACGCAGCAGCTGAACGAACCACTGCGCCAAGATTGCGCGGATCGGTAATGCCATCTAGTGCAACGATTAGTTTTGAGGTTCCAATTACTTCTTCAGCATCTGGATATGTGTATGGCTTAACGGTCAGTGCAATGCCTTGATGAAGTGCAACGCCTGCAATTCTTTCGATCTGCATTTTGCCAACTTCAAGAATGTTTAGTCCTTGTTCAGAAGCAAGATCTAGTGCTTCACGAATCCGTTCGTCTTGTTCAATTCCAGTTGCAACGTGAAGTGCAATGGCTGGAACCTTTGCCCGAAGTGCTTCAACAACAGGATTGCGGCCAACCACAACATCGAGTTGGGCTTTGGTTGCGCGGCTTGATCGCACTGAAGTTGCACTGGCGGTGCCAGAAGAACGAGTAGTTTTCTTGGCGTCACCTTTGTAAGTCTTATGCTGTTTGCGGTCCGCTGCTTTTGGCGTTGGCCCGCGGCCTTCTAGGCCTTGGCGCCGTTGCCCACCAGAGCCAACGGTGCTTCCCTTTTTAGAAGTTTTGCGCATCGCGCCTTTACGTTGTGAATTTCCAGCCATCAGTTTTCACTTTCCATGACCGACCATCGCGCGCCATTTTGGGTATCGTCAATTGCAATTCCCGCATTTGCTAGGGAATCGCGAATCTCATCTGCTTTTGCAAAATCTTTATGTTCACGTGCTTGTTGACGCATCTGAAGTTGGTTGGCAACTAATGCATCGATAACTTCTTTCAAAACTTTTGAATCTTCTCTACTGCTATTCCAGTTTGCGGCTAATGGATCCACACCAAGAACATCTAGCATCGCACGAACTTGATGTAAGGTTTTTGAAAGAACTTTCAAATCACTCTTTGCACCTTTTTGCAGTTCGATATTTCCTTCAGTCACAATTTCATGCACTACAGCCAGAGCTGCTGGCACACCCAAGTCATCATTCATTGCGGCACTAAATCCAGGATCAATGGTTACATTTGCAATTGATTCTTCGCCAACGATTTCGCTAGCACGGTTGATAAAACCTTCGATGCGGCGAAAAGCAGCCCCTGATTCTTGCAACGCTTCATCGGAGAATTCCAAGTTGCTGCGATAGTGAGCGCTAACTAGATACCAACGAAGTTCAATTGCACGAATGCGCTCCAATACGTCAAACACAATTAATGAATTTCCAAGGGATTTACTCATCTTTTCACCGGCTGTTGTGACCCAAGCATTATGAAGCCAGTAGTTAGCGAACTTTTGCCCAGCAGCTTTTGATTGTGCAATTTCATTTTCATGATGTGGGAAAACTAAATCTAGACCTCCGCCATGAATGTCGAAGTTATCACCTAAATACATCGCCGCCATTGCTGAACATTCGAGATGCCATCCAGGTCGCCCTGCTCCCCACGGGGTTGGCCAAGCAGGTTCTCCCGGCTTAGAGCCTTTCCAAAGCGCGAAGTCGCGAACATCTTTTTTACTTGCAGCATGCTCTGAATCGGTTGCGGCCAACATGTCGTCAGGTTTCTGATTTGAAAGTGAACCATATTTTTCGAAAGATCGAACATCGAAGTAAACATCGCCATTGGAGGCATAAGCATGACCGCGCTTGATGAGTTCTTCCATCAACTCAACCATTTGAGTTACATGCCCAGTGGCACGCGGTTCAATTGTTGGCGGAATGCAGCCAAGCAATGAATAAGCTTCTTGAAAAGCGCGTTCGTAATGTTGCGCAACCGCCCACCATGGTCGTTCCTCATGGATTGCTTTGTGCAAAATTTTGTCGTCAATATCAGTAACGTTTCGGCACAAAGTTACTTTGTAATTCTGTTTAAGTAGCCAACGAGTTAGCACATCAAAAACTAATCCTGATCTTAAGTGGCCAACATGTGGATTGCTCTGCACGGTTGCACCACACAAATACATCGAAACTTCTCCTGGATTGATCGGAACGAACGGCCGAAGTGATCGAGAAGATGTGTCATATAAATGAAGGCTCATTTCTTATTCGCCTTTCATTTCCACTAAGCAAGTTGCAATAGCGGCAATTCCTTCGCCGCGTCCAGTTAGTCCAAGACCATCTGTAGTGGTGGCAGATACTGAAACTGGTGCATTCAATATTCCAGATAACACTTTTTGCATCTCGTCACGGCGGCTTGAAACCTTTGGTTGATTGCCGATAACTGTGACGGCAACATTTACAGGTGTGAAACCTGCGGCATCAATAATTTTTAAAGCTGCTTTGAGAAAAGTTTCTCCAGATGCATTTTTAAACTCAGGGCGATCGGTTCCAAAGTTTGAACCCATGTCACCAGTGGCTGTAGCACTAAAAAGTGAATCACAAATCGCGTGGGCTACAACGTCAGCATCAGAATGGCCAGCTAATCCCCGTTCGCCCGGCCATTCAAGTAGGCCTAGCCAAAGCACAGAATTAGCATCAAAAGCGTGCACGTCTGTGCCAATGCCAGTTCTAAGTTGTGGGTGATTTTTCACTGGCTCAGGGTAACTGCACAAACGCAGACCCTTTTTCGCTTTTATCCTTGAGGATCAGCGAGGATTTCTTGCAATTCCAATGCCAATGCTTCGGGATTGTCGCCTTCAATAACTACGCGCACAGTTTGACCGCTCTTAATGCCGAGCGACAAAACACTTAAAATGCTCTTAGCGTCAGCGGTTGCGGTCACTTGGCCGTCAACTACTGGACTAACTGTCACTTTTAGACCAGATGTGGCAACTTTTTTAACAAAAAGGGCAGCTGGACGAGCATGTAGGCCGACCGGCGAAATTACAACTGCATCGAATTCCATATTTCCTCATTCAGATTGTGGGACATTCTCCATGAACCTTGGACAAACTTACATTGATATGGGAGACTAATGCACATATGTTGTAAAACACGCACAAATGTGCAGGAGAGTATTTGATGGCAAACACAATTAGCCCGCTTTTTGGACACAATGGAGCACCGCTTAGTGAGAGCGCAGACACTGCACGCGCAACCCTTGCCGGCATGTTGGCGGTTCGACAATTTGAGGAAGCAGTCGACAGCCTATTTGCTCGCGGATTAATGCATGGAACTATGCATTTATCTATTGGCCAGGAAGCAAGTGCGATTGGTGCGTGTGCTGCACTAGAACAAACAGACTTCATAACTTCAACTCACCGAGGACACGGTCACTGCATTGGTAAAGGCGCAGACCTAACTCGCATGATGGCAGAGCTTCTTGCAAAGCAAACCGGATATTGCCGCGGACGTGGTGGATCAATGCACATTGCTGATGCATCAACTGGAAATCTTGGCGCTAACGGAATCGTTGCTGGCGGAATTCCAATCGCCGCCGGTGCTGCACTTGCACAAAAAATGAAAGGCACAGATCGAGTTGTGATGTGCTTCTTCGGTGATGGCGCAACAAATGAAGGTGCATTTCACGAAGCAGTTAACTTAGCTGCAATCTGGGATTTGCCAGTGATTTTTGTTTGTGAAAATAACAAATACGGAATGTCTTTCTCAACTGAAAAAAGCATGAAGGTTGAACACATTGCAGATCGAGCTGCTGCATATGGCATTCCTGGAATAACTGTTGAAGGCAATGATGCTGATGCAGTTTATGCAGCTTGCAATGACGCTGTATTGCGAGCACGTGCAGGTCACGGACCAACACTTGTTGAAAATATAACTTATCGATGGAAGGGTCACTCAAAGAGTGATAAGAACTTGTATCGAACTAAAGAAGAAATTGAAGATTGGAAACACAAAGATCCAATTGTTAAATTTGAAAATCGGGTTATTGAACTAGGCGTATTAACTCGAGAAGAATGTGACGCAATTGCGGCAGATATTCGGGAGAAAATTCGAGCTTCAATCTCTGAAGCTACTACTGCTCCTGATTCAGATCCAGCCGAATTACTTGCAAGTGTTTACCGAGCAATTGAAGGTGGCAACTAATGACTGACCGCATCATCACTTACTCAGAAGCTATTCGCGAAGCAATCGGCCAAGCAATGGAAGCCGATCCAAATGTATTTATGTTGGGTGAAGACATCGGAATTTACGGCGGAGCATTCGGCGTATCTGGCGACTTGTATCACCGCTTTGGTGCAGACCGCATTCGCGATACTCCTATTTCTGAACTTGGAATTGTTGGTGCTGCAGTTGGTGCTGCCCTAGTAGGCATGAAACCAATTGTTGAAATTCAATTCTCCGATTTCACTGCCCAAGCAATGGACCAAATCGTTAATCAGGCAGCAAAAATTCACTTCATGCTAGGTGGCGAACTAAGTGTGCCAATGGTTTTGCGTGCACCTATTGGTTCAGGAACCGGTGCAGCGGCTCAACACTCACAAAGTCTTGAAGCTTGGTTTGCCCACGTTCCTGGCTTAAAAGTTGTGATGCCAGCAACCGCTCAAGATGCAAAAGGCTTATTACTTGCTGCTATTGATGATCCAAACCCAGTTTTGGTTTTAGAACATAAACTTCTTTACAAAACTTCAGGACCTGTTACAGAAGCAGCTGTTCGAACCCCAATCGGAAAATCACATGTTGCACGAACTGGTAAAGATTTAGTAATTGTGGCAACAGGAGTGATGGTTTCCCGTTCCCTTGAAGCTGCTGCTGCCCTTTCTGAAAAAGGAATTGAAGCAACGGTCATCGACGTGCGCACATTGTCACCTCTCGACATGGAGCCAATCGAAGAAGCAGTGCGGGCAACTGGTCGAATTTTGTTAGTCCAAGAAGCGCCTAAGCATGTTGGATTTATGGCTGAAGTTTCCGCTCGCTTGGCTGAAGGCAAGAGTTTGTATTCACTTGAAGCGCCAATCAAACGCCTGTGCGGTATGGATATTCCTATCCCTTATGCGCCACAACTTGAAAAAGCAGTAGTCCCACAAATCCCAAATATCATTCAAGCTGTTGAAGATCTAATCCGGGAGCCGTAATGCCACAAGTAGCGATCGTGATGCCAAAGATGTCAATGACTATGACTGAGGGAGAACTTCTTGTTTGGCATGTTGAAGTTGGCCAAGAAATAAAAGCTGGCGATGTGGTTTGCGAAGTTGCAACTGACAAAATTGATATGGAAGTTGAATCGACTGCAAGCGGCAAGGTAATTTCTTTGCTTGGAAATCCTGGAGATGTCATGGATGTTGGAGCGCCATTAATAATGGTGGATTCAATTGAAGATGATCTGCTTGCAGGTATTTTTGATGCACCTGCTCCTGCTAGCGAAACTCCTGCTGTTGAACCAACTTTGGCCGCACCAGTTGCACCTGTTGCTCCAGCAGCTCCTACGGCTGCAGAAACTCCTATAGCTCAAGTAGTTCAAGTTATTGAAAATCCAGTTGTAAATACTGGTGATATCTTGGCAACTCCAAAAGCTCGCGAAGTTGCTCGTGATTTAAAGGTTGATCTTGCAAGAGTTCTTGGCACTGGAGCAGATGGCGTAATAAAGCATGCAGATGTTGAAAACCTTGCAAATTCTGCTTCGAATCAAGAACGCACATTAGAAAAGCGTTTAAAGACTCGACTAGCGATTGCTAAAGCAATTGCAGCTTCATCTGACATTCCAGCATTCTCAATGACATTCGCTGAAAAAGTCGCTTGGCTACCATCTGAAAAAACAGAACGCTTAGTGAAGATTTCTTCTGCTTGGGCGCGAGCACTTTTAGCTCATCCAGAACTACATGCAAATTGGAACAACGGCGCACCGCATAGTTTCAGTGAAGTCAAAATTGCATTCAGTGTGATGGCTCCCCATGGCGTGGTCACTCCAGTTGTTGCAGTATCAGCAAATCCATCCAATGACTTTGCAACAAAACTTAAAGAAATTATTTCGAATGCTGCTAAAGGTCAGATTGCAATTGAATACCTGACATCAAGTACTACTGGTTTAGTTGATGCAAGTGATTCTTCAGTTGTCGCAGCTGCTGGCATCTTGATCAAGCCACAACCATTGGCACTATCTGTTGGAATGCAGGCAAGCGATCAGACTCTTTACTTGACTGTCGTCGCTGACCACCGCCTGGCAGACCCTGCCGATGTTGCGCTCTTAGTCCAGCGGTTCGTGCGCGAACTGGGCTAACCAAGAGCTGGGATTTCCTCTCTTTCCCGTGCGGTAATCCCATCTGCCCCCTTTTAGCCTCGGCTAGAAGGGGGCAGTTACCAAATCGTTGTAAAAACCTTCTAAAAAACTCGTGGGTACCCTTGCCAAGAGTGTCAATTAACTCCAAACTTGGGCAAAAGTTCCGATACCTGAACGGATGTGAAGATGGCCCTTCCTCGAGATAGAGCACTGCTTGTGAAAGCAGCGCGCCTCTATTACGAAGATGAGATGTCTCAGGATGAAATAGCCGAGACTTTAGGGGTTAGTCGCTCTAATATTTCCCGCATGCTCACTGATGCTCGGGCGCAAGGTATCGTCCAGATCAAAATAGTTGAACAAGCAAACCGTGATGCAGCATTAGAGCGGGCAATCCGCGAGCTGCTTCCAGTTAAAAACATTCGAGTTGCTCGCACACTTAACAAGCTTGATGAATTCACCGGCGTTGGCGCACTTGGTGCCGAAGCGCTTATCGAACGTACTCGTCCAAACACAACCATTGCAGTTAGCTGGGGATCTACCTTGCAAGCAATGGTTAACGCACTTGATTCCGATTACCAACCTGGCATTCGCCTAGTTCCACTTGTTGGTGGCATGACTGCACTTTCTTCTGGTAGCACTGGTGAAGATTTGATTCGCACAATGGCAAGCAAAATGGGTGCAACATTTTCAACATTGCTAGCACCAGTAGTTGTTCGTAGCCCAGAAGCACATAAAGTTTTTATCAATGAACCATCTGTCTCTGACGTAATTGCCCAAGCAGCAAACGCCGAACTTGCAGTAGTAGGCATTGGCAGCAAAGGCGCATCGTCTTCAATGGAATTGCTACACAGTGCTGGACTTCCAGCTTCTCAATACGATGCATTAACTAAAGACATGGCTGGCGACATCGGTGCTCGTTTCTATGACAGCAATGGCAAAGAACTAGATCACGGCTGGTCAGATCGAATTGTTGGTATCAGCCTCGAACAACTTCGCCGCATTCCATTTGTAATTGGCATGGCAGCTGGCAAAGACAAAGCACTTGGAGTGATAGGCGCAATCCGCGGTGGGTTTGTTTCTGAAGTAATAATCAGTAGTTCATGTGCTTTTGAAATTATTCGAATTCTTTCCGATGCAAAACAAACAAGGGTGGCCTCATAATGGAAAATCTTCCCGTCGTCCTATTCGTGATTGGCGTCATGTGGGTTTCGCAACTTTTATTAACTTATAACCAAGCGATGAAATTCAACAATTCACTCAAAACATTGCGGGCTCAGGGCGAGTCTGCGGTTGGCATGGGTGGAAAGCGTTACCGTGGTGGTCGCGCATTTGTTGCGATCGCACGACAGGGAGACACCGTGGTTGATGCACGCGTTATGACTGGTTTTACAGTCTTCGCCGCACCCAAGCCTTTCCCTGGCCTAAATGGACTTTCACTAACCGAATTAGCTGGAGATGGCGACATCCCTCAGTTAAATCGCAAAATTAGGAGTGCAGCTCAGATGGCGGCTTCTACTTTGCTGAAACCAAAGGAAACTGCGGTCTCGGAGTAAGTGAAAGAACCCACAATGGACCTACCCGGCCTTTGTGGTTTTGCCGGTTACAAGTTGTAATCGTTAGAGCAGTTGGAGGGTAAATGGACACACTAGCCGTCTGGGCACAAGACTTCATTGGAGTCTTTAACCAGGGTGGAGCAGTTCTCCTTAGCCTGATGGGTGGCATCTTGCCTACCTTGGTCGTTCTTTTGACCGCGGTAAACGCATTGATCCGTCTTATCGGACCTGAGAAGATCGAATCCCTAGGTGTAAAAGCAGCGCAACCAGGTATCCAGTGGTACCCAGTTCGCTACATGGTATTGCCATTCTTGGCAGTATTTTTCTTCACCAACCCAATGGCCTACACCGTAGGTCGTTTCTTGCCAGAACGTCAGAAGCCAGCATTTTATGATGCTGCAGTTTCTTTCGTACACCCTATTCTTGGCATCTTCCCACATGCTAATCCAGGCGAACTTTTCGTATGGGCTGGTATTTCGTCAGGTATCGCAGCTCTCGGCTTCGATCTAGGACCTTTGGCTATTCGTTACCTACTTGTAGGTCTAGTTGTCATCTTCATCCGCGGTATCGTCACTGAGTTCATCACAAAAGTCATGATGGCTCGTAAGGGGAATGCATAAACATGGACGCAATTAACAAGTTACTCGTAACAATTGGTCGTTCTGTTGGTGGTGTCGTTGGCACTCTTTACCAAGCAGGACGCGATGCGGTTGAAACAACAATCCGCAACGTAATTCCATTCATGGCATTCATCTCGTTCATTATCGGTTTGATTCTTGCAACCGGTATTGGCGACAAGATTGCTAACGCAATCAGCGGTTCAGCATCATCACTTGGTGGTCTGCTACTCGTTTCTGTAGTTTGCGCAATTCCAGTTCTAAGCCCATTGCTTGGACCTGGCGCTGTTATTGCTCAGATCGTTGGAACTTTGCTAGGTGTTGAAATTGGTAAGGGAACTATCCCTGCTCAATACGCACTACCTGCATTGTTTGCAATCAACCCACAAGTTGGTTGTGACTTCATTCCAGTCGGTCTAGCTCTTGGCGAAGCCGAACCAGAAACCGTTGAAGTTGGCGTTCCAGCCGTTCTGTTCTCACGTCTAGTAACTGGTCCACTTGCAGTGGTTATCGCTTACTTCGCGAGCTTCGGCCTATACAACAACTAAATACATAGGGCGGGGCTGAACATTTCCGTTTCAGCCCCGCTTCTTTTTTCATCTACATTTGAAAGGCTAAGAAATGGCTGACTACAAAGCAGTAAACATCGTTGCAGGAAAAGGTGGCTGGGGCGGTCCGCTTACAGTTAAACCAACCGACGAACGTCCACTTATCTACTGTGTAACTGGTGGCGGCATTCATGCTGTTGCTCAACACATTGCAGACCTAACAGGTGGCGAGCCATTTGATGGCTTTAAGAGCAGTGCTCCATTCGACAAAATTGCAGTTGCAGTTATCGACTGTGGTGGAACCGCACGCGTTGGTGTTTATCCAATGAAGAAGGTTTTAACCGTTGACATTCACGCGACTAGCCCAGCTGGTCCACTTGCAATGTTTATCACCAAAGAATTATTTGTATCTGGCGTGAAGCCAGAGCACGTAACACTCGCTTAGGTTTTTGCGAGTGAAAATTTACGAATCAACAGTATTCGCAATCGGCGACCTTGTTCCCGCATTCCGGGAACAAGGGATGCTGGTTTTCTTCGGAGCAAATGCACCTGAAGAATTACATGATTTTTGCATCCTGCACAACGTAGATCATCAAGAAGATGAACTTAAAGCTGGTGACATTGTTTCACTGGACGACAGTTCATACGAAGTTCTAGCAGTTGGCGATGTGGCAAACGAAAACTTAATGAACTTAGGTCACTTAAATCTAAAAGCAAATGGGTTAACCGACGCTGAATTACCAGGCGATGTAAACATCGCGGTACAAGAATTACCAGAAATTAATATCGGAACGAAAATTAGTATTACAAGGAGCAAGTAGAGATGCAATACAGAAGCCGTTTAGAAGAGCTCGCACGTAAACAAGGAA
>JAPLBX010000164.1 GCA_026392535.1 Actinomycetota bacterium
AATCTTGGCGAGCCACGCACCATCAACCGGCGCACGGTTAACGGCCCAAGTGAAGTCGCCCTCATTGGGGTCGTCCAGAGTCGAGACGACAGAACCTGCGAGCGACTTAGTTCCAAACGCGTTGGAGTAACAGACTTTGGAGTTGTAGGACTGCTGACTCGCCAACCCCTCAAGGCGCACGCTGGCGGTCCACGAGCGAACGGAATCTTGGTCAGACCCTTCGAGCGTCGCCGCCGACGCAATGGTCGACGGGCTTGCATTCACCGCCACGGGGGCGGGCGCTCGAGGATCAGCGAGGTTGTTAATCTGATCAACGCACGTCGGCTCGGTTGACCCGGAAGGCCAGAGGGCCACCACGTAGCTTCCCGTGTTCAGAGAGTAGTTTCGACTTGAGACAGAGAGCGTGAGCTCGGTTTCAAAGGTATCGACTCCACTCGATTTCACCGGAGTTCCCTGCACCACAAGTGACCCGATTGTCGGGCTCCCCGCCACGCGAACAGTCCAGGTTGTGGAGGAATCTTGGCCGCCTGACGTTGGCGGAGGAACGCGCCCCAGGGCCGTGATCACAATGTTTGAGCGTTCACCCACGGCCGCAGCCACATTGTTGACGGTAAACGTGCTGCCATCAACGGGGTAAAAGGTCGCCGCCTGCCCTTCACCTTGAATTTTGTACTGGGTCACGAGGCTGTCGGCAATCGGGTTGATGGTCATTTTGACCGCACCGCGCGAATCCGTTGTGATTGCCGGGTCAAAGATTGTCTCGGCCGATTCGACGATGTCCGGTGTGATGGCCAGAGGCGCTCGATACGCATAGGCATTCGACAGGGTTACCGCACCCGCCGACTCCCCAATGGCATTCTTGGCGGTCACTCGGAAGGTGTGATTGTCGGCTTCGTTCGTGCCGTCGTAGGCAGTGAGTCCGTTGATCTCACACTGCCTGTCGACGGACTCGCGCCCCTCGGGGACCGTACATGTCGTTTCAAACTCGCCATCTTTGTAGACCAAGTACTCCAAGAGGCGGGGCGCGGCTTGACCCGCCTGGCCGGGTGAAATGGTGAGAGTCAACGAGTTGTCGGTGTACCCCGACTGGCGCACCGCACCGGGCGCGGCAGGGGGGCCTTCCAGGGTGAAGTTGAGTGTGCCACTACCGTTCTGCTCGTTCTGATCCAAAACCAGATACGTGATGTTGGGGCAGTTCACTCCCTGCGCCGCGGCGCCCGCGTCCCAGGTAGCCTCAATGGAACTAGCCGTGGCAGTCAAGCGCACCGACCCGCACATCATGACATTGTCTTCGCGGTCATACTCGGGAGACCCACCTCGGTAACCGAAGGGCGCAAAATTCGGATTCGTTCCCGGGCTCCACGGGTCATAAGCCCCGCGCATCTCACTCTTGGGAATCGAGCACGAGCCCGTGTTCGCTTGGCACACCTTCGTGATGGATCCACCCACGGGTCCGCCGTTGAGCTGCTCACCCACCACCAACACCAGTGGGGCGGGATCAGTGCCTGCGTTTGCATACTGCGGAATGCTCACAGTCACCTCGGCTTTGGTACCTGAAGCGCTCTGCGCCTTAGCCGTAATGGTCAAAATCTGATTCTTCTGTGAGATTTCAAAGTCGTCTCCCGAGTACGAATACTCGTATGCGAGAGCATCAATATCTGCCTGCGTTTTTCCCGGCCACGTGGTCATGTTGCGCAGGTCAAATTCCTGAGTTCCCAACTTGCCCGGAGAAATCGTCAATT
>JAPLBX010000194.1 GCA_026392535.1 Actinomycetota bacterium
CTGAAAATTAAGACTCCAGAAGGAAATATTCTGAGAATTGCCGACTTAGTTGATGATGAAGGACCTAAACGCGATCAAGTTTCTGCCGCCTTAAAAGATCCAAAACAAAAACATAACCGTAATCACGTTGACATCATCATCGCTCTAGGAATGGCAAAAGAGGGATTTGATTGGATTTGGTGTGAACACGCTTTAACAGTCGGATATCGCTCAAGCCTCACGGAGATTGTTCAGATCATTGGACGTGCAACGCGTGATGCTCCTGGAAAAACACGTGCTCGCTTTACTAACCTCATTGCTGAACCAGATGCATCTGAGCAAGCCGTTTCTGAGGCTGTTAACGATACGTTGAAGGCAATCGCAGCCAGTCTTTTAATGGAGCAGGTACTCGCTCCACGTTTTGAATTCAAGGCCAAGAATCCTTCAAATGCAGCCTCTGAAGGGTTTAATTATGGTGACTCGGGTTACCAGCCAGACAAGTGCAATATCGGCTTTAACAATAAGACTGGTCAATTTCAGATTGAAATAAACGGCCTAACAGAGCCCAAAAGTCCCGAAGCTACACGAATTTGTAGAGAAGACTTGAATGAGGTCATTGCTACTTTCGTCCAAGATAAAACAACCATTGAACGTGGACTATTTGACTCCGAATTGATTCCGGAAGAGCTGACACAAGTAAAAATGGGGAAGATCATTAAAGAAAAGTTTCCCGACCTCGAGCCGGAAGATCAGGAAGCGGTTCGTCAACAAGCAATCGCAGCTTTAAACATTACTCAACAGGCAAAGCAAATCTTACTAACAGATCTTGCCGGAGTAAATAACCAGCCAGCAGTCAACACAGCCCTTATTGATGGAGTGCGAAAATTTGCAATGGATGTCAGGGAATTAGATATCGATCTCATTGATCGAATCAATCCGTTTAGCGAAGCGTATGCAATTCTTGCTAAAACTATGAATGAAGATAGCTTGAAACAAGTTGCAGCAGCCATAACTGCTAAACGAACAAACTTAACGCCAGAGGAAGCCAAAGAGCTAGCTATACGAGCATTTAAGTTTAAGAAAGAGCGTGGGCGTTTACCCGAAATGAGTTCTGCAGACGCTTGGGAGAAGAAAATGGCCGAAGGTGCTGCTGCCTTTGTACGCTTCAAGGATGAGGGGCGCTATGACTGATCTAGATGAATTACGGTCCGAACTAGATGATTTTGCCCAGCCTTCAAAGAAAGGTGGAAAAACTGCGCTTGAAGAAAGGGTGATTGCTGGATTTGAAGAGATTCAGAGATTTGTAGACGATCACGGACGTGTACCTCAGCACGGAGAAGATAAGGACATCTTTGAGCGTATTTACGCCGTTCGGCTCGATCAGATACGTACACAAGAACTTTGCAGAATCATTGTTGCGCCAATAGATCATCAGGAATTGCTTAAGGGATCAGTCTCTTCAAATGCTGTTAGCGCAGTTTCAATTGATGATGACGAATTGCTCGCGGAACTTGAAGGTATTGCTGTCAAAGCAGAACTCTCAGACTTAAGACACGTTAGGTCTAACGCTGAAATCAAAGCCGCAGAAGAAATTGCTAATAGAGAAAAATGTAAAGACTTTGAGAGTTTTAAACCGATATTTCAAAAAGCAAAAAATGAACTTTCTTCCGGTGTGCGTCAATCCCGCCCATTCGGCAAAGAGGTTAGCGTTGAAATCGGCAACTTCTTCATTCTTAATGGTCAATTTGTCTTAGTTGCCGAAGTTGGCGAGGAAATCAAAGCACCTAATGGTGCAAGCGATGCGCGACTTCGAGTTATTTTTGATAATGGGACTGAAAGCAACCTACTTAGACGTTCGCTTCAACGCGCACTTTATAAAGACGAGGCAGGTCGGCGTGTAACCGATCCTGATGCAGGTCCTTTGTTTAGCGACACACCTGAAGATGACGATATCGAAAGTGGCACTATTTACGTTTTACGTAGCCAGTCCGATCACCCCTACATTGCTGAGCATCGACAATTAATGCACAAGATCGGCGTTACAGGTGGAAAAATTGAAACACGCATCAATAACGCAGAAAACGAAGCAACATACTTATTAGCTGCCGTTGATGTTGTGGCAAGTTACAAACTGTTTGGTATCAATCGGACAAAGTTGGAAAATCTGTTTCACAGACTTTTCGCCCCAGCGCAACTTGACCTTGTAATCCACGATCGTTTCGGGCATCCAGTTAAACCTAAGGAATGGTTTCTCGTTCCGCTTCAGGTCATCGATGAGGCCGTAAGGCGTATTAGAGATGGATCCATAACTGAGGTTAAATACGACCCAAAGACTGCAACCTTAATTTCCATAGAAAATAAGTAACTAAGCCAAGACTCAATAAAGAACGACTATAAAAATGAGTAATCCTTTCACAATCCAGATCTTTTCGACTACCGGAGATCCAC
>JAPLBX010000020.1 GCA_026392535.1 Actinomycetota bacterium
GTCACGGCCGTTATACCCAAAGGATTTGCCTTGAGTCTGTAAATACTGGGCATACTCAACACAACTTTCGTATTGCTGAACTTGCCCAAATAGCCACATTGACCTTGCGCATTTTGCAAGTCGAATCGGCCAGTTAGCCCACTGCTGTCCTGGGGCCGGGGTTTCTAGTAGCTGCCCCGTAGCAGAATGCCATCCCCAAGAAAGCAGAAGCAAGTCTGCGCCTATTCGATGCCTGTTCATAAATAGCTGTTCTCGCTTCATCGGGGCAATTTCTTGATCAAAGACGGCGTAGGCGAAAGCGTAGTTCGATGGTTTGTCTATCGGGAACGCCCACCAGTCAAAGTGATTGTCGTGGAATGCCTGCCAGTTGCCCTCAGCAGCCCACTGTTCAAACTGAGCAACCTGAACTGAATGCTTTTCGACTAGTGCGGAGATCCCAATGAACTCGGGATATGTGTTGCTAGCCACTTTTAAGCCTTAGATCTCAAATACTCTAGAGTCTTAATCCAGTCTGTGTAGGGATGCTCTGCATGGTCCTTGCAAGGCCCACCTTTGAGATCAATTCCATCCCCGAAGTGCACCCACTCGCCGGTGAATTCTCGTGCCCCATTGTTGGGCCGATCGTCAACCAGAAAATCTCCAATGTTGAGGTTTTTATGGTGCGACAAAATCAATCTCTTGTGGACGAAATCATCTTCGCTGAACCCAAGATACTTGTGGACCCACTCCAACTTGTCTGACCAAGCACTCGAATTTTTCCAAGGTGCTGTAGAGAGTATGTATAAGTCAAAAAGTTCTGCTAACTCTTTCAAGGCCTCAACCGCGTTCGGCATTGGTTTCATCAGGCCGAAAATGCCTGGAATTTCATCCTCGTCACCTTTGTATCGGGATTTAAGGTCTGCACGAACATGTTCTAGAGCACCAGGGAAATCTACAATGACGTTATCCATGTCTACGTAGAGAATCTTCTTGCTCATTCGACTACCTTTTCATCAACTTCTTCAGTCGTATTCAAAACCTGTAGCGCACCACGCAAAGCTTGTATCTGCTCTGCTGTGATGTCTGCCATTAAAACCTTGGGTTTGCGAGAAAAGCCAGAACTCTTGATGCCTGCAACGTCTAGATGGAATCCGCCATCGATTGTTAAGCAGTCTAAAAATTCTGTCCGATGCCCGTTCTTCTTTAGGTAATGAAAATTTATTTGCAGGGTTGGTAGATCATCAAAGGCATAAAAACTTATCGGCCAAATTACTTCGCCATCAACCTCCTGTTTAACCAAGGCATTTTGTATAGCGGCACCCCCACCTACAACTTTGCCGCCAGTTTCCTTTACAACTTCAGCGATTGCATCAAAGATTGAGACCAATGATGGATGCTTTGTCGTTAAATAGGTGCGAAAAGCATCATCTGGCCACCACTGCTTGGTCTTAGAAGTTGGAATCTCCTTTGCTTCAACCTGTTCCAGCCCAAAGGTTGAAGCAACAATTCCCTTGGTCGGCCCAAATTCGAGTTGCCTAAACTCAACAGCGTAGGCACTTATCTCAGCCATTGTTACCGCGTTTAGGTACGTAACTATTCGTTCGAGCGGCTGATTAATTTGGTCGACAGCCAACAACAGGTTAAATTTTCCTAACCCGAGATAAATTTCTAGTTGATTTAAAATTGAATCGGCATTTGTTCCTAGAGTTTCCTGTAGTCCAATTCCAGAGCGCGACTTCCATTGATCCAGAAATTTGTCCAGTGGCAAGTTCCACATAGAAGACGCATAATCTAGGACTTGGCCTACAATCTTGCGGCGTGCCTCAGCGTTGGAGCCGAGCTTACACTCAACTATTGTGATTTCTCCCTCGTCATTCAGAACTAGAAGGTCGATAAGGCCCGCCTCAGTTGGGAACTCGGTGCAGACAGCCACCGGCGACTCGATTCCGGGAATTAGATCAGGTGAATCGAGAAGCAACTGCTGTAAAGCCGACTCATTAGCGTATGAGACTTGTGTAGGACGTCTCCATACGCCTTCACTCTCAACAAATATTTCAGACATATCTAAATTTCTCCAAAATTAGAATGACCCACTGTCATGCGAAGAAGAAGTTTTCATCGATAACCAGCAAGTTATATGTTTGCTTCGTTTCAACGCCGATTCCGTTGGCAAGCATTAGCGCGGCCAGCTTCTCGCCGTCGATTAGTACAACGGAAAAATTCTTTATTTCTTGTACGTAGTTTTTTGCCTCTTTGGAGAAGTAACTAGTCGTAATAAAGACTCCTCGTGTAGCCCTTTTGCCTTCTAGAGCGCCAACGAAACTTTGAATAGCCGGGCGTCCAATGCCACCAGTTTCTTGGTAGCGTTTCGCTTGCACATAAATGCGATCTACGCCAAGTTGATCCAAATGGATGATTCCATCTATCCCTTCATCACCTGAAGTGCCGGTGTGTTCTAGATGGCTCGTACTGGCTCCGTAGCCCATTGCGTGAAGCAATTTCAGCACCAGCCGCTCGAGAAATTCTGGACTCTCTTCTCGAATCCTTTGCAATAAATCTTCAGCTAATGCCGAATTTAAAAGATTTATGGCATTGTCGATGCTCTCCAGTGGAGATATTTCGGTTTCGGCATCGTAATTTTCAGTGTCCTCAATATCTGCTTCATTTTGTCGAGCCTGTCTATTTGCAATACTTCTTTGCTTCCAAGCCTTCATGCCATCTGTCGTTCTAAGTTCTTCAAGCGTGACAGAGAATGGATCCTTAGCAACATAGGACCGACCCAAATCGGTAATCTGCATATACCCACGCTTTGGTCGGTAAATAGCGCCAGCCTGGGCTAAGAATTCGGCAGCCCAGTGAATACGACTGCCAACCTTATTGCTTCCGCCAGAGAGAGTCTCAGCAAGTTCTTCTTCCGTTAGCTTGAGTCTGACTGTGACCGCCTTGCGCAGATCTTTGCGGTGCAAGGGCTCACCTTCAGCTAGAACGACCAAGACGTCGCCAAAAATTTCGTTGAATTTAGGAATAGTCATTTGTGCCACCTAGTTCTGTCTGAACGTTGCAGTTGTTGAAAAACATCAAGGCCAGTACTCTAAGCCTGGATTTCTTCCCACAGTGACATCAGTGCTGGAAGATCATCAACAGCGATGTCGCGGACGGTTATTGCCATAGTTGGAGTTTACGCCTGTAATCCCTAGCTACGGTTTTGACTATCACTTACTATCCTTATGGAGCTGGGCAGGTAGTGATTAATGGTGAAAAGAACTTCAATTACCGCCAATAAGCGAATCTATGGTTGCCTGCATCTCATCAATCTCA
>JAPLBX010000193.1 GCA_026392535.1 Actinomycetota bacterium
ATTCCAGTCGAAAGCACCATTTTCAACGGCAGCTTCGCGGATTTTGGCAGGAACGCCGTAGGCGAGTGCATTGTTCGGAACTACTGTGTCATCTTTAAGGACGGCACCAGCGGCAACAATTGCGCGAGACTTCACTAAAACTCGAAGAAGCATTACTGAACCTGAACCGATTAGAACGTCATCTTCGACAATGCAGCCTTCCATGTGTGCGTTATGGCCGATTACACATCTGTCTCCAATGATGGTGTCATGCTTATCGGTGCAATGGAGAACTGAGCCGTCTTGAATCGAGGTTTGGCTGCCAATTGAGACTAAACCGGAGTCTCCTCTGAGTACTGAGGTAGGCCAGATAGACGATTCGGCCCCAATGATCACATTGCCGATAATTACGGCGTCCGGGTGAACAAAGGCGTCTGGGTGAATCTTTGGGACTAGGTCTCCGAGCGCATATATAGGCATTGGGCTATCTAACCCTGCCTTGGAGGGCAAACGCCATCCCGATAGGCCATAATCCGCCTCTGCTAGGACCGGACAACATAAAAGGAGCGATTTGTGGCTACTGATTATGACGCCCCGCGTAAAACTGATGAGGAACTACCCGAGGACTCGATCGAGGAGCTAAAAGCTCGTCGCGCTGACAAAGTTAATTCGTCTGTGGACATGGACGAAGAGGAACTCGCTGAAACTATCGAACTTCCCGGCGCCGACCTTTCTGAAGAATCCATGGGCGTTGAGGTGCTTGTTGTACCTGAGTACCAACTTGATGAATTCACATGTGTTCGATGCTTCTTGGTGCATCACCGTTCGCAATTGGCAAAGCGTGAAGGCAAAGACGGAATCTGCAAGGAATGCGCTTAAGTAGCACTTAATGCGGATTCAGAAACCAGACCCAGAAATCGAATACTCAGAACTTCAGTTTTCTCCTATTTGGCACGTGCTGCTCGCCCTACTTATAACAAGTTCGCTGGGAATCGCATATGCAAGTGCCGTATCTGCCTTTTGGGGTTTGGCTATTGGACTCATATTGAGTGCGACTGCTATCTGGTGGTGGATAGCTAAAAGTGTGCAAATTTCAGTTACTAAAAACTTGGTTACTATCGGAAAATATGAAATCGAGAGAAAATACATCTCAAAGGTTTCGCCACTCACCACTGACGAGTTCCTACAACGTATACGCGCTGGTGCACACAGACAAGACGTTTTTGTACTGCGGAACATAAAGCATGGCGGGTTAGAGATAGAAATAAAAGATGATCGAGACCCGTTCTGCCATTGGGTAGTCAGCGCAAAGCAGCCCTCTAGAATTGCAACTCTTCTTTCGGTTAGGGGCTGATCTAATGTCAGACGATCTCGTAATCGAGTGTTCCCAGATTCATTCGGACTTACCGCTGCCAAATTACGCTCACGCAACTGATGCTGGTGCAGACATAGTGAGTGCTGAGAACGCAGTCCTTAAACCTGGGCAACGATTAGCAATTTCTACAGGTTTATCAATAGCTATCCCAGTCGGGTATGTCGGCTTGGTTCATCCTCGAAGTGGATTGGCACTCAAACACGGAATCTCAATGGTTAATACGCCAGGAACCATCGACGCCGGCTACCGTGGAGAAATCAAAGTTATTCTAATAAATCACGATGAGTCGAATGATTTTGAAATCAACCGTGGCGACCGAATTGCTCAACTAGTTGTCCAAAAAGTTGAACATGCCAAATTTGTTTCAGTAAATTCTCTAGAAGACACCGACCGTGGTGCTGGTGGATTTGGATCAACAGGGATTTCTTCATGAAAAATCCATTAACAAGTTGGTTGAATCGTATTGCGGTTTCCAATGAAGATTTAGACGCAGAAGTATTGCGTGAAGCCCTTGAAGAAAAAGGAGCTGATGCAATTGGTGATGTGAAGTTAGGCAGCGTCACCACCCACTCCGGGAAAATTCGCAGTCTGGTTTTCCGCCCAGAAATAAAAGTTCCAGCGCTAGAAGCTGAGATCTTCGATGGAACCGGATTTATTGTGGTGGTCTGGCTAGGTCGAAGAAAAATTGCTGGTATTAAGCCTGGCATCAGCATTTCCGTTACGGGGCGCTTAGTAGTTGTTGATCAAAAATTGACTA
>JAPLBX010000062.1 GCA_026392535.1 Actinomycetota bacterium
GTTGCAGGTTTCTTCAGTTGCAGGTGTTTTGAATTTAATTGTTATCTGGGTGATGGTTCACCAACTTGGTTATTGGTATAACAGAGGCGTCCAGAGGAATCACGCAATAATGATGATTGTGGTTGGAGTACTCAATAACCTTGCTTTAACGCAAGTTTTGAAGTGGTATCCAACTTCACTGGTTGGAATTCCAACCGAGCCAATCTCAAACATGGCACCACCAACAATAGTTCTGATGTTTCATTCCATATTTCTTTTTGGCTTATTCAACCTTCTCGCTCCTAAATTCCAAGTCTGGTTTGCTCGCGAGAGAGCCTTCCGCATCACAACGCATGCAGGTATGTTGGCAATGACTATCTATCTTTGGCATATGTCGATTTTGGTTTTGTGGCTTTCGATACTACATAGATTTAATCTTGATCTACCAGTTCAATTACTAACAGCAGAAAGATCCGATGGGCTTAGAGTTTTAATTGTGGCACCCGATGGTTTCCCATATTGGCGAGGATTCCTTTTATCAACAATTTGTTTTGGCGCAATCTTGTTTGTTGTTGTGCGAAATCTTTGGCCCCTCGAGTTTATGAAGTTGCCATGGTTTGATAGCGAGCCAGAAAATCTCTCACATTCAAGAATACGTTCTGTGATTGGCGTGCTTTTAGTCTCGGTAGGTTTATTAGCAGTTTCAGGAAGTGGGTTTTCTGGTTTCCCTTTTGCGGTCCACGAGGCTTTTGGATTCCAGCTCAACACAGCTTACGCAATAATTGAGATATTTGTTGGGTTGGCACTTCTGCGCCAACCGTCTCCTGCTAAAAGCGATTAAGCGCGAGTATCAATCACGACGCCAGCAGCGATTTCTCGCAGGATTTCCACATTTGCTTCTTCAAGTGAAGTCATGCGACTTCGTCCTGGTGCAGCTGGGATATCAACCATAAATTTCACACCTAATACGTTCATGCCTGCAGCTTCAGCAGATTTGACGCCGGTAACAGAATCTTCTATGGCAACCGATTGTTTAGGATCAACATTAAGCAATTCAGCCGCCTTCAGATAAGGCTCAGGATGCGGTTTTCCGTGGGTAACAATGTCGCCAGTAATAACCCCATCGAACGTGCCTTCTGGAAGTTGACCAATCACAATTTCTGCAAGAGAAATATATGACATGGTGACTAAGGCAGTGCGAATACCAGCCGCTTTCACTGCTTTGAGAAGTTCTTCGGCTCCTGGCCGCCAAATGAGACCTTGTGTTTGGATTTTGTTTCCAACTATGCGAACAAGGTCATCAACGATTTCTTCGTCAGTACCCTTAACTCCACCTCGTGCACGAAGTTGTTGAGCTGTGTGAGTTAGGTCGAAACCAATAACCGTGTACCCGTCATCATGGGTCCAACCGCCACCATCTCTTGCAGAAAGTTCCAGTTCCGCTTCAATCCAGTAGTGCTCTGTATTGACGAGCGTTCCATCCATGTCAAAGAAGACGGCAGCAGGTAAGAATGGTTCGATAGACACTAAGGGTTTATTCCTTAAATTAATCCGAGTGAGAGTAGGTCTTGAGTGATGTCATATGGGTTAGATGGAGCAACAATATTTGCATCGCTAATATTCATACGAATTGCAGCTGACCATGCGTTTAGGCCTTGATCTGCTGCAACGAATTGAGTTAAGTCAATTTCAAGGCGAACTAGTTTGTCTCCATCGAGCCAAGTCTTAATATCAAGAGTCTTACCTTGAAATTCCTTGATTCCTTGCATGAACTCTTTGGATTCACCTGATAGATCAGTTCCAAGTACATCCAACTGTGATTTGGCAAGTTCTAAAATCGGGCCCTTCATAGCCTTTAAGTATTTATAGATGTCAATTGACAAAACAAATATATCGCCAGTGTTGTCTTTACCCTTTGAAAGAACTGTTGCAGAATCACGAAGTGCAGCACCGTTAGCTTCTTTAAGTTGGTCAAGCACTTTGGAACTCATCGCACTATCTTCAGTTGACTTGATGTATTCATCGAAAGCATCGCCTAGTGCCGTACCTTTTTCAAAATTCAGAGAAATAGCTTGACCACCAGTCAAAGCATCAAGTGCACCAGAAATTTGTGGAGCCATTGAAGAGTAGATGGAGAGTGCGCTCATCACACCATCGACTTCTTCCTGTGAAACTAACTGCGGGCTCTGCTCAGGCATTGTCATTGCATCAGTACTTAAGTAAAGAACTCTGTCGATTAAAGTTAAATCAATAATTGATTTAACACCGTAAGCTAGTTGCATGCGGCTTGAAAGTTTGTCGTCAGAAGAAGATTCGTCTAAAGAAGCGATCCGTAGTTCCATTAAGCCTAAGGCTGTAGCGGCATCAGTTACGGTGGTTATTCCTGGCCGACCCATCTCGAGCACATCGGCGTCAGTCATACCCATTGCAGTCATGAACTCTGGAGACATTTGAACCGAGAATCCCATTTCAACGTTTTTGTCACCGAATAGATTGGAAAGAGCGGTTACTAGGCGCACGTCCGGTCTGGATTTGAAAGCGGTAACTCCGACAGCACCAACGATTATCAGCGCACCTGCAACTACTGAGGCAATGATGGCCTTTTTCTTATTGAAAGCCTTCTTGATTGTTGGTGTGGCAGTAACTTCAACTGGATTTTCGGTGAATTCGGACATTTTTCCCCTTAGCTTAGGGATATCGTACCGCATTTAAACTTGTGAAAGAGTTAGCAAATGATTATCTGGCCAGAGATTCAACCTACTTTGCAAGATGGTGATTTAACGCTGCGTCCAACCACTATTGAAGATGCGCCGGTTATGTATAAATACATTGCAGGAGATGTTGATATTGCAACTTTCACAACTGTTCCAGCGAACTACACAATAGAGATGGCACACGAAGCAATTGAACGCTGGTCAAATGGTTATGCAGATAAAACTGTCATGCAAAATGCAATCTGCATCGGTGACGGGCCAATCATTGGTCAGGTTTCGTTGCAGAGTATTGACCTGCGAGATCACCATGCAGAAATTGGCTATTTGTTGAATGCAGAATTTCGGGGGCAGGAAATTATGACGCGCGCAGTGTCTTTACTTTGTGATTATGCGTTTGGAATTGGGTTTAGAAGGCTTGGAGCTTTTGCAATGCCTAGGAATGTGGCCTCGGTGAGAATATTAGAAAAGAATGGTTTCACTCAAGAAGCTATATTGCGAAATTACATTACGGAATTAGACGACACGCAGTCGGATGCAGTCTTGTTTTCTCGCACCAATTAGTTGCAATAACTTTAGTGCGTATTAATCGCTAACTTTTGAACTAATGATTTCCATTGCCAACTGGCGATGTTCATTGGTAACCAAGTTATTGAGTAATTCAAATTCATTTCCGAAAGCAACCAGTTTGATCGTGGCACGGTCTATCCGCCTGCGGGAACCTTTGCTGTCAACGAAATCATGGAGGACGCGATGGGTGCGAGCAAGTTTGCGAGCAATTCGCTTCCAACGGATATCTGCGCGATGTTCGCGCATTGCAAGTGTCAGCGCTACTAGTTGTACCGATAACTGACTTACGTATGGTTCAAGCTCTTCGTTAGACATATTTCTCCTTCAGTTGAGGTGAACTGTAGGGAGATAAATTGATTTGGAAACCAACTTAAAGTGAACGCTTAAGGACGATTCTTCAAATTGTTGACGGTGGTTGTGGCTTGCTTGGACATGTTCGCGGCTTTTTGCCGAGCATCTTGCACAATCACATGAGCTTTTTCAAGGTGAGCTGGGGTTACTTGGGAATTAACTTCGCGAGCAATTTTCGCTAATGCAATGCCGGGAGCGACGAGTGAGCGCAGGGCAGACTTTTTATTGCCACCGCGACCTTTGGTGACGGCAAGTTTTACAACAGTTGGAACCACAACTAGAGATGCTTTGGAAAGTTCAGACCAGTCTTTGTTCACACTATTGTCATTTAGGGCAACAAAGAAGGCAACAGTCTTCTCGGTGATAGGGGGGTTTGTCATTTTGATTCAGCCTTAGCCAGCAACGATATCGCCGGCAACATCAGAAACTTTAATGCCGCGTTCTTCAAGATATGCGATTGCTGATGCAATAGATGCATCATCGCCACCAAGCTCAATGATTAGAAATCCAACATGATTGGCGATGTTCGCACGACGAATGCTAGGGACAACATCAAATTGTTTAACAATTTGGTAGATGACTGGTTCGGTAACCTGATTTTCAGGAAACGTCAGTTGTAGAGGACGTGCGGCCACTATTACTCCTAGTTTGTCTTTGCTAAGCCTAGAACAGCTCGAGCTTTTTCGCGGTGGGCAGGTGTGACGCTCTTACGCACACTCATAAGTGCGAGTGAAATCGCACCAAAGTCGTCTAGTTGGCCAATTCCTGCCAGAAAATCGGGAATCAGGTCGAAAGGGAATAACCAGTAGACCAAAGCTGCATAAATAAACAATCGGTCTTTGGCCGGGGTTTTGAGATCACGCATTGCATAGAACATTGCAACTGCATCGGTTGCAAATGGAACTCGAGAGGCAAAGATTTTTACTTTTGCCCAGAACTTTGGATCAGTGATGTTTATTGCCATGTTTATCGCAAGGCTCTATTTACTGCAGAGATAACTGCCTTAAATGATGAAGTCACAATTGATGGGTCGATTCCAGCGCCCCAAAGCACTCGATTGCCAACCGAACATTCAAGATAAGAAGCTGCGCTTGCATCTCCACCAGCACTCATTGCATGCTCGTTGTAATCAAGAACGCGCACTTCAACTCCATGATGGCCAAGAGCATTACAAAAAGCTGCAATTGGACCGTTGCCAACGCCGGTTAGTTTTACTTCAACTCCAGCGTCAACAATCAATACTTCAACAGTTGTGTCGCCATCAACGGCAGAATCTTGTTTCACAGACTTAAGTGAGAAGCGACCCCATGGAGCTGCCGGGTTTGGCAAGTATTCATCTTGGAAGATGTCCCACATTTGTTGTGGTGTTACTTCGCCACCTTCGTTGTCAGTGTGACGTTGAATTACCTGGCTAAATTCGATTTGCAGTCGTCGTGGGAGTTCGAGACTATGTTCACTCTTCATGATGTATGTGACGCCGCCCTTGCCAGATTGCGAGTTCACGCGAATCACAGCTTCATAAGAACGACCCACATCTTTTGGATCGATTGGTAGGTAGGGGACCTGCCAGCGGAATTCATCTATTGAAACTCCAGCAGCGGTAGCATCTTTCTGCATCCAGTCGAGGCCTTTATTAATTGCATCTTGATGAGAGCCTGAAAATGCAGTGAACACAAGGTCACCACCATATGGATGGCGTTCGTGAACAGGGAGTTGGTTGCAGTATTCAACGGTGCGCTTGATTTCATCAATATTGTGAAAATCAATTTCAGGGTCCACGCCTTGGCTGAACAAGTTCAGGCCAAGAGTTACTAAGCAAACATTTCCGGTGCGTTCGCCATTTCCAAACAAGCAACCTTCGATGCGGTCGGCACCTGCCATATATCCAAGTTCAGCTGCAGCAACTGCGGTTCCGCGGTCGTTGTGCGGGTGAAGTGAAAGCACAATGTTCTCGCGGCGAGCAAGATTGCGGCTCATCCATTCAACTGAATCTGCATAAACATTAGGTGTTGCCATTTCAACAGTTGCAGGCAAGTTGATAATTAGTTTGCGTTCTGTAGTTGGATTGATGGTTGCACTAACTGCATCACAAACTTCTAATGCATAATCAAGTTCTGTTCCGGTAAAGGACTCTGGTGAATACTCATAATAAACCTTGGTGAAGTCGTTAACAGTTTTTTCGTATTCAAGACACCACTTTGCACCTTGAACTGCCATTTCTTTAATGCCATTTTTATCTTGGCCAAAAACAACTCGGCGCTGCAATGCACTTGTTGAGTTATAGAAATGAACGATTGCTTGGGGTGCACCCTTAATCGATTCATAGGTGCGGGCGATTAAATGCTCACGAGCTTGGGTGAGAACTTGAATCACGACATCATCAGGAATTAGCTTTTCATCAATCAACATTCGGACGAAATCAAAATCGGTTTGAGATGCAGAAGGGAAACCAACTTCGATTTCCTTGTAACCCATTCGCACCAATAGCTCAAACATCCGCTTTTTACGATCTGGAGTCATCGGGTCGATAAGGGCCTGATTGCCGTCACGAAGATCCACAGCACACCAACGCGGTGCCTTTGAGATCTGCTTGTTCGGCCAAGTGCGGTCAGCTAGTGAGATTGGGATAAAGCCCTGGTATCGGCCAGAGGGCATGGGGGAAGCTTGTTGAGCGTTTCGCTCGCTGTATGAATTGTTTGACACGGTTTGTTTCCTTAAATCTGCGGGTGGGTTAGTCGGCAAGCACAAATCCCGCAGCGAGGGGGCCGAAAATTAGGCCTCACTGCGGCGACGAAGTAGGAGTCCACCGCGGAACATGAGAGCAAGCCTACTTGTAACCTGACCCTGTGACCAAAAACATCAAACTCGCTGTAATTGCCGGTGACGGTATTGGAACTGAAGTTGTCGCTGAGGGCTTAAAGGTGCTTAAGGCAGTGGCTCCTAGCCATGGACTTTCTTTCTCAACCACCGATTACGACCTTGGTGCTCGTCGCTATAACAAAACTGGTGAAACTCTTCCAGCTAGCGTGCTTGAAGAAATTCGCGCCCAAGATGCAATCTTGCTTGGAGCTATTGGCGATCCTTCTGTGCCACCTGGTGTTCTAGAACGCGGTCTACTACTTGCAATGAGATTTGAATTAGATCACCATGTAAATCTGCGCCCTGTTCGTTTGTTCCCAGGTGTTACTTCTCCTGCGCTTGGTAAAGGTCCAGACGAAATTAACTTTGTGGTTTGCCGCGAAGGGACAGAAGGTCCTTATGCAGGTGCCGGTGGGTCACTTCGCAAAGGAACTGAACACGAAGTTGCGATTGAAGAAAGCATCAACACCGCGTTTGGTGTTGAGCGAATCATTCGTGATGCATTTGGGCGCGCAATGAAGCGTCGCAAAAAAGTAACGCTAGTTCACAAAACAAATGTTTTGGTTCATGCTGGTTCTCTATGGGAAAGAAACTTCAATTCAATTGCAAAAGAGTTTCCAGAAGTCAAAACTGACTATCTTCATGTTGATGCTGCATCAATGTTTTTCTTAACAAATCCTGAACGCTTTGATGTTGTTGTAACTGACAATCTTTTCGGTGACATTCTTACCGACATCGGCGCTGCAATTGCTGGCGGAATCGGTTTGGCTGCATCTGGCAACTTAGATGTCACTCGCAAGAACCCATCTATGTTTGAACCAGTACATGGCTCCGCACCAGATATTGCTGGCCAAGGTAAGGCCGACCCAACTGCCACAGTTTTGAGTGTGGCAATGTTGCTTGAGCACATCGGTGCAACCGACGCAGCCCAAGCAGTAGAAAATGCCGTAGCCAAAGACTTAGCATCGCGCGGTACGCAGGTTCGTAGCACCAGCCAAATTGGTGATGCACTTGCAAATGGCGTTGCTTAATTAGTTAGGGATTACATGGCGATTGAGAAGCACTTATCTAGCAATCCAAAATCCTCAGATGTGCGTGCCGAAATCTTGGCAAACCCAGGGTTTGGTAAATACTTCACAGATCACATGGTTCGCATCGATTGGACTGCAGAAAAAGGTTGGCAAGATGCACGGCTAATTCCTTACGGCCCACTCGAATTAGATCCTGCAACAAATGTTTTGCATTACGGCCAAGCAATCTTCGAAGGTTTGAAAGCATACAAACATGCAGATGGTCACATTTACACATTTCGGCCAAAAGAAAATGCAAAACGTTTTCAACGTTCAGCTGCCCGGCTTGCGATGGCAGAACTTCCAGAAGACTTGTTTGTCGAGTCGCTAGAAGCTTTAGTTTCAACGGATGCGGCATGGGTGCCAGGAAAAGAAGAACAATCTCTTTACTTGCGACCATTTATGATTTCGACCGAAGTTGGTTTGGGCGTCCGCCCAGCAAATGCATATGCGTTCTTATTAATTGCCAGTCCGGTTGGTGCTTACTTCCCACAAGGTGTTAAGCCAGTAACTGTTTGGATTTCAACTGAATATGTTCGCGCAGCACCTGGTGGAACTGGTGAAGCCAAATGTGCCGGCAATTACGCCGCGTCATTAATTGCCCAAGCACAGGCTGCAACCCAAGGTTGCGACCAAGTTGTGTGGATTGATGCGATCGAACGTAAGTGGATTGAAGAGATGGGCGGCATGAATCTCTACTTCGTCTATGGAAGTGGCGAAAACGCGCGCGTGGTTACCCCAGAACTCACCGGCGCTCTTTTGCCGGGCATCACCCGCGATTCTTTATTAACGGTTGCGAATGATCTTGGTTATAAATCCCAAACCGCTCGGATTTCAATCGATGACTGGAAGAACGGGGTTGCATCAGGGGAGATAACGGAAGTCTTTGCTTGTGGAACTGCCGCAGTAATTACACCTGTTGGCGAAGTGAAATCAGCGGTAGGGAATTGGACTATCGGCGATGGCACACCTGGTCCGGTGACGATGAAATTGCGTGAAACCTTGCTTGGCATCCAAAGCGGAACCCACCCTGACTCTCATAAATGGCTTCATAAGCTCGTCTAGACGGGGTGACAAGCCGCTACGCGCGTGGCACACTAGAGCCATGGCTCAAACAGTCGGCATTATTCAGTAGCGCATCAGCACTTAGTTGATGCGCAGCCTCTCGTACCTACGGGGGGCTTTTTCGTTGGAAGGTAAACATGGTTACCGATGCATTTCACGTGTACGACACGACGTTGCGCGATGGCGCTCAACGCGAAGGAATTTCCTATAGCGTGGCTGACAAGCTGGCAGTAGCGAAACTTCTCGATGGTTATGGCGTTGGCTTCATCGAAGGTGGCTGGCCAGGGGCTCTACCGAAAGACACCGAGTTTTTCCAACGTGCTGCAGCCGAAATTGAGTTTAAGCATGCAAAGTTAGTTGCGTTTGGGTCAACTCGCAAAGCTGGCGTAAAAGTTGAAGATGACGAGCAAGTAAAAGCATTGCTCGATTCAAAAGCACCAGTCATCACAATTGTTGCAAAGTCAGACGTCGTGCATGTTAAAGAAGCTCTTCGCACAACAAATGAAGAAAACATTGCCATGGTGACAGACACTGTTAAATACTTAGTAGCACAAGGTCGCAGAGTGTTCGTCGACTTCGAACATTTCTTTGATGGCTACAAACACGATCCAAATTATGGTGTTGAACTTGCAAAAGCAGCTTGTGCAGCCGGTGCTGATGTGATGGTTTTGTGCGACACAAATGGTGGAAGTTTGCCAAGCGATATTTCACGAGTAACTGCAGATGTGCTTGCACGAACTGGGGTACGTCTTGGAATTCATTGCCAAGACGACACCGCCTGCGCTGTGGCGAACTCAATCGCTGCTGTTGAAGCTGGTGCAACTCACGTTCAATGCACTGCAAACGGATACGGCGAAAGAACAGGTAATGCAGACCTATTCGCGGTAGTTGCAAACCTTGAACTAAAGCGGGGAATGAAAATTCTTCCTGAAGGAAAACTTGCTGAGACTGTCCGGATTTCCCATGCAATTGCTGATATCGCCAACTTGCCAGCAAATACCCATCAGGCGTATGCGGGCGTCAGTGCATTTGCACACAAAGCTGGTTTGCATGCGAGTGCATTAAAAATCAATCCTGAGCTTTATAACCACATTGAACCAACAGTGGTTGGAAATGATCAACGGGTTTTGGTCACTGAAATGGCTGGCCGTGCATCAGTTGAATTGAAGAGTAAAGAAATTGGTTACGACTTGTCGGGCAATAAAGACGGCATCAGTGCAGTTGTAAACAAAGTTAAAGAACTTGAATCTAAGGGTTGGAGCTTTGAAGCTGCAGATGCTTCATTCGAATTGCTTTTGCTCGAACATGCTGGTGAAGGACGACCTAAGCACTTTGTTCTTGAATCTTGGCGGGTGATTGTTGATCAAGATGCAAATGGAGACGTTACTAGTGAAGCAATCGTCAAAGTACATGCAAATGGCGAGCGCATCGTGGCCAACGGCGAAGGAAACGGTCCGGTCAATGCCCTAGACAATGCACTTCGAACAGCAGTCAACCAGTTATACCCTGAACTATCTAGCATCGAACTAACTGACTACAAGGTCCGTATTCTTGAAGGTGTGCATGGCACGAGCGCAATTACACGTGTTTTGGTTAGCTCAACAAACGGCTCTGAAGACTGGACCACGATTGGTGTTCATGAGAATGTAATTGCCGCATCTTGGATGGCATTAGAAGATGCAGTCACATTTGGTTTGCTAAAGGCTGGAAGAAAAGAAGGCATCAACTAAATGTTTATTGCGCGTGCAAGTTACAACGATGATGTTTTCTATTGTGTCGTTGAGGGTTTGGATGAAAATGGTATCCCCGCAGCTGATGCAACTGTAGAAGTTTTAGATAAACATCCACTTCTAGGAAGTGTCAGCACAACTGGTGCGGTTTATTCGTTGGCTGAAGTCAGATTACTTCCACCAGTTTTGCCAACCAAAATCATCGGTATTGGAAAAAACTATGCCGACCACGCTAAAGAAATGGGTGGGGAAGTTCCGACTGAGCCAATTTGTTTCTTAAAGCCTTCAACCACTTTGATTGGCACTGGTGATGAGATTCGCCTTCCTTGGCAATCAGAACATGTTGAACATGAAGTTGAACTTGCGGTTGTAATTGCCCGTCCTGCCAAAAACATCAGCAAAGAAGAAGCCCTCGACTATGTTTTCGGATACACCATTGCTAATGATGTAAGTGCTCGCGACATCCAAAAGAAAGATGGGCAGTGGACTCGGGCAAAAGGATTCGATTCATTTCTACCACTTGGACCTTGGATCGCAACCCACGTAGATCCAAGCAACCTTGACTTGAAAACTTACGTAAACGATGAGTTAAAACAAAGCTCCAACACCAGCATGATGGTCAACGATGTGGCCACTTTGATTTCGTGGTGTTCCGAAATCATGACACTTTTGCCAGGCGATGTGATTTTGACTGGCACACCTGCAGGTGTTTCGCCAATAGTGGACGGCGATGTGGTGCAGTGCGTGATTTCAGGCATTGGCGAGATCATCAACACTGTTGAACCTGCCTAACCGCTAATCTAAGCGCCTTATGAGTAACGTCCGAGTTCGCTTTTGTCCTTCCCCTACTGGAAATCCACACGTAGGAATGGTCCGCACCGCACTGTTTAACTGGGCATACGCTCGTCACACCGGTGGAACTTTCGTATTCCGCATTGAAGACACCGACAGTGCTCGAGATTCTGAAGAGTCGTACACCATGTTGCTCGACTCACTTCGTTGGCTTGGAATGAACTGGGATGAGGGCCCAGAAGTTGGGGGACCGCATGGCCCTTACCGTCAATCAGAACGTATGGATATTTACAAGGATGTTGCAACCAAACTTCTAAAGAGTGGACATGCATACCACTGCTACTGCACACCGGAAGAACTTGAAGAACAACGCGAAGCGCAACGCGAAGCAAAAACCACACCCGGCTACAACGGTCGTTGCCGCAAACTTTCTGAAATTGAAATTGCTGAATTTGAATCTGCAGGACGTAAGCCAGCTCTTCGATTCCGCATGCCAGATCATGATTTCACCTGGCCTGACCTGGTACGCGGTGATTTAACTTTCGCAAAGGAACATGTTCCAGATTACGTTTTAGTTCGTGCAACCGGCGAACCGCTATACACACTTGTAAACCCAACCGATGATGCACTGATGAACATCACCCACGTTTTGCGTGGTGAAGATTTGCTTTCATCAACTCCCCGGCAAATTGCTTTGCATGCAGCTCTGGCTGAAATCGGTGTGGGCAGTGGCAAGATGCCATTGTTCGGACATTTGCCCTACGTAATGGGCGAGGGCAATAAGAAACTATCAAAGCGAGATCCAGAGTCATCTTTGTTGATGTATCGCGCTGAAGGATATTTACCTGAAGGTTTGCTCAACTACTTGGCACTCCTTGGTTGGTCAATCGGTGATGACAACGAATTCTTCTCGATGGAAGAAATGGCAAAAGCTTTTGAAGTTTCTCGCGTTAGTGCAAACCCAGCCCGGTTTGATTTGCGAAAGTGCACATCAATCAATGGTGATTGGATTCGTAAAATTGATTCCGCAGATCTTGCAAACCGACTTATCTCATTCTTGCAATCAGAAAACCTGCTGCCTGAAAAACCAACCGAGGCACAAATAGCAGCACTAAGCAAAGCTGTTCCACTTGTGCAAGAGCGCATGGAGACATTGCGCCAAGGTGCATTGATGCTCGGGTTCTTATTTGCAAAAGATGCTGGCATCACAAGTGAAGTGACAGCCGGAGTTGGTGCGTTTGCAATTGATGAATCAGAACTTGCAAATCTAAATAGTGATACCAATCAAGCCCTTGAAGCAGCCGCAAATGCACTTGAAAGCCTTGACACTTGGACGACCGAACAAATCGAATCCACATTGCGATCTGCATTGATCGATGGGCTTGGTTTGAAACCAAAATTTGCGTTTGGTCCAGTTCGTCTTGCCACCGCTGGTCGCAAAGTTTCACCACCACTTTTCGAAAGCCTCGAACTGCTTGGCAAAGAGCGCTCACTTGCACGTATTCGCTCTGGTATTCGCTAAACCGAATTTCAAAGCACCTCTCACGGCGGATACAATCCGCGCACGAATTAACCCATGGGGTATGGTGTAATTGGCAGCACAGCTGATTCTGGTTCAGCTAGTCTAGGTTCGAGTCCTGGTACCCCAGCGAAGTGCATTTATGCACTTTATGTAGTCTAAAAACCGCATCGCGGCCCCGTTGTGTAGTGGCCTAGCACGCTGCCCTCTCAAGGCGGTAGCGCGGGTTCGAATCCCGTCGGGGCTACAAAGAAACCCGCTTCGGCGGGTTTTTTATTTAGCTAATTCTTTTGCAAGCTCTGCAAAGCCAACTTCACATGCAACTTTTCCGATAGAAAGATGGCCGTGACCATCAAGTAGATGTGCAGATGAGTTTGGTACGTAATTGGTAAGCCATTTGCCATGTGCGGTTGGAACCATCAAGTCTTCAGATCCCTGCCAAATTGAAACTGGGCCCTTAATGTCTTTTAGATCAAATCCCCAATGCCGAGTGAAGGCAATATCGTCATCGAACCAGCCATCAGTTCCGTTTGCGATTGCCCACCGAAAAACCATTGCTTCATGTTCAGCGTATTCGCCAGTAAGAATTTCGCGATCGGCTGGTGGCAAAAGTGATGCCATAGCTTCAATGACTTCAGAACCCTGAACGTCTTTTAGGAGTTCGTGGGCACCAACCATGAATGTTGTAAGCGCTTCTTCAGATTCAAGTGCTGCACCGAATTCAATAATGTTGTCTTCGCCCATGTTTGCCAAGAAATCCAAACCTTCAGCTTCAAAAGGTGCAACACCTGCGATGCAAACGCCTGCAACACAGCGATTTGATTTGTGTGCAACTGTTGCAAGGACATGGGGTCCGCCACCTGACCAACCCATTGAAACAAACTTGTCGTGACCTAAATGATCAGCAAGTTCGATTCCTAAGTGGTCAGCAAGTTCGATTGCGATGTCTGCTATTTGCGCAACATTGCGATTTTTGATTCGAGTCGAATTTCCATACCCTGGGCGAACCAATTCGACAACGCGCAAATTGTTCTTGGCTGCGGTTTCGACGATGAAGTCATCCATCGGACCAGCGGCTGGCGTGCCATGGTGATAGATCAGAAGACCTTCACCTTGTTTTGAATCGAAGTAATCAATGCGATTGCCATCTTTGGTGGTGAAAAATTCAGGCTTCATGTTGTTCCTATCTAGAGGTATTTATCTACCTGGTTGAGCGGCTGCGCGCTTTAGTGCTTCAGTCAATCTTTGTGCTGCTGCAACAACGGCTGCAGCATGAAGCCTGCCTGGTTGGCGTGTCAATCTTTCAATTGGACCAGAAACCGAAACTGCTGCAACAACCCGACCACTTGGTGCTCGAACAGGTGCAGAAACAGATGCAACTCCAGCTTCACGTTCGCCAACACTTTGTGCCCATCCACGTCGACGAACTTGAGCTAGTGCGGTTGCAGTGAATGCAGCACCAATTAATCCGCGGTGCATCCGATCTGGTTCTTCCCACGCAAGCAAGATTTGGGCAGCAGAACCTGCATGCATTGTTAAAACAGTTCCAACTGGAACTGTGTCGCGAAGTCCGGTCATTCTTTCGGCAGCCGCAACACACATACGCAAGTCACCTTGGCGGCGATACAACTGTGCGCTTTCGCCGGTTGCATCTCGAAGTGTGTAGAGAGCTGGGTTTGCAGCAGCAAGAAGTTTGTCTTCACCAGCAGCAGCAGCTAGTTCGGTAACGCGGGCACCGAGAACGAATCTTCCATTCATGTCGCGGGTTACAAGCCGGTGATGTTCAAGTGCGCAAGCAAGGCGGTGAGCAGTAGGGCGAGTAAGGCCAGTGGCGGCAACTAGGCCGGCCAAAGTCTGTGGACCGGCTTCAAGTGCACCGAGCACTATTGCTGCTTTATCGAGTACGCCAACGCCGCTAGAATCGTCCATATGCTGATACTGCCATCTCAACATGCAAAATGGCAAGATGAGAAAGATTTGAGCGGAGCATTATTAGACGCTGGAAGGCTTTTGCGCCAAAACAGGTGCTCAAGTTAATCCTTGATACTGGAGGAAACAAGTGGGAAAAACTCTCGCTGAAAAAGTATGGGACGCACATGTGGTGCATAGCGCCGAAGGCGAACCAGATTTGCTTTATATCGACTTGCACCTAGTTCATGAAGTAACCAGCCCGCAAGCTTTTGATGGATTGCGCAACAGTGGCCGCAAAGTTCGCCGCCCTGACTTGACTTTGATTACTGAAGATCACAACGTTCCAACACTTGATGTTGCAAAACCAATTGCAGATCCAGTTTCTGCAGAACAAATTCGTGTGGTGCGTGCGAACGCTGATGAGTTTGGTCTTCGAATATTTTCTATTGGCGACAAAGAGCAAGGCATCGTTCATGTGGTTGGACCGCAACTTGGACTAACCCAACCTGGCATGACAATTGTTTGCGGCGACTCCCACACTTCAACACATGGTGCATTCGGCGCACTTGCATTTGGTATTGGAACTTCAGAAGTTGAACATGTTCTAGCAACTCAGACATTGCCTTTGAAGCCATTTAAAACAATGGCAATCACAGTTAATGGAAAACTTCCAGCTGATGTGACCGCAAAAGATTTGATCCTTGCAATCATTGCGAAAATCGGCACCGGTGGCGGACAGGGTTATGTTCTTGAATACCGCGGCGAAGCGATTCGTGGGCTTTCGATGGAAGGCCGCATGACAATGTGCAACATGTCAATCGAAGCTGGCGCTCGCGCTGGAATGATCGCACCTGACGAAACCACTTTCGAATACGTCAAAGGTCGCGACCATGCACCAACTGGAGCCGATTGGGATGCGGCGCTTGAATACTGGAAGACCTTGACTACAGATAGCGATGCCAAGTTCGACAACGAAGTTGTTATCGAGGCAAGCACACTTGCACCATTCGTGACTTGGGGAACAAACCCAGGTCAAGGTTTGCCATTGTCTGCATCAGTCCCTTCTCCGAATGACGCAAAAGATGAAGTTGAGAAAGTGGCGATTGAACGCGCACTTGAATACATGGATCTAAAGCCTGGTACTCCGCTAAAAGAAGTAAAAGTGGACAACGTGTTTGTGGGTTCTTGCACAAATGGCCGAATCGAAGACCTCCGGGCCGCCGCAAGTGTTCTTAAGGGAAACAAAGTTGCATCAACTGTTGAGATGTGGGTGGTGCCAGGAAGTGGGCGAGTTCGCATTGAGGCAGAACTCGAAGGCCTAGACAAGATTTTCATTGAAGCTGGAGCGCAATGGCGTTTCGCCGGATGTTCTGCATGTTTGGCAATGAACCCAGACAAAATTCCGGCAGGGAAGCGCGCTGCATCAACTTCTAACAGAAACTTTGAAGGCCGCCAAGGTCCAGGTGCTCGCACGCATTTGGTTTCACCAGAAGTTGCAGCAGCTACCGCAATTCTTGGACATCTTGCTAGTCCAGCAGATTTAGTGAATGTGTAAGGAGAAACAATGGATAAGTTTGTAACTCACAAAGGTATTGCAGCGCCGCTTCGTCGCAGCAACGTTGACACAGATCAAATCGTTCCGGCGGAATATTTAAAGCGTGTGACTCGTTCAGGCTTCGGCGATGGTTGTTTTGCATCATGGCGCAAAGATCCAGATTTTGTTTTAAACAATCCAGGATTTACTGGCACATCTGTTCTAGTTGCTGGGCCAGATTTTGGAACTGGATCATCGCGCGAACATGCAGTCTGGGCATTGCAAGATTACGGATTTAAAGCAGTTATCTCTTCTCGCTTTGCAGATATCTTTAAAGGCAACTCTGGAAAAGGTGGCTTGCTAGCTGGGGAAGTAAGCCAAGATGTAATTGAAAAGATTTGGGAAAAGTTAGAAGCAAATCCTGGTACTGAAGTCACCGTAAATCTGGAAGACCGTACGGTCACTTGTGAAGACATCGTTGCCGAATTTGTCATTGATGACTATGTCCGCTGGCGGTTGATGGAAGGCCTAGATGACATCGGACTGACTATGAAACACGTTGGCACGATTGACACTTTCGAAAAAACTCGTCCAACTTTTAAGCCAAAAGTCCAATAAAAATAGCGGTTTTGACCGTTTTAATTGCGAAAACCATTCAAAACCCCATGTTTTTAAGGGTTTTGGAGTGTGTCGGTTGCGCAAAACAGTGAAAAATGCTTAGTTTTGGCTTGTGTTGATCAGAAAAGATTTTCACATTCTCGAGAAATGATTGGAAAAATCGTGAAGAAAAATGATCTAGTCGCCATCATCCAGGGCGTACTTCCAGATTCAAACTCACGCCGCGACGCTGTTGCAGTTGTTGAAACTGTATTCAACGAAATTGCTCGCTCACTTTCAAAAGGTGATGCAGTACAAATCGCAGGCTTTGGTACTTTCAAAAAGAAAGTTGTTCCTGCACGTAAAGCACGTCCAGGCCGCAACCCGTTCACTGGCGAAAACATCATGTTGAAGGCAAAGCCTGCTTCATCAAAGCCAACCTTCACATCTGCAAAGGTTTTGAAGGACGTTGTTTCAGGTAAAGCAAAAGTAGCTGCACCTGCAAAGCCAGCTGCAAAACCAGCTGCCAAGAAAGCAACCAAGAAAGCTGCTCCTAAAAAGGCTGCTAAAAAAGTTGTAAAGAAGGCTGCTAAGAAAGCTGCTCCTAAAAAGGCTGCTAAAAAAGTTGTAAAGAAGGTTGTTAAGAAAGCAGCTCCTAAGAAAGCTGCAAAGAAGACTTCACGCAAGAAGTAACTTCTAGCCTTTTGAGAAGGTCCGTTTCAGTTCGCTGGAGCGGACCTTCGCTTTAGGTGGAAACAGCACCACAATTACCCCTTGCAGCAATAGAAAGGACGGGTATGAAGAAATCATGGGCTTATCGCTTCATCGTTGTAGTAGCTCGTCCTCTAATGATGATTTTTACCCGTCGAGTTTGGGCTGGTGGCGAAAAACTTCTAACTAAGTCCGGCATCATTATTGTTTCAAATCACACATCGAATTTCGATCCGCTGGTCTTGGCTCATTTCATAAATGACAATGGCCGGCTGCCGCAATTCCTTGCTAAAGCTGAAGTATTCAAGTTGCCAGTTGCTGGCGCGATTTTGCGAGCCTCCGGCCAAATCCCAGTTCACCGCCGCACATCCCTTGCTCCGAATGCACTTTCTGATGCTGAGGCTGTGGTCCAAGCAGGTGGAACTGCCGTGATTTACCCAGAGGGCACGCTCACATTTGATCCGAATTTATGGCCTATGACTGGTCAATCAGGTGCGGCACGTTTAGCACTAGCTACTAAAGCGCCACTCTTTCCAGTTGCTCAATGGGGCGCACACAAAGTAATTCCACGCTTTCGTAAAGGGCTGAAATTGATTCCGCCACAGACTTTGTATGTGACTTGTGGCGACGAAGTCGACTTGAGTGATTTGTATGACAAAGAAGTAAATGCCGAACTTTTAGCACTAGCCACCGAGCGCATCATGGACGCGCTGACCCGAGTGCTGGCAGAAATTCGCAAGGAGACCCCACCTTTGGTACGTTGGGACCGCAGAGAAGTGAATGAAGTGGGTAATTTGTGAAAGTCGCAGTGATGGGTAGCGGTTCTTGGGGAACCGTATTTTCCAAGGTGTCAGTTGATGCCGGCAACGAAGTTGTGCTGTGGTCGCGAAGTGCTGAGATAGCAAAATCGATAAATGAAAACCAATCGAATCCTTTTTATGTATCCGATATCGAACTTCCAAAAAAACTTAACGCAACAACCGATCCAAGTATCGCGCTGCAAGATGCAGATGTAGTTGTCATTGGACTTCCTGCACAGGTTTATCGAGAGAACCTTTCGGAATGGAAATCTTTAATTCCAAAAGGCGCAGTAATGGTTTCGCTCGCAAAAGGTATTGAGTTTGAAAGTAATCTGCGAATGACTGAAGTTATTGCCGAAGCGACTGGAATAGCATCAGGTCAACTTGCAGTTTTATCTGGCCCAAACCTGGCTCATGAAATTGGTGAACAGCAACCGTCTGCAACCACAGTGGCATGTATTGATGAAGAAAATGCGCAACTAGTTCAAGAAGCTTGTGCGAATCCATATTTCCGCCCGTATTTCACGAAAGATGTTATTGGCGTTGAAATTGCTGGTTCGATGAAAAACGTAATTGCGTTAGCAAACGGAATTGCAGTTGGCTTAGGGCTGGGTGAAAACTCGCAAGCTTCGTTGATTACTCGCGGCTTACATGAGATGGCGCAACTCGGAGTTGCACTTGGTGCAGACCAGAGAACTTTCATGGGCTTAGCTGGCGCCGGCGACTTACTTGCAACTAGCCAATCACCACTTTCACGCAACCGCTCTTTCGGCGTCGCGCTCGCATCCGGCAAAACTGTTGAATCTGTTATCGCCGAAACTCGTGAAACTTGTGAAGCAGTAAAAAGTTGTTTACCGCTACTTCGCCTAGGTCAGGCTGCTGGCGTGAGTTTGCCAATCACTGCTGGGGTGGTAGGTGTTGTCCATAAGAACTTAGATCCTCAAGAACTAATTCGACGATTTATGTCTCGGGCGATTAAAGCCGAATACGAAGATGAAGGCTAGTTTTTATATACTGATTTGAGTGCAGAATCTAAATCTGCCCAAAGGTCTTCTACTTTTTCAATTCCGACAGAAGCTCTGATCAAAGTTTCAGGTGTGGCGACTGGTTCGACTGGCCATCTACGACGACGTTCGATTGTTGATTCAACACCACCAAGACTTGTTGCATGCGCCCAGATTTTTAGGGAATTGCAGAATTTCTCAGCTTGTTCCACATCACCTTTCAATACGAAACAAACAACCTGACCGCCACCCGATGCTTGGCTCATATGACGTTCATAATTTTTATGGGATGCAAGCCCTGGGTAAAGCACATAATCCACTGCGGAGTGAGCTTCAAGTTTTTTGGCAAGTTCTAAAGCATTTTGTTCAGCGCGGTCGTATCGCAAACCTAAAGTGCGAATTCCGCGCAATGCAAGAAAGGTTTCTAGAGCACCTGGCAATGTGCCTTGCAAAACTCTGCGCCCGCGCAGCTTTTGGGCAAGTTCTACATCTTTGACAGTTAAAACACCGATCAATGAATCCGAATGGCCCGAAATTGATTTAGTTGCAGAGTGCATAGAAATGTCAGCACCAAGCGCCAGAGGTTGCTGGCGAACTGGTGACATAAATGTGTTGTCAATCGCCACTAATGCGTTTTGTGAATGCCCCAATTTTATTGCAGCTTTTATATCAACTATTTCCATTAACGGATTTGTTGGTGACTCTAGCCAAAGAAGTGCAGCTCCGGTGATTGCATCGCGAATTGCATCTAGATCATCAATTTGAACTTCACGCAGTTGAATGCGATTTACAGCTGCTAATTCGCGCAGGCGAACTGAATTCCCTGGATAGGCATGATTTGGTGCAACCACGATTGCATTTGCAGGAAGGAGATCAACAACAGCATTGATAGTTGCAATCCCGGATGAGAAAACAACGCTATGCCCACCTTCAACACTTCCAATTACCGATTCGAATGCTTCAGTCAGATCAGTACCTTCACGAACATAACCATGGGAATTCTCACCCGCGATAAAAGTGCTAGACAGGCCAATCGGCACATTCATCGGCGCTCCCGCCACATGCTCAGGGCGGCCGAGATTTACCAGCTTGGTATCTAGGTGGAAATTTTGTTCGCTCACAGTGCGAGCGTAGATGAAACAAAGCCAATTTCAAGATTAGGGTCTGCCTGTGAGTAAGCAAAAGCCAGTAGTTGCCATTGTCTTCGGCGGTACTTCAGGTGAGCACTCGATTTCCTGTCTTTCCGCTGCCAGTGTCTTGAATGCTTTAGACACTGAAAAATACGAAGTAATCGCAGTGGCAATCACCAAACAGGGCGAGTGGTACATCCATTCAACTGACTCATCGGTTCTTTTGGCTCAGAAACTACCTGAAGTTAAAGCCGAAGGGGTTCGGGTCGTGCTCTCAAGCGATCCAACTATTCGCGGGTTTGTGGCAGTGGACGGTTCCACCTTACAAACTGCATACCAAAACGTCGATGTAATTTTCCCAGTCTTGCATGGTCCTGGTGGCGAAGACGGAACTATTCAAGGCGCAATTGAGTTGGCTGGAATTGCTTGCGTTGGAAGTGGCGTATTTGCGAGTGCTGCATCAATGGATAAGCAACACATGAAGGCACTGTTTGAAGTTCACAAATTACCAACTAGCAAATCAGTAACTGTTAATTCTCCTGAATGGGAAGAAAACACGTCTAAAGCCATTGATGCAATTGCCGAACTCGGTTTTCCACTCTTCATCAAACCTGCACGCGCTGGTTCTTCACTCGGAGTAGCTAAAGTCAAATCAAAGTCTGAAATAAAAGCAGCAGTAGTCGCCGCTCAAAAACATGATCCAAAAATTATTGCCGAAGAAGCCATCGGTGACATGCGCGAAATTGAGTGCGGAGTTTTAGTCATTGATGGAGTGCCAAAGACTTCGGTGCCAGCTGAGATTGTCGTTAAAGGCAATCACGATTTCTACGACTTTGATGCAAAGTATCTAGATGACTCCGCAGATTTAATTGTGCCGGCAGATTTGCCAGCAGAAATCGTCAAAGAAGTCCAAGCCAAAGCGGTAAAGGCATTTACGGCACTTGGTTGCGAAGGGTTTGCTCGTTGCGATTTCTTTGTGAAGTCCAATGGCGAAGTTTTAATAAACGAAATTAATACATTGCCTGGATTCACATCAATTTCAATGTTTCCGAGAATGTGGCAAGCAACTGGCCTTACCTACCCAGAAATTATCGACGTCCTGATTTCAGATGCGCTGAATCGTGGAGCGGGTTTGCGCTAATGGCATCGGTTGAACACGTTGGTGAGTTTCAACTGATTGCACAACTCGCAAAAAAGTTTTCCCAGAATAAATCGGTGATCCTCGGCAGTGGTGATGACGCTGCAGTTGTTGCAATGCCGGATGGCGACGTGGTGGTCAGCACCGATATCGCGGTAGAAAATGTGCATTTCAAGAAAGCATGGAGTTCGGCAACTGAAATTGGTCAACGCATCGCAGCTCAAAATCTTTCAGACATTGTTGCAATGGGCGCGTATCCGACTGCGCTAACAGTTGGAATTGTGATTCCAAAATCAACTGAGGTTTCTTTCTTAGAAGGTTTAGTTGTCGGCATCGAAGAAGAATGTAAAAAAGTTGGCGCAAGTGTTGTTGGCGGTGACATGAGCATTGGCACCGAGTTAGCAATCGCAATTACAGTTTTAGGTCAGCGCAGAGGTAACCCAACTGTTTCAAGAAACGGCGCAAAAGTTGGGGATGAAGTATTTGTGGCCGGCAATTTGGGGCTTTCAATCGCCGGTCTTACTTGTTTGCAAGCTGGACATGTCACGCCAAAGGAATTTGTCTCGGCATTTCGAATTCCATCACCGCCATATGAGATTGGTCCACTTGCAGCAATTGCAGGCGCAACTTCGATGATTGATGTCAGTGATGGGTTAGTGGCTGATCTAGGTCATATCGCCAAACAGAGCGGCGTCGTTATCAATCTGGATTCCGCGGCCCTTGCGCCAAGCGCTGAAATGGTGAATGTGGCAGGCGCCTTTGGCCAGGATGCACAGATTTGGGTGTTGACTGGTGGTGAGGATCATGCGCTAGTAGCCACGTTTGCTAAGGGGGCAAATGTGCCCGAAGGTATGCGCAAGATTGGTGAAGTCACCGAATCAGGCGCTGGCCAAGTTCTCGTCGGTGGTGCTGTTTTTACTCACAAATCAGGGCACGACCACTTCGCGTAAGCCCAAGATATAGGCGATTTGGGAGCCGGTGCACTCATCGGCTAATCTTCGCCCTCTAATCAATCTTATAAAGGAGTTCCATCGTGGCTGCTAACTGCGAGGTGTGCGGTAAGGGTCCAAGCTTTGGGCATTCAATTTCGCACTCACATATCCGCAACAAGCGTCGCTGGAATCCAAACATTCAGCGTGTGCGTGCTTTAGTAAGCGGAACACCTAAGCGTGTCAATGTTTGCACTTCTTGCATCAAGGCTGGAAAAGTAACCCGCGCTAGCTAAAACTATTCTCTAAAAGTGCCATCGATTTATCGGTGGCACTTTTATTTTTCTTCGCCCTCTTCATTTTTCTCAATACTCATTAAATCTTCTCAAGACTCTTCATTTTCTTAATACTCAACATATTTCTCAATACTCGTCATTATTCTGAATACTCTTAGAGCGTGGATGAGATGTTCGATGCAGCGATTGTGCGCCGGTGGGCAGAACTAGGTGTCGAACTTTTGGCCAAACATCGCCTTGAGCTAAATGCCTTGAATGTATTTCCGATCCCAGATGGTGACACCGGAACAAACCTTTACTTAACTTTTAAAGCTGCGGCCCAAGCGGAAAGCGCTCGCACAGGCCGAATTGATGATGCACAAGATGCCTTAAACGAAATGGCTCGTGGTGCTTTGATGGGAGCGCGCGGCAATAGCGGTGTGATTTTGGCGCAAACTTTGCAAGCTTTTGCTCAGAGTGCAAAAGAAAATGAATTTCTGAATTTCTCAGCATTAATGAAATCGGGAGCAATAGCGGCACGAAGTGCAGTTTCCAATCCGCAAGAAGGAACAGTGTTGACAGTTCTTGATGCGGTTGCGAATTCGCAGGCAGAAGATCCAAGTAGTGCGGGAGATGTGGCGCGCGACGCCTTGGCTAAAACCCCAGAGATGTTGCCGGCCTTAAAGATGGCTGGAGTAGTAGACGCTGGTGGACGGGGAGTTGTGCTGCTGCTTGATGCGCTCGCTGCTGCCTGGAACCAAAAACCTAATGAGTCAGCATCAGTTGGTTTTGTGCCCGAATCAGTTCCACAAATGATTGATTGCAAATCCGATGGCAAATTTGAACTGATGTTTCTGATTCCTACCATTTCGTTGGATGAAGTCACAAAATCAATTAACAATTTGGGCACTAGTTTGGTGGTGACAACCGGCGAAGATGTTTCGCAAGTTCACATCCATCTCGAAGATCCATCTCAGGCGATTTCAAAAATAAGAAACATCGCCACCCCAAAGAACATTCGAATTGAATTGCTTGAAGTAACCAAACGCGAGCGAGCGGTTGTCGTGCAAGCTTTTGGCAGTGGCATAGTCCAACAGCTTGCTGAGTTGGGCGCATTCGTAGTTGCATCCGAGCCAGATGAACGTTCGAGTGTTTCTGACTTTGTGGATGCGGCAATCCGTTCAGAAGCGAAAGAAATCATTTTGGTAGCAGGTGACCGCGACTCTGTTCAAGTGACTGAATTGGCTGCAAAAATGTTGAAAGAGCTTGGGATTCAGGCCGCAGTAGTGCCTGCAGTTTCAATACCAGCAGCTTTAGTCGCAGTGTCTATGTTTGACGAATCAGGTGATTTGAAATCTGCCACTGACAAAATGATTGCCGCATGTGAAGCTGTTACTTCAGTTGCAATTTCAAAAGCGAACCGGGATTCCGCTATGGCATTAGGTGAAATTAAGAGCGGAAACTTTCTCTTGCTTGTCGAAAGCGAAATTGTCACGTTTGGAGAATCAATTGAATCGCTAATTGAGAAACTTCAGCAAATCTCAGCGGCTGGCATTAGTGGGGTTGGAATAATGCACGGACTTAATACGCCCTTAAAAGAAATCATTGGTGGACAGACTGGCACCTCTCTATATAAGTCATTTGGAATAAAAACGGTTGAAGATGCTTTGCGTCATTTCCCACATCGTTACGCAACTCGTGGTGAGTTGACGGAAATGCTTGGCTTAAAGGTTGATGAGCAAGTTACCATCATGGCGCAAATCACTTCAGTGACAAATCGTCCGATGAGAAATAAGCGTGGCAGCCTTTTAGAAGTAGTTGTCAGTGATGGAACCGGAAGTTTGAAATTAACTTTTTTCAATCAAGCTTGGCGCGAGCGGGAGTTAGTTGCGGGCCGAAGTGGAATGTTTAGCGGGAAAATTACTGAATTCAAAGGCACACGCCAACTAGCTCACCCGACATACATGTTGATTCCAACCGACGCAGAGCCAGACCCAGAAGCCGCAGCCGCATTTTCTAGGGCGTTAATCGCGGTTTATCCGGCCACAAACAATTTTCCTTCCTGGAGATTTGAGCGCATCATCGATTTGATCTTGGACGGTCTAGATCCTCTCATCAAAGATGGATTGAACTCTGACTTGGAAAAGGCGCATGGTTTCACAACTCTTTACCAGGCTTTTGTAAACATCCATCGGCCCGAAACCTATGGACAAGTAGTCGCTGCGCGCGAACGTTTTGTTTTCGAAGAAGCATTTGTCTATCAAACTGTGCTTGGTTTGCGCCGAATTGAAACCGATAGATCAAATGCGATCGCCCGCCCACCTAGAAAAGATGGGCTACTTGCTGATTTTGATCAGATATTGCCTTTCGATTTAACGGATGGCCAAAATGTTGTTTGTGAAGAAATCTTCAATGACATCTCAAACACACATCCAATGCACAGGCTTTTGCAAGGGGAAGTGGGTTCAGGTAAAACTATTTGCGCGCTTCGAGCGATGCTGGCAGTAGTGGACAACGGCGGGCAAGCTGCGTTACTTGCACCAACAGAAGTTTTGGCAAGTCAGCATTACCGTTCAATTGTGTCCATGCTTGGCAAACTGGTTTCAAACGACGGGTTGTTCGATCCACTTGGCAAACATTCAACACAAGTAACACTTTTAACTGGCTCTATGAATACAGCTGCAAAGCGTGAAGCATTGTTGGCAGCGGCCAGTGGGGCTGCGGGTATTGTGATTGGAACCCATGCAATATTCCAAGACAAAGTGCAATTTGCTGATCTTGGATTTGTAGTAGTTGATGAACAGCATCGATTTGGTGTTGAACAGCGCGCAGCTTTGGCTGCAAAATCAATCGAGGGGACCAAGCCTCACGTCTTAGTAATGACTGCCACACCAATTCCACGAACAGTGGCGATGACTGTCTTTGGAGATTTGGAAATCTCAACCCTTTCAGAACTTCCAAAAGGTCGCATTCCAATAAGCACTCACGTGGTTGCAGCACAAGAAAAACCAACGCATCTGGCTCGAGTTTGGGATCGAATTCGCGAAGAGGTAGGCAAGGGTTATCAGGCTTATGTGGTCTGTCCAAAGATTTCTGCGCAAAATACTTCTGAAGAGGAATCTGACACCGAAATTCCATCCAAAGGCAAAGCGAATGTTGAAGAGATGTTCAATTACCTATCAACCGGGCCACTTGCAGGTTTAAGAGTTGCTCAATTACACGGCTCACTCGCCAGCGACGTAAAAGACGATGTCATGCAAAGTTTCTCGCGCGGCGAAATCGATGTTCTGATTGCAACCACAGTAATTGAAGTTGGTGTGGATGTGCCAAATGCGAGCGTGATGGCAATTGTGGACGCAGAGTTCTTTGGCGTTTCACAACTACATCAACTTCGTGGACGCGTGGGACGTGGAAAGGTTCCTGGTCTTTGCTTACTCGTTACAAATTCAGAAGCTGACAGTTCCACCCGAGAGAGAATCGAAGCGGTTGCTAGCACATTGGATGGCTTCGAACTTTCGAGAATTGACCTTGAACAGCGCCGTGAAGGAGATGTGCTTGGCGCATCACAAAGTGGACGCAGGTCTGGGCTTCGTATGCTTCAAGTTGTGCGCGACGAGGATGTTATTGCAAAAGCCCGTGAAATTGCTTGGAAGTTACTGCAAGCAGATCCAGAGTTGAAAAACAATTTGAGTTTGGCAAAACGAATTAAAGAAATTCAATCGGATGAAAAGTCAGAATTCTTGGAGAAAACCTGATGGTCAGAGTCATATCCGGAATCGCTAAGGGACGCCAACTCAAAGTTCCCACAACAGGCACTAGACCAACTTCCGATCGAGTTCGCGAAGCAGTTTTCACTTCGCTAACAAGTCGGCTTGGCAATTTTGCTGATTTAGTAGTTTTGGATTTGTATGCAGGTTGTGGCGCGTTCGGACTTGAAGCTATGTCACGTGGCGCAGCAAGTGCGACCTTGGTTGAGAAACATCCCGCTACTGCAAACATCATTAAGGAAAATGCAAAAACCATCGGGTTTGAAGTTGTAGTAAAGACATTAGATGTAACAGCCTTCTTAAAGGCGAATGCAATCTCAAAATTTGATTTGGTTTACATAGATCCCCCGTATGAATATCCAAATACGGAGATAGAGGGAGTGCTTACTCTCTTACTCGAAAATGGGCATCTAGCAGCTGATGCGGTCGTAGTGGTTGAACGAAGCTCACGGGGAGAGTCATTTAAGTGGCCCACCGGCTATGAGCAGGTTCAAGAGCGTTCCTACGGAGATACTTTGGTCAAATCGGGTGTTTGCTAGGTTTCGCCTATGCGTAACGCGGTCTGTCCAGGTTCTTTCGATCCTGTGACCAACGGACACCTAGACGTCTTCGAACGGGCAAGTGCCATGTACGACAACGTGACTGTTGCCGTACTCACCAATAGTTCGAAATCTGCCCTTTTTTCAGTTGAAGAACGAATCAATTTCATTGCCGAAGCTTGTTCGAAATGGAGCAATATAAAAGTTGTTTCTTTCCAAGGATTGCTAGTTGATTTT